>JAZQTW010000018.1:0-17221 GCA_045630985.1 Alphaproteobacteria bacterium
AAGATACATAAGATTTTCTGCAAGCTCTTTCATATTATTATCATTGTGATAGTATTCTAAATCTCTCATATATAACATATATGCAGGAACACCGGTTAAGTGCTTTAGGGTACGAGAGATATAATCGTGTTTTTCTGCTCTACCACTGGTTATAATATCAATATTAGCACCAGAACGTGAAACCATTGGTCTTGTCATAGTTTGTGCACTAGATCCCATTTCTTCAGTGGCAGGGTTGGCTGTACTAATTAACAAGAAGTTCTCTGGCAAATCTTTACGTTTTATAACAAATTCTCTATCATCTTCACCACGAAGTTTTAATTCATTAACATTAGGGTCTGAGAAAAAGGCGCTAATTGTTAGCCAAGCATCAACCTCTGGAATACGGTTTGCTTCATCTAGGATAATCGGACGCCCATAATCTGGAGATGTTTTATCTGCTAAAGCTCGTAATAGTGGACCGTTTTGGTAACTTAAGCCAATATTTCCCTTATCCTCTTCATAAGGAATGTCATAAGTTTCGATTATTTCACTCATTACTTGAGCAACATGTTGAGAAGAAAAAGCATCTTTAATCCCCTCAAAGTCTATAACAGTTATAGCTTTTTCACCTTTTGTTTCTTTACTAACATATTTATTACCAAATTCTTTAGCTATTTTAGCAATGAGCTCTCCTGGAACTTTAATGTCAGAAGCTTCATTATTAGCTCGATCAATGTAAGCTCTAACAGCTTGTACTTTATTATTACTTCCAATACTTACAGTTGTTTTTTGATATAAACGTTCTGGTTCTGGCAAGTTATGACAATCTACCTTAAAAGCACCACGTGGGTGTAATAATTCAGCTATTCGAGATGCAAGATAGGTTTTACCACATCCTGGGTCACCAACCATTGTAAGAGCTGAACTTTTTTCTGATTTATCACCGTATGTACTGTCAGTACGACATAACATTTCTTCCATACTTCTTAACAATACAGGATCCGAAACAACATCACGCATAAAACGCCCATAAAGCTGTTCCTGACTTTCATCTGTACGCATTGTTGGAATATAAATAGCTTCTTCATTTGAGGCAAGCCATTTAATGTACTCTAACTCACCACTTTTTTCATCAAATTTGGCTCTTATTGGAATTGGATATGCTTCTGAGCCTAACTCAATATAAGTAATTTCTTGTTTTTTTTGATTTTCTTTTACCATTATTCTTCTCCCTAGTTTGCCAAATTACTGGTATATTATATATTATATCATAAATTTTTAGTTAACGCAAATATTTTTATATCTCTTTTGAGCCGTATACTTCTTTTATTATAGCCTCCATACTTTGTTTATCTTGACGGTTAGTACGTAACTTTATTTCTTTACCTTTTTCATCTTTACCGCTGTTACGCATACGTTTTTTAAGGATTTCAATAATTTTTTCTGGAATAACTTCGCCTGAGGTTACATCAACATAATCCATTTGTGTAATACCCTCTTCTTTTAACTCATTAATTAGTGGCTTGGTGTAATTTTTTTCTCCCTCATAATTGCAGATAAATAAGCTATCAAAGGTGATTTGAGGGTTTTCTCTTATCATTTTACCCAAGACGTCATTTACTTTGTAACCATCACCACCGTAATAGTCATTATTACCTCCATCAGTGATTGAGAATATATGAGTATAACTACCTTTTTGTCCGGGCTTATGCTCTATTTCTTTTGTAACATCAGAAAGAGTTTTGATAACTGATGGAATTAAACGGTCTGAACATCCCATACCATTTAGCTTTCTTGCAGCATCTAACATTGTGGAAATTTCTTTGGTTGACATATCTGGGTGGGCAATAGTTACTGGTGTTGGATCTCCCATTGCGTATACAAACAAACTAACCTCTTTAAATTCGCGAGCTGCCTCATATAAAATACAGGCAATTTTTATAGCATTATCGAATGGAGCTCCACACATTGACCCTGAACTATCAATTATAATAGAAATGTTAGTTGGTGATATTTCAACTTCTTTAGCCAATTCTATATCTCTACATTTACGCTTTTTATCGAAATATTCATAATCTTGTATTGTAACTTGTTCGCCACGTGCAATTTTTTTCTTTAAATTAATTGCTCTTTGCTTTTGTAATTGACCTGGAGTTAATGTTCTATTAGGTCTTCTACTGTCTCGCCCTCGTTCAACTCCTTCTAATTTTTTTTGAGTAATAATCTCTTCTATAAGCTTTTTAGCTCTTTTTATCTCACTAGTGAACTGAGCTACGTAGTTTTGATAATCGTTATAATTACCCGAACGATATTCTCTTGCTTTTTTACTACCAGCTGGTTCCATTTCTTCTAGACTTATCAAGTATGGATCTATATGTTTATGATTTTCATAAATGTTACTACCTGATGTACGCTTTCTTCGTCTTGGACCATTGTTATCATCATTTTCTTTTCTTAATTCTTTTTCATTTTCTTCTTGTTCTTCTATTTCTTTTTTATGATTTTCTGCATAATCTTCTTTTAGCTCAGCAACAGTGTTTGCTTTCTCAAGCATTTCTTTTATTTCTTCATCTGTTTTACCTTCTAGCGGATTTCTTGGTCTAACATCTGGTAATTTCATATCTTCTGTTTTAGGCATTTTTTCTTGCCAGCTTCTATCTCCATCAGGATCATCTCCTGGATGAGGCTGACCATCTTCTTGATTTTCTGTAGTTAGGGCTTTTTCTTTGCCATCTTCATCTGGTTGTCCTGCTTTATCACCATTATCATGAGCTTGATTATTAATTCCATCATCTCCAAGGCCTTGTCCTTGTCCTTGACCTTGTCCTTCACCTTGACCTTGTCCTTGGCCTTGACCTTGGCCTTCACCTTGACCTTGTCCTTGGCCTTGACCTTGTCCTTGTCCTTGACCTTCACCTTGACCTTGGCCTTGGCTTTGACCTTGTCCTTGGCCTTGACCTTGGCCTTCACCTTGACCTTGGCCTTCACCTTGACCTTGGCCTTGTCCTTGACCTTGGCTTTGACCTTGATCTTGGTCTTGATCTTGGCCTTGTTGTTCTTGATCTTTATTATCTTGTTCTAGTGAATTCAACAATTGCTCGAGCTCATTATTTTGCTTTTTATACAATTCTTCCATATGATGAGCAACAAACATGTCAAAAAACTCGTCTACTAACTCCATTCGCTCTTCGCTTAATCTTTTCATAGTATCCCTGTACAATCGAGGAGCTATATCTTCTAAGCCAGGAGTTGGTTGTTTTTCTTCAAACATATTACAAATACGACGAATTTCACTAAAACTTTCCAACGCTCTCATTTTATCTCCCCCTTTATTTACACCGTCTAACAGTTCGGGGAATAGACCTATTTTATGCCAATCAGTAACGTCACTTTCAACTAAGCCATTATTACAGAAAAAGCTATTTCTTGCAATATCTTTAACATGCTGTATGCGGTCCATTACATTTTCATTAAACCTTTGTTTTGCATCTCTTAATGTTTCTTTCTCAAAATACTTTTTACCTGCTTGAATATTGGTCTCTAACTCATTTAAGTGAGCTCTATCAAAATATCCACTGCGATTTACAGTATAGCGATTAGCAAACATATTTTCCAACTCATCATAAAATCTGTATCGCATTTTATATTCTAAATTTAACTGTAAAATTTTACGTGTAAGCTGTACTGCTTCTCCCTTATTATTTCTTTTTAATGCATCTTCGTATTGTTTTTGCGCCTCTTCTCTTTCTTTTTCAATTACTTTCATTCGTGGAGTTAAATGATGTTGTGATCCTTGCGAATGGGCGATTTCATGACCAATTGCTGTTGCTGAAGCATCTGTTCCTAGCAATAAGGTCCATAGCATATCATCATATATTACTTTCTTATTAGTTATAGGGTTTGTTGAACAACAATAACCAATATTAGGGTATTCAAAAGGTGAGCCATATATCATTTTTGCATCTGGGTCGCAAGCGCATCTTGAAACTAAATAGGCATGTTTTTGTAAGTTTATTTGCATATAGCTTGTTTTTTCTATTCTTTTCCAAAGAGTACTTTTACTAATATCTGTAAAAGCGTATCTATCTTCCCAATTGTTTTGCATTTCAGGATGTATAGCTAATAATGTTAAAACACTTCCCCAATATAACATTGATTCTTCTGTTTCTAAATTTAATGGGGTTTTGGGCTCACCTGTTTTTAGAAAATATTCAAAATTTTCTTTATGACGAGCAAATATTTCTTCCCCACCATCCTTTTTTTTAAACAGTTGTTCTAATTCAGCGTGAAATTCTCTTATGTAATCTACTGTAATTAATTTATCAACATCAGGATTTAAGAACTTTTCAGACAATTTGATACGCATAATATTTAAAGGATTTTTTACAATATCTTCAACATGAAGAACACTTGCTTCTTCTTTGTATTTTCCTGTATTTAGTATCATTATTATTCTCCTGTTTTCCTTTTTGTATAGAGCAATTGTATCATATTTTTTTAGTTCATGCAATACTTTTTGTACATAATAAGGCGGAAGTAGTTAAGAATTTAATAATATCTTTGAGTTGAGCATTTATTTTCGTAAAAAAACTCTTGA
Source organism: Alphaproteobacteria bacterium (assembly GCA_045630985.1). Taxonomy (GTDB): domain Bacteria; phylum Pseudomonadota; class Alphaproteobacteria; order RF32; family CAG-239; genus CAG-267. The sequence goes on from JAZQTW010000018.1 coordinate 4,580, forward strand.
CTTTTTTTGTCAAGTACATCATTTTGTGTTTTAAGATTTTATTAGATATATATTTTTGTGTTTCATATAAAAAAAAAATTATTGTATTATGAACAACTTCAATCTTGGTAAAATTCCTAATCCTTGGGAATATTCAAGTGATGTTAGTAAACTAACCTTTGCTGACTCTCGTGAGGCGCATGATGCGTTTCTAAAAAAGTGTCAGGCTGAAGGTATGGTGATTTTGGCTTTTTTTAAGACAAATCACCCTAAAGTTGAGGATATCCTTTGTTGGGTTTATCTTTTTGAGAGAGATGATGCATTTATTACTGCTCTAGCTCCGGTTTTTAAGGAAGATAATGAGTTTATGACTTATATTAATCCTGTAGAGCCTGAGGTTACTGATAACTTTATGCTTGCTTGTGATGATGGTGTGTATGAACCTGTTATCATGACAAACAATGAAGTAGCAATTAGAAAGATTAACTGCATATCTTCTGAAGAAAAGCTTAAGGAGGTTATGAAAGCTCGTGGTATTGAGGTAACAGAAGTTCGCCCAGTAAAAATAGTCAGTCCTAAGGCTAATGGTACTTTGTGTGTATGCTGGTTAATTCAATCAGAAGACAATCCAGATGAGCCAGGGCTATTTTCTGTATCTTATGAAGATGCAAATATTCTTAATGACCTTGATACAGATGATCTGGATGACTTGCCGATAAAATTAAACGAAAGTGTAACAATCGGTGGAACAAAGTTTATTCTCAAGCAGGACAAAGTAAGGGGTAAATATTTCGAACCATTAGAGTTTGAAACTGAGCCTAAAGAAGTCCTCCAAAAGCCAAACATCATTCATTTAACAACCAAGCGGAACAAGTATTTGAGCTAAAATTAAGGAGAGGTGTTACCTCTCCTTTTTTTATTTTGATGTAGAACCAAAGCCACCATTTCTTACACCTGTGGCATTATCTGAATGGGTTATGCCGTATGGCAAGAATATACCTTGGCAAAAACTTGCACCTTGCTTTAGTTCAATTGTTTTATTGTTGGTGCAACTATTAGTCATTTTTACAAACATATGCCCTTCATTATCTGAGTAGTAATAATCGCTATCAATAACCCCTACTGTATTATCTAGTTGTAAGCGATATTTAAAACCCAATCCAGATTTGGGAAATACAGATAAAAACCATCCTTCATCTATTTTTACTCTAACTCCAGTTGGAATTAAAAATGTTTCTCCTGGGGCTAAGTTCATATTTATTGGTATAAAGAAGTCATACCCTGCAGAGCCTGAGGTTGCTCGTGTTGGAAGCTTTATGTTATCATAAATATATTTTATTTCATCATCGCTATCTAAGAAGATATCAACCCAAGCACTCTTAAATTGCTCAAAACTTACTTTTTCAAACTCTGCAACCCTCTGCATATCAATCTCCTTTAACAAATAACTTGAATTTTATATTTTGTATACTATGATTAATTTACTGAATAAATTATTAACTAAACTCTATATTTATGTGCAAATCTAAATTATTTTGGTTAGGCGCATTGTTGCGACCTAAAATTGTTATCTCTAGATTAGAGACATTTCTTGTTCTTTTTGTAGCTGGAATTGTTTTTCTTGCTTTTAGTATGTACGAACTACTAATCGTTATTGGAGTGTTATTTGCTGTTGCTTTCCCGATTTCTGTAATTACTCCTACATCACATTACGAATTAGCAACACCTAATTCTTACAACAGATTGTATATCATGGTTTTTCATGTAGACTTTGCTCTATTTAAAAGAATAAACCCTGATAAATACAAGGATTTTAGTATTATTAGAGTTCTTGCTATTGATGAATTTGGAAAACGTACAGTTACTGTAAAAGCATTACCTGTGAATGAATTTCAGACTTTTACGGTTGAGAGAAGATTTTTCTTAGCTTGTGATGAAGGAAATTTCTGGACAGCTTATGGGGTTAATTACCCTAATGGTAAACTTATGGGAGTACCTTACCCTCAACTACTACAAATTCATACAGCTACATTTGCTTATGGAGAGAATGGTAAAATTGTTATTAATCTTTTTTCTGAAGATGACATCGTCTCATTATCTGGAGATGAAGCTATATGTAGTTTTGGAACAGGTGGTTTTATAAAGATTGATCATAGCTATTCTGTATTTACCCCTATAAATGACCCAAAAAACGCTAGTGAACTTGATGATACTCCATGTAATAAATACATATTAATCAAGGATGATAACAAATACAGGCTATTTGCCTATGTACGTTCTGGTAATTGCTATAGGGTTTACTCGGTTAGAGCTCCAAGAATCTCTGTTCGTTACGACAACAAGTATAGAGAACTTGTTTATGACAAAGTAAAAGGCTATAGAATGCTTAACTACTAATTTTTAAGGACACTCGTTTATGAGTGTCTTTTTTTACACACATATAGAACATATTTAGAACATACTTATTGACTCATTTTGTTTTATGATATTAGATACGAAATAGAGGATAAGATGAAACGTTATATTGCCCTAGCTGATTGTGATTGCTTTTTTGTTTCTGCAGAACGAGCTTTTAATAGAAAGCTTGATGATATTCCTGTTGCTGTTTTATCTAATAATGATGGGTGTGTGATTTCTCGCTCTAAAGAAGCTAAGGCTCTTGGATTGAAGATGGGCGAACCTTATTTTATAGCAAAAAAGAGAGTACCGGATATATTATATGTAAGAGCCAACCATGATTTATATCAAAGTACATCTTACAAAGTGATGAGCGAACTTAAGTCGTTTACGCCTGAAGTTGAGGTTTGTTCTGTTGATGAGGCTTTTATAGATTTATCTAGCACTCGGTTAATGTATGGTAGAAATTATATTAAAACTGCAAAACAGATTAAAGAGCATATTTGGGAAAAGCTTCATATTCCTTTATCTATTGGGGTATCTTCAACTAAGATTTTAGCAAAACTTGCAAGCGATAAGGCTAAAAGTAATGGCGGAATATTTGCCATTGGTAGTGCTGAAAGAAATAAGATATTAGCACAAACTAAAATTGAAGATGTTTCTGGAGTGGGCAAAAAATTATTTATCAAGATGAGAGAAGAATGTATTTTTACTGCGCTTGATTTTGTATCTCGGCCTGACCACTGGATCAAAACTAATTTTGGAAAGCATGGAACAGACTTAAAATCTGAGCTGACTGGAACTTCTTTGTTTAAGGTTGAAAAGTATGCTAAAGCACCGTTATCTATTCAGCAGACTGCTGCATTAAAAGAGTTTAGCACAAACTTTGAGGTGTTGAAAGCTGATTTATGTAAGCATATTCATACTGCTTGCAAAAAAGCAAGATTTGAAGGAGCTAGGGCTACAACTATAGAAGTAATGCTTAGAACAAAAAATTTTGAGGTTATTACAGAAAAAGTTAAATTAGACTTTGCTTCAAATCAAGAAACAGAGATTACCCCTCCTGCCCTAACTTTATTAAACAAAATGTTTTCACCAATGATTGTGTGGCGGAGTGTTGGCATTACATTATCAAATTTGACTTATTCAGATGATATGCAGATGAATTTGTTTAATAAAGATAAAAAATCTGATGAGCGTATTGGTAAAGTTCTTGATACATTAGAAGAAAAATTTGGTAAAAATATTATACATTTAGGATAAACTAAAGGCTGTGTTTGGTAGCACAGCCTTTGAATTTTTATTTACATGTTTCAGAATTCAGTTCGCAATAACTTATTTCTCGACCATTTTTATCTATATATTTAATTCTTATGTTTGTACCATTTTTGATAAATGCAGGAGTAAATTCTGGGCATTTTTCTTGATAAATAGGAAGACATGCTTCTTTCTTTATATGGTCACGCAATAAGAATAATTCATCTTCAGAAAAGCTACCAACATCCATATTTACACTATAATCATATACAATCATATTGTCTTTGTAAGAAATATCTGTACATGTTGTAATATCGTCAACCTTATGAGGTAAGTTCTTTTTACCTTCTTCAATAAGTTTTTTAATTGCATCATCTTTAGCTGTATCTATTGAAGCTATATCAACTGTTTGATTAGTATCTTCTACTGTTGCTGAAGTAATTTCCTCTTGTTTTACTGGAGCACTACTTGTTGTTGGAGTGAGTTGTTTTGCTTCTTCTAATTGTTTTTCTGTTTTAGAAATCAATTCTTCTAATTCTGTATCTTCTTTAAGAAGTTCATCAATACTTGCTGAGGCTTCGTCTAAAGTTTCTTCTTTTTGAGGTTCTTCTTTTATTACTTTTGCTGTCATATCTGGCATTACATCTTCTTTGGTTAGACGTTTTTTATTTGCAGTATCGTCTGCTGATAATTCTTTATCAAAATCTAAATCAAATGTAGCCATTTCTTCTAATGTGGCAGAAAAATCATCTAATGTTTTTGCTTTTTCTGGAGTTACATTTTCTGTTGTATTAGATGTTGGAAGTTCTTCTTTAACCTCTGCTTCAGCTTCAGTTTCTGGCACTATTAATTTTTGAGTTTCTTTTACATCTTCAAAGCCGGAAGTTGTTAACACTGCTTCACGCATAGCCTCAAATTGGTGTTTTAAGTATTCTTCTTTATCTACAGAACCATTTTTATTGGCATCCATTTGTTCAAACTTTTTAATGTATGCATCTTTTACCATTTGTAGATGTTCGGTTGGGTCATCTAAAATTGGATCTACTTCTGTAGCATAAGCTTGTGTTATAAATAAAAAAGAACAAGACAATAATAGTATACTTTTTCTCATGATGTATCACCTCATAAAATTCACTTTATATGTTATATAGCATAAAGTTTATTAAATTTTATTTAATCAAATAAAAAAGAGACACATTTTGTGCCTCTTTTAACTAAGATTAATACAAACTACACAGCAATTTGCTCTTTGCTTCTTTCTTCTTCAAGTAGTTCATAAGTTTCTTTGGCTATCATTAGCTCTTCTGCTGCTGGGATAACCAATACTTTTACTTTACTACTTTCTTTGCTTATTACTTGAGGAGCTGGACGAATTGAGTTTGCATTTTCATCTAACTCAATACCTAAATAGCTCAAGCGTTCACATAGCATTTTACGAATTTTTGAGTTATTCTCACCAATTCCTGCTGTGAATATTAAAGCATCTAGACCGCCTAATACTGCAACGTATGCACCGATGTATTTTAGTATACTATAAACAAAGGCACTGATAGCAAATTCACAATCTTTATCACCTGCTTCTGCTCTTTGTGTTAAATCACGCATATCGTAATGACCTTTTGACAAAGCATATAAACCACTTTGCTTATTAAACATCATATTTACTTCATCAGGTGTTAGATTTTGTGTTTTCATAATATGGAGTGGAATATATGGATCCATATCGCCAGAACGAGTTGACATCATAATACCGGCAAAAGGAGTATATCCCATTGTTGTATCAACACTCTTACCATTATCAATAGCTGTTATAGATGAGCCACCACCTAAGTGACAACAGATAAACTTACCTTTTTTGCCTAGTAGCGCCTCAGTTGTTTGAGCTATATAATGATGTGATGTTCCATGGAAGCCATAGCGACGCACGCCATCATTTTTGTAATATTCTTGTGGTATTGCATATGTGTATGCTGATTTATCCATACTTTGATGATATGCTGTATCAAATGTTGCCACTTGTAATACATTTGGCAACAACTCCAATATTGCTTCTAAGCCATGAACGAATGCTGGACCGTGCAATGGAAGCAATGGAACAGTATCGTGAATTTTTTGCATAACATCTTCATCGATGATGACAGATTTATCAAAATATTCTCCACCATGTCCCATACGATGACCAACTGCAGACAACTCAGAAACATCTTTTAATACATTACTTAATAAGTAATCTAAAATAGCTTTGATTGCATCTTTATGGTCTGATAGAGGAATTTCTGCATTATATTCTTCTTTTTTATCTGCCTTAATTGTTACTTTTGAGCCAGATAGACCAATACGCTCAGCTATACCTTGAGCAATTACAAAACAACTTTCTCTATTCATTTGAAAAAGCTGGAATTTTACGGTTGTTGAACCGGAATTTAATACCAGGATTTTCTCCATATCTTTTCTTTCAAATTGTTAATGTTCTTGGCGCTTATATCATATTTTTTATATTTTGGCAATAAAAAATTACATCTACTGGGGGTAAGCCGTAAATCTTTACTTGAAAATAGTATAAAATAGGATATAGCTAGATAAAACAAAATCACTTAATAAGAGGAAAAATGAAAGACGCTAGTAGAATTCAGGCAATTATAGAAGTTATTACCGAGGTAATTAAGGATAAAGTACCTGCAGATATAATTTTAGATAAATATTTCAAAGAACGCAGATACATTGGTTCTAAAGATAGACGTTTTATTAGTGATAACTCTTGGAAGATTATTCGTAATCGCTTAAGATATAGTGAGATGATTGGGAATAATATCTCCGCTAGACTTCTTGTGGCTTGCGCCTTTATTGATAATGATTTAGAATTATTGTTTAATGGAGAAGAATATGCTCCTGAAATTTTATCAAAGGAAGAAAAGAGCATATTAAGTAATGCTAGTGAGTTTGAAGATTTTTCTGAAAATGCGTTATATGAGTGTCCATTATGGTTATTTAACAAGTTCAATAATAAAAAATTGCTTGATGCACTTAACTCTACTGCTCCTGTTGATGTGAGAGCCAACCTTGTAGAAAGAGATATGGCGCGCAATAGACTTAAAAAAGAAGGATTATTCTTTACACCTACTCCTTTTTCTTCCTTAGGTTTACGTTCTGAGGATAGAGTAAATTTGAATAATTGCATGACATATCAAGATGGCGAGATTGAGGTTATGGATGAAGGCTCACAAATAATATCCCTTTTATGCCAAGCTAAACCTCATCATAAGATTGTAGATTATTGTGCCGGTGCTGGAGGAAAGTCTTTATGTATTGGAGCTTTACTAAATAATGAAGGGTTGATTTTAGCCCATGATATTAGTCAAGAACGCTTATCTAGAATAAAAAAACGTGCAGAAAGACTCGATATTATCAATATTAAAACAGTACATGAAGTTACTGATAATGATTTTCATCGCTTTATAATTGATGCTCCATGCTCTGGTAGTGGAACTTGGAGAAGAAGTCCAGATGGAAAACATAGACTTACACCTCAAAAACTAGAAGAAATAAAACAAGCTCAAGCAGAAATTTTAGAAATTGGAGCAAAGAAGACTAGAGTTGGTGGAAGATTGATTTATATTACATGCTCTGTTTTTGATGAAGAAAATGAGTTACAGATTGAAAAATTCTTAAATACTCATAAAGACTTTATCCCTGTTGACCACAAAGAATTATGGAAAGAGGTTTTAGACATACCTTTATATCCATTTGACAGTACAAAATGGCTCAAATTTTCACCTATTACAACTAAGACTGACGGCTTTTTTATGTGCGTTATGAAAAAAGTTGAAGTTTAATGTGATTATTTGTTGTTTTGCGGTTGATTTTGCTTAATATATACTCTAAGTTAAGCTTAACGAGTTTTATTTATTAGTTTAGGACCATTGATTAACTATGATTTTATACCTTTTAAGACACGGTGAAACAGATTGGAACGCTAAGGAGCGCATACAAGGTGCAACTGACACTGTCTTAAATAAAAGAGGTTTAGAACAGGCTTATGAAGTAGCCGAAAAATTAGCTGGAGAACATATAGAAACCGTTTACGCTAGCGACTTAAAAAGAGCTAGAAAAACTGGTGATATTGTTAGCGCTAGATTGGATTTGCCAATTCATTATACAAAACGATTAAGAGAAATGAACTTCGGTAAAGCTGAGGGTGTTAAGTGCAGTGATTTGCAAGCAAAATTTTCATACATCTATCAAGCTTTTAATGATATAAAAAATCCGGAACGTTATGAGATTAAATATCCTAATGGAGAAAGCATTGGTGATGTTCAACAGCGTTTTATGAAGTTAGTTAATAAGTTACTCGATGATGGAAGAAAGAGTGTTCTTTTGGTTACACACGGTATGCTTATTAGAATTTTTGCTGAAACTTGCTTAAAGAAAACAATAAAATTAGATAATTGCTCTGTTTTGCGTGTTACATTAGACGATAAGACAAAGAAGTTCAAATCAGCCAAGGTTTTATTTTAATTTAAAGTTAACGATTTATCTTTTACTATATATGTTGTGGTTTAAAGATGATAACGTCTTGTAAATTTAAAGTTTTTTATTATTATGTATTGTGATATTAATTTTATATGAGGGATAAAATGGTTAGTAAGAAAACTCAAACTACTGAAGCTAAAACAGCAGAAGTTAAAGATGAAGCTAAAGTTGTTACAGAGAAAAAGAAAGTAGCTCCTAAAACTGTAGCTAAGAAAACTGCTACTAAAAAGGTTGCTGCACCTAAAGTTGTTGAGAAAAAAGTTGCAGAGCCTAAAATTGTTGAAAGTTCTGTTTTGCAAAAAGAAAATGTTGACAATATGGCAACTGTTCTTGCAGTTAAAGCTGAAAATGAAAATAAAAAGACAGCAAAAAAGGCTAAAAAAGTAGCTAAAGCTCCTGTTAGCAAAGTTGAAGTTAAAACTGAGAAAGTTGAAGAGTTAGGTAAGAAAGCTACTCCAGTTCGTGCAAAACGTGAAACTGTTAAAGAAAATGCTCAAAAAGCTCAAGCTAAAAAATTTGTTGAACAGAAAAAAGAAGCTGTAAAATGCTGTTGCAAAGGTAAAGAGCTATTTGCATCTTGGGCTAGAGCTTATAAAAATATGTTCAAATATAAAGCTAGAACATCTAGATATGAAAACTGGGCTTTCATGTTTATTAATAGCATAGTTTCTTCTATTTTATTCTTTATTGCTATTTTTGCTCTTACACCTGCGATAATTGAAGATAAAATGACTGTTGGAAAAGTATTTTATACTGGTTTTGTATTATTGTTTTTGATTGCGCAGATTTTTGTATATACATCTCTTGTAACTCGTCGCTTACATGATGCTGGTTTTAGTGCGTGGAAAGGTTTCTTTAAACCATTAATAATCTCTACAGTTGCTATGTTTGTGTTAACAGCTTTATCTGATAAATATATAAATGTAAACGCAACTGTTGCTGATAAAAATTATCTATTAATCCAAGTAACTAACTTATTGCTTTCTGTAACAAATGCTTTTGCTATTTTATCATGGGTTTACTACTCGTTAAAAACATTGTTAGTATCTTTCTTCTATGAGGAAGATAAAAATAATACGACACATGGTATAGCAATGTATTGTGATGGTTGTTATAAAGCTATGGGTATTAGATATATGATTTTATATTTTATTTATTCATCTATATCTTATACTTTATTAAACATGTATGTTGCAATAATCGCTAATACTATAAAAATTTAATATCAAATATTAAGTTTTATATATAAAGAAAACCCACGTAGGCTATGACGTGGGTTTTCCTTCTTTTTAAGAAAGTGAAACTACATAATAATTTGTATTCATTAAAAATGAATCTCGTTTGTAGTGATAGCTTTGATTACAATATCTACCATTTCCGATGCTTTTTTAGGCATATTTTTCCAGAAGTTATTATAATCATCTTCCTGCCCTACTTTACCAACAACATCACTTATTATCCTTAGAGATAAAAATTGTTTTTGATTTAAGTAACAGGTTTGAGCTATTGCCGCACTTTCCATATCAACAGATAATGCTTCTGGAAATTGTTTTTTAATCTCGTTTAAGCGATTTGCATCTGTTAAAAACTGATCTCCAGTAAGAATTAATCCGGTTTTAAAGTAATTATTTGAGGCAGATGACAATATATTACCTAACAGTTCTTGGGGAGAATTGAAATATAAAGGTAAGTCTTGCACCTGCCCTATTTGGTTTGGATTTCCGCACCAAACATCATGATAAGCAATCTTTGATGCTAAAACACAATCACCTTGATTTAACGATGCGTCTATACCACCAGCTAATCCGGTATTGATAATAATATCTGCACTACGATTACATGCAGCAACTGTTGCAAGAGCAGCATTTACTTTACCTATACCTGATTTAATAAGCTCAATTTTTTTACTGTGCGCTATTGTAGTGGCTATGCCATCAACATATTTAAAATCATACAATGAAAATATAGAATTATATTCACTCTCCATTGCTGTAATGATTGCAATTTTAGTCATATCTTATTCCTTAATTATATTTTCTAACAATTCCATATAAAATACCTTGTATCTTTAACCTATCTGCAGTTATCTTTATAGGATTATAGTCTTTATTACAAGGTAATAACCAAACTTCATTTCCAGCCTTTTTATCTAAAACCTTAAGTGTTGCCTCTTCATTATCAACCAATGCTACAACAATTTGGCCATTATTTGCTCTATCTGCTCGACGGATAATTGCGGTATCACCATCAAAAATTCCTGCTTCAATCATTGATTCACCTTCAATTGTTAGAGCATATAACTCTGATTGAGTTGAGAAACTTTTAGGTATATAGATATATTCTGACGGATTGGCAATTGCCTCAATTGGTGTTCCTGCAGCAATTTTACCATACAATGGTATCATTAATGAAAAGTCATCATCTAAATTATCATTAGCAACATTTGAAGGTTCTGCCACATTGCTTTCCGCCTTAGGAAGTTTTAGAACTTCTAAAGCACGTGCTCTATGCGCCATTTTTCTAATAAAACCACGCTCTTCTAGAGAATTTATTAATGCATGTATACCAGATTTTGAACGTAATCCTATAGCTTCCTTCATTTCTTCAAAAGAAGGTGAATGACCATGTTCTTTTATAAACTCATCAATATATATTAATAAATTATGTTGTTTAGGTGTTAACATATTCCCTCCTGTATGTTTAATTTTGTTCTACTTTAGTTCTAGTTTTTTCAAAAGTCAATAGATTTTTTTGAAAAAAATGTAGTTAATTATATTAAATATCATAAATATTTGAATTATTAGGTATTTATTAATAATATATATATAGAAAGAAGCTATCTGAAACTTTTGGAGATGGATATGACAGATTTCAACTATACTACTTTTGGAAATACTGAAAATCCGACTAAATTAATTATATTTTTGCATGGCTATAATAGTTATATTAGTGATATTATTCCTTATGCTAATATATTTGCAGATTCTTTAAAAGATACTCTTATTATAGTCCCAGATGCTCATCTTCAAAGCGAAAAGAACCCATTGAAAAAACAATGGTATGCACTAGTTGATTTGGATCCAGAGCTTATTAGAAGAAATCCGGCATCATCTGTCGAGCAAATTGTTGATATTTATAATAAAACTGGATCAAGAATTAGTAATGTTGCTAAAAAAGTTAATTCTTTTATATCTAGTATTCAGAAAAAATATACCATTTCGAATAGAAGCACTTATCTTATGGGTTTTTCTCAAGGTGCAATGCTTGCTATATATACGGGTCTAACTAGAAGGTTTAAATTGGGAGGTATATTTTCCTTAGCAGGAATTATATGTGGCAAGGATATGTTAGAAAAGGAATTATATTCTAAGCCCAATGTATATTTATTCCATGGATCTGGCGATAAATGTGTTCAATACAAAACTCTAGATTTTACTAAATCTTGGCTTGATAAACATGATATTTGTTGGGAAGCAATAGAATATGATGGAATCGAACATAAGGTTATTGAAGAAGAAATTTTTGATTCGATTGAAATTATTAATCGCTCAGCTTAATTAGCCATAATCCATTCTAGTATTTGCTTAAATTTTGCAGCTGCATCTTTGGTATTTTTTATATCCAATAATGCTGTTTTCATATTAGAGCGAACATAATGTTCATACAATGCTTTATGTGGTGTTAATATAATTGGATATTCATTTATATCGCTTAAATCTACAACATTGTATTCTTCCGTGTATAAAAAATTATACTTAGCTTTAGATTGCTTTAATTGCCTTATCATTTCAGGCGCATAAAACCATATAGCTGCGCCCTCTTCTCTTGCATCTGAAGATACATTATACTTAATTTTATATCCCAACTCACCTAGTTCTTTTACATAAGCATTCTCATATGTATTTAACGGTTGAGATGAATAGATATATAATACTTTTACATCCATTAAATACGGCAGGGTAAAAAATACCACTGCCGTTATGGATATTAACAAAGATAGAATTATTTTCTTTGTTTTATTTATCATTAGAGTTTTTTCTCATTAATTAAGAACTCTACAAGACCGTTTAGACGTTGAACAAATGCATCTACATTATATTCTGAAACTGCAATTTTATATGCTTTTTCAGCTTTTTCTGCACGAGCTTTGTCGTCATTAATGTATTTATTATAAAGTTCTTTTAACTCGTCTGCGTTTTTGAACATTGGAATAGCATCACCAAATACTTTCTCAATTTGAGCATTATATGGAGCAATAATAAAACCTTTAGATGCCGCAACATCAAATATACGAGCTGGAATTACCCCAATTCTTGATTCATTTTCTGTTACATTTACAAGATTAATTTTTGCAGATGAGAAATATGAAGATAATTCATTCTCATGAATATATTCGCCTTTTAGATATTCTCCATCAATATTACCAGCCCAAAAACGTCCATAAATTTCTACAGGTAACTTAGCTTCTAAAGCTGTTGC
>JAZQTW010000019.1:0-32261 GCA_045630985.1 Alphaproteobacteria bacterium
AAGGACTATTAGATGACTTTGAAACTGGTGTAAATGTTGTACGTGTAAAACTTCAAAAGGCCGATCCTCCAAGACAAGTGATTGATGCTTTTAATGAAGTACAACGTGCTAAAACAGATGCTGAGCGCTTTAAGAATGAGGCTGAAGCTTATGAAAATGAAGTACTACCAAAAGCTGAAGGCCAAGCTATTAAATTAAAACAAGAGGCTGAAGCTTATAGAGAGGCTGTTATAAATAAGGCTGAGGGTGAAGCAAAGCGTTTTTCTTCTGTTTATGAAGCATACAAAACAGGAAAATTTGTTACCGCTAAAAGATTATACCTAGAAACAATGGAAGATGTTTTGAAAAAAACTAAAAAGGTTATTATGGAACCAGGTAACAAGAGTTCTAATATGATGCCAATCTTACCATTGAAATAGTTGTTTGGAGAATTGAAATGAAGAAGAATTTAAATTTGATTATATTTGGTGCAGTTTTTGTTTTAATCTTAGCAGTACAATCTTTTTATGTTGTTCAACAAGCTGAACAAGCTATTGTTTTGCAGTTTGGTAACCCTGTTAGAGTAGTAAAAGATGCTGGACTTAAAATGAAAGTGCCTTTTATTCAAAACGTTGTATTTTATGATAAGAGACTCTTAAACCTTGAACCTCCTGCTCAAGAAGTGGTATTAAAAGATAAAAAACGTTTAGATGTTGATACTTTTTCTCGCTATAGAATTGTTGAACCTCTAACATTTTATAAGACTGTTCGTAATGAGTATCAGGCTCAAAACAGACTTAAAGAAATTGTAAACTCATCTGCAAGAAATGTTTTGGCTACCGTTACTTTGTTAGAGCTTTTATCTGAAAAAAGAACTGAGATTATGAAGAGAATTAGTGAAGCAGTTAAAGCTGATGCTGCACAAATAGGTGTTGATGTAGCTAATGTTAGAATTCGACGTGCAGATTTGCCTATTGATATTTCTCAAGCAATCAATGAACGCATGAAAACCGAACGTATTCGCGAAGCAAAAGGTTATAGAGCTGATGGCGAAAAGGCTGCTCAAGAGATTAGAGCCAAAGCAGATAGAGAAGCAACTATTACTGTTGCAACTGCAGAAAAAGAAGCTCAAAAGATAAAAGGTGAAGGCGACAAAAAAGCTACTGAAATATGGAATAAAGCTACTAATGTTGATCCTAATTTTTACTCTTTCTATCGCTCTTTAGAAGCATATAGAAATTCTTTTGACGGAGATACATCTTTAGTACTTGCTCCAGAAGGTGAGTTTTTTGACTTCTTTGCTAAATCATTAAAATAAAGGTAATTAATTATGCGTCTTTTATCTCTTTTTGCATCTTTATTAATTGTTAGTGATGCTTTTGCTATGACCTCATATGCAGATTTAGTAGATGAAGTAATGCCTTCTGTTGTTAATATTTCAACACAAAAAGAAGTTATTGCCGAAGATGATGCAACAGATAATATGATGATAAACCCAACCTTGAATGGTAGAGAATCTCTTGGATCAGGTTTTTTTATTAGAACAGAAGGTTATATTTTAACCAACCTTCATGTTATTGATGGCGCTAAGAAAATATCAGTTATAACAAATAATGATAAGCAATACGACGCAAAAGTTATTGGCAAAGATAAACCTAGTGATTTGGCGGTATTAAAGATTGAAGATAAAGATGCAAAGTTCAAACCTGTTAAGTTTGGCGATGTAGATGAAGCTAGAATCGGTGATATTATTTTAGCTTTTGGAAACCCATATGGTCTAGGACTTAGTGTCTCTCAAGGAATTATATCTGCAAAATCGCGCAGCATTGGAATTGGTGAACAACAGTATATTCAGACTGATGCAGCAATTAACCAAGGCAACTCTGGGGGCCCGTTGTTTAATTTAGATGGTGAAGTTATTGGTGTTAATTCTGCCATATTTAAAGACATTGGGGCAAATGGAGTGGGATTTTCACTCCCTTCTAATATAGCAAACTGGATTTCTAATCAGCTTATTGATACAGGACATGTTAAAAGAGGATGGATTGGATTAAAAGTTGCTATTGGAATTGATAAATATACTGATAAATCTGGCTTTATGGTAACAGAAATAGATGAAAACTCAAATGCTTTCAAAGAAGGAATTAGAGTTGGCGATATTATAACATTCTATAATGATAAACCGGCTAATGACTTAAATGAATTTATCCAATTTACTGAAACAATGGAACCAGGACAAGCTTTAAGACTTAAAACTCTTAGTTATGGACAAGAAACAAGAAATGTAATTAGAGTCCAAGAAATGCCTGCAGAAACATTAAAAAACATAACAAACAAAGCCTTAATTGAGAGTAAAATGTATGCGCAAAAACAATATGGCGATGATATTTTTTACATTTCAGAATTGAAGATTGCTGTTAAGGAAGCTAATCCTAGAGGCCTTGCTGTTGTGAAACTAGAAAGAAAATCTCCATTGTTTGGAAAAGGAATTGAAGAAGGCGATATTATTTTGGAGGCAGATAGATCAGATATATATTCTGTAGATAATCTTTTAGATAATATAAGAAACTCTATAGTTGATGATTATAGACCTATATCTTTGCTTATACAGGGAATTGATAATACTTTTTATGCAAATATAGAATTGGAGCCTGAAAATGACTAGATATGATTTTTATCATTTACAAAAAACACCTCTAGAGCAAGTTCTACCTAAACTTTGCGAGAAAGCTTATGCAACTGGAAAAAGAATTAAAATATTGGTTGGAAATGATGAACGTGTTGAATTTTTAAACTCCTTATTATGGACTTATAGTGAAGAATCCTTTTTACCTCATGGTAGTAAAAAAGATGGATTTGCATCTGAACAGCCTATTTTTTTATCATCTACTGAGGACAATGAAAATAATGCTGAATTATTAATTCTTGTTGACGGCGCTATGCCAAGTATAGATGTATTAAAAAACTACGAAAGGGTTCTAAATATTTTTGATGGTAATGATGATATTTCATTAAACAATTCCAGAGATTATTGGAAAATGATAAAATCAACAGATGGAGAACTTCATTATTGGCAACAAAAAGACAATGGCAGTTTTGAGCAAAAAGTATAAAAAAAAGCATAAAACCTGATTTTACGCTTAATTTTGTGACTTTATAGTAATTTTGTAACATTTTTTACTTATCCTCTTGGTTTTCCTCTAACTAATTGTTTTTACTCATTTTATCACACTTCTCTCTAGTTATTTTTTGTATATTTTTTGTACAAAAACATACCTTTTAATGCAAAAACATTGAAATAATGCTTGCACATTTATAAATTACATGATAGGCGTTGAGCGTGAGATTATTTTTGTAAGGAAAAATAAAAATGATTAATTCTAATACAGCTGAAAACTGTTTGAATATAGATGATTTAAAGAATGCTGTTGAAACTATTGACCGCGAAATTGAAACTTTAAATCTGTTAAAGAACAGTTTTGACGAAAATCTATCTCGTGCTTTGGATTTATTACAAAACACTAAAGGTAGAGTTATTGTTACAGGTATGGGGAAGTCTGGTCACATTGCTAGAAAAATGGCAGCGACTTTTGCATCTACAGGTACTGTATCTTTCTTTGTTCACCCAGGTGAAGCAAGCCATGGTGACTTAGGTATGATAACAAATGATGATGTTGTTATCGCAATATCTTATAGTGGTGAGTCAAAAGAACTATCTGACATTTTAATGTATGCTAAAAGATACAACATCCCTCTTATTGCTATTACAAGAAACCCAGAAAGTGCTTTAGGCAAAAACTCAACTTTAGTTTTAAAATTACCTGATAATGGAGAGGCTTGTCCTTTGGGTCTTGCTCCTACATCTTCAACAACAGCTACTATTGTTTTAGGTGATGTTTTGGCTGTTGATTTAATGAAAAGAAGAGGTTTTTCTGCAACAGATTTCCGCCAAAGACACCCTGGTGGTAAATTAGGTGCTGTTTTATGCAAAGTATCTGATATTATGCATAAAGGCAACGAGCTTCCTCTATTAAAAAAAGATACTTCTGTTCAAGAAGCTTTGATAATCATGAGCGAAAAAATGCTTGGTTGCGTTGGTATTGTTGATGATAATGGCGACTTAATTGGTATAATTACTGATGGTGACTTAAGACGTTGGATGTCTCCTGTTCTTATATCTGAAAAGGTTGAGACTGTTATGACTAAGAATCCTAAGGTAATTAGTCCTGACGCATTAATTGTTGATGCTGTAAATATGATGAATAATACTGGTCGTGGTATTACAAATCTATTTGTTGTAGAAGAGAATAAACCAATTGGTTTAATTCATATTCATGATTGTTTAAAAGCCGGAGTTGCTTAGTCTTGTTTGAAACGCACAAAATTGATGCTTTTTTTAGTGGTGAACAGAATCTACTAGATAAGCAAGAAACTATTTATACCACTAGACGCATGAAAGTTGTGCGTTTCTTCAAGCTTTTTTTACCCTGTCTTACAGCTATGTTGCTTGGATTAGGTGTTGTTTTATTTGATTTTGAAACAAACACAGATTCATCAATTGCGCTAGCTGACAAAGACAGGATTTTTTTTGAGAAATTTCATATAAAAAATACCGTTTTTGAAATAACAGATTTGGATAATCAATTTAGTACATTAAAAGCAGATACTATAGATGAAGTTTCTGCTGGTAAAAAGTTGTATGATTTAACAAATCCGCAAGCAATGACTACAGACAAAGATAAAAAAATCACTTTAGTTGCTAAAACAGGACAATATAATCAAAACAAGCAGGAGCTCAAATTAAGCACTGATGTTGTAGCTAATTATAATGGCCAAATGGAAGTAAAGACTAATAGTGGCTTTTATAACTTTGCAAAAGAAACTGGTTATGGAAATGAAAAAATAGTTGGCAATGGTGATAAAGGCTATTTTGAAGCAGATAGATTTACTTTTGATAAGAAAAAAGGTGAAATAACTCTTATTGGAAATGTTTATCTTAAAAGTGATGACATGAAATTAAATTCACCTAAAAAAGCAACCTTATTTATGAATGATAATAAGTTTATATCTGATAGTGCTACTGTTGTAAAAAACAACAACACTCTTTATGGAGATGTTGTTACTGTGTATTTTAAGGATACAAAAAACTTTGAGATAGAAAAAGCATTTAGCGATGGAAATGCTAAGATTATTTCTAATGGGAAAACTGCTTATGCTGATAAAGGCGAATACATTGCTACTGATGAGATTGTTAAGCTCTATAACAATGTAAAAATTGTTGATAAGAGTGGTTATGTAGCAACTTCTGATTATGGTATTTATGACAGCCAAAAACAAACCTTTACATTAGAAAAAAATGTTAAAGTTAGCAAAGGCCACAATGTTGTTACCGCACCAAGAGCAACTTACTTCCAAAACAAAAATGAATTTAGATTTTATGATGATGTTAAAGTTTCTCAAGATGGAAGTGTAGCAACAGCGAAGAGTGGTGTATATTATATCAAAAAGAATATTGCTGAGTTAGAACATAATGTTGTTATAACAAAAGATGGAAATATGGTTCGTGGCGACAAGGCAATTTCTGATTTCAATACATCAAAAAGTAGATTAGTTGCAAAAAAAGGTGGAAGAATTTCTGGAAAGCTGATAGAAAAATAGATATAAGAATTATGGGGGTACTGATGACTAGCTGTGTGAATGCGCAAGATTCAATTTTAGAAGTTTTTAATATCGGCAAACGTTATAAGAATCGTAGTGTTTTAAGAAATGTTTCTTTAAATGTTAGACGTGGTGAAGCTGTTGGCTTATTAGGCCCAAATGGCGCAGGTAAAACAACTTGTTTCTATTGCGTTACAGGGCTTATTACTCCTGATTATGGTGACGTACATATTGATGGACAAGATATTACTTATATGCCAATGTATAAGAGAGCAAGATTAGGTATTGGCTATCTCCCTCAAGAGGCATCTATTTTTAGAAATTTAAGTGTTGAAGATAATATCAAAGCTGTTTTAGAAATTGTTGTTGATGACAAAGAAAAACAAGAACAAATGCTTGAAGAACTTTTAGATGAATTTTCTATTTCTCATTTGAGAAAATCTCCTTCTGTAGCGTTATCTGGCGGTGAACGCAGAAGACTAGAAATTGCTAGAGCGCTCGCAGGCCAACCTAATTACATTTTGCTTGACGAACCTTTGGCTGGTATTGACCCTATTGCGGTTGGAGAAATTAGAGAATTAGTAGCACAATTAAAGAATCGTGGCTTAGGCGTATTAATTACAGATCACAATGTGCGTGAAACCCTTGATATTATTGATAGAGCTTATATTTTACATGGTGGTTCTGTATTAATGGAAGGCTCTCCAGAAGAGATTGTTAATAGTGAAGAAGTAAGAAAAGTATATCTTGGTGATAATTTTTCTATTTAATTGGGCTTTTTTGTTGACTTTTTAGAGAAATCTAGAATAATATTTTAGTAGAAAACGAAAATAATGGAAGGGAAATAAAATGAAAGTAACTTTGTCAGGAAAACAAGTAGACGTTAGTGATAAATTGCGTAAGCATGTTGAAGAAGGTTTAGAAACATCTGTTGCTAAATACTTCAGCGCACCTTTTAGCTGCTCTGTAGCTTTTTCAAAAGAAGGTGAAGACTTTGGTGCTGAAATCACAGTTCACCCTACTAAAAACATTGTATTAAAAGGTAGTGGTGCTGCTTCTGACCCGTATTCTGCATTTGATAATGCTAATGCACATGTTGCTACTCGTTTACGTCGTCATAAGACTAAATTAAACGCTCACAAGAGCAAAGTTGGTTTGGCTGAGTTAGCTTATGCTGCTGTTTTACCTATAGTTGAAGAAAATGAAGAAATTGATGTAAATGAAAATGCACCTTTGACTATTGCAGAAACAGATGCAAATATCCCAGTATGTACTGTTAGTGAAGCTGTTATGTTTATGGATCTAAGCAATGAATGTGCTTTGATGTTTAGAAATAGCGCTAACAATCATATTAGCATGGTTTATCGTCGTAAAGACGGAAACATTGGTTGGGTAGAACCAAAATCTGATAACTAATTTTAAGGATTACGCAGATGAATGTTGCAGACATAATTTCTAAAAGTGCAGTGCTTGATAATGTTCAAGCTAGCAATAAACGCGAGCTTATTCAAAGCTTGGCTGAAAAGATGGCATCTATTAGTGGCTTAGATGAGAGAACTATATTTGATGCTGTTTGGGAGCGTGAAAATCTTGGCTCTACAGGATATGGCGAAGGTGTTGCTTTTCCTCACGCAAGAATTGAAGGCTTAACTAAAGTTTGCGGTATGTTTGCAAGACTTGATGATGCTGTTGATTTTGATGCTATTGATGGCAAAAAAGTAGATTTAGTATTTTTACTTGTTAGCCCAGAAAATAGTGGTGCAGATCACTTAACAGCTTTGGCTTCTCTTTCTAGAATTTTGAAGACAGAAGGTAGTTGCGAAAAGTTGCGTAAGGCTCGCACTGTAGATGAGTTATATGCAGTATTAAATGCGTAGTAATCTGTAAAGAAAAACAAACCCCGCCATATAGCGGGGTTTTATTTTATCGTTAAAAATACTCTGTTCCTAGTCTTAGGATTGATTGGGCTTTGTCTGTATATGAGCCATCTTCGTTATGAGTGTAAAACGGTGGCAATATTTTAGTAATGCCTTTGGCTGTTTTTTGAGCTATTATAGCCACTCTTTTAGCATCTTGACCTAGTTTAGAGTATATTGGTAGAACATTTATTGAGCCAGCTTTTTTATCTATTGCAGTAATAATTTCATTTATTGCTTCTGCTCGATTGATTACTAACAAATACCCTTTGGGCTTTAACATTTTTAGGCAAAATGATAGCCAACCCGTTAAATCAAAATCTTGATGATTATGCGCTAGTTTTTTGCTCTCATTTGGTGATGGCATATCATGGTCACTATATGGAGGATTGGTTATCACAAAACTAAATGTGCCAGATGGTAGAGATGTTTTTTTGCGAATATCGGTGTTTATGTATGTCAAAAAATCATCAAACCCATTTTCTTTTGAGCTCATATTGGATAACTCTACTAAATCTTTTTGGATATCTATTCCGGTTATTTTAACATCTTTTAGGCGAGAAGCCAAGCACAATGATATAGCTCCGGTACCAGAGCCTACATCTAAAATTGTATCGCCTTTTTTCACTTTTTTAGAATCGAGCAAGGATGATAAAAATACAGCATCTGTTGATGCGCGATATCCATCAATAGGTTGAAAAATTTTTACTTTTTTATCTAGTAAATAATCGTTTGTATATGACATAAACCACCTTAAAATTAAAGGCTTAAAAAAGGTTTCGCCCTCTTTTAAGCCTCATACAACCTTTTATAAATTAATTATGCACTAGGGCTTGTTTTTGCTAGTTCAGCATTAACTTTTACCCATTTTTCATCAGCTTCATCATCTGATGAAATTGCACTTTGTGGGCATTCTGAAATGCAAACACCACAATCAATACATGTATCAGGGTCTACAACATATTGCTCTTCTGCAACATGGAAAGCCTCTACTGGGCAAACGCCTGCACAAGTTCCACATTTAATACATAAGTCGCCATTAACTACTGAAGGCATATTTTATCTCCTAAAATTAAAAATTACTTCGTATATATTTTTAATATCAACTAGGGCTAATTGCAAGTAAAAAATAATTATAAAAACACAAAAAATAAGAGGACATTTCTGCCCTCTTATTTCTACTTGCAAGATATTAGAAGTTGTATCTAGCATCAAAAGTTACTGTGTGATCTTGATAATCTTCACGAACTCTTGTTAGGTAACCTGCAGACACTTCTACTTTATCTGTTACATTTGTTGCAACTTTTGCACCAAACTCAAAACCTAAACGGTTAAGTTTTTCGCCATCTACAGCATAGCTTGCACCATTTGCTAACATAACATTTGCACTGTTATCAGCATCAAACAAGTCATATGTAACAGCTGCTCTTAATTCTGGACGAAGAACTGCACCATTTTCTAAAGTATAGTTCTTAGCAACTTTTGCACCTGCAACTAATGTTAATACATCTTCAGAATTTTCAGCAACTGTTGTGCCTAATTTATCTGTGTATGAATCTTGGTTTGTATGTAAGTAACGGAAACCAAATTCTGGTGTTAAGTCATGACCTTTGAATTTTGTTTCATATCCATACATAGATTGAAGAGCTATTGTATCTACATCATATTTAGCACCTGCATTAGCGCCCATTACAGATTTTGTTTCATCATATTCTGACCAGCTATATGCTAAAATTGTGTTTACATACCAATTTGCTGGTTTGTATTGAGAATATACAAAGAATGAGTTTGTATCTACATCTGTGTCACGGCCAGCGCTTTCGATATCTGTTTGGCTGTTTGCATAACCAAAACCTAAACGAGTATCTGAGTTGATTTCTTTATCAATACCCATTGCAACACCGTATGTATCTGCATTGAAACCAGATGATTTAGATGTTGCTTCGTGGTCTGCTTTGTTGAACAAGCCACGAATCCAAGCAGATGCCTTTTTGAATACATCACCAGATGACATACCAGCCATTGCACCGCTATCACCATTTAATTCATTGCTTACTACACCAAATAGAACATCGTGTGATCCTGCTTCTTGAGAAGAAACGATTGGGTTTACATCTGCACCAAGTTTTTGAGCTTCTTTAGCTGCTGACGCATCACCAGCTTGAGCAGCTGCACTCAATGCATTTGCTACATTGTTGAAATCTTGATTTTCAGAAGAAGCAGATGTTGCAGCAATAAGAGCATTTGCTTCGTTATCTGTTACACCTAAGCTATCTGTAATTTCTGTTGTTGACTTTGTTTCAACATTAATTTCACCTGTTGTTAAATGAGTGATATTGTACAAAGTATTAGTGATATCAAATACACCATCTTGCTTTTCTGTTGCTGTAACAAAATCATGTTTACCTACTTTTACATCATCACCTAGGATTAAGTTTAATGTAGAATCTTTAATTGTAACAGTTTTAGCAGCAATAGTTGTTTTATCTAAAGTTGCTTTTAATGTTGCGTTATTGAATACAACTGTACCATTACCTGTGATACCACCATCAAGTGTTAAATTTCCTGCAACATTGAGTGTACCTGTATTGTGAATATCATTAGCTTTACCACCTGCAGTGTTGCCTGAGAATACGTTTGTACCTTCTAGATTAAGTGTTCCGCCATCGTCATTATAAATAGCTCCACCAAGTTCTTTGGCTGTATTATTGGTAAAGTTATTTGCACCTGAGATATTAATAATACCATGATTTGTTGACATTATACCTTCAGATGAAGAACCATAGTTTATAGCCTCACCATTATATATAGCTCCACCAGATTTTCCTGCACTATTTTTTTCAAAGTCTACGTTGGTTACATTTACAGCTCCTGCGTACACGTTAACAATAGCACCACCGTAAGTACCTGCACTATTCTCAACAAATTTAGATTTTTCTTGTACAGTTAAAGTATAGCCAGCATCTTGACGAGCAGAAATTGCACCACCACGTCCTGAAGCTTGATTCTTTTCAAATGTTACATTGTTCAATGTTGCATTAGCTGTACCGCCTAGCATAAACGCACCACCACCATCTGATTCATTAGAGGCTTCAACACCAGCTATTGTAATACCAGCTGTATTGTTTTTGAATATGGTGCCAGTTAATACACCTTTTCTATATACACCTACAGCACCAGCATCTGCAGAAGCATGGTTACCATCAAATATAGCACTTCCAATAGTTATTGTGTCTACTATTAAGTTTTTAGAAGAGCCTGAAGTTATAGCACCACCTGTATAAGCTTCATTACCTGAAAATGTAACGCCATCTTCTATTGTTAAGTCGCCCAACCTATTACGTATAGCGCCACCAAATCCTTCTGCTCTATTATCTTTAAATTCAGATCCTGAAAGAATGGTCATTTTTCCACCATTATTTCCAGCTTTATCTTTTTCGCCATCATTGTAGATTGCGCCACCATCACCTCCAGCAGTATTTTCTACGAATGAACCTTTTATGGTTACACCTTTTTCGCCTGCATAGAAAGTATTATAGATAGCACCACCATTGTTGTGTGCTTCATTACCTGTAAATGTAGCATCCATATTTAACTTAGCTGCAGAGTTATCTCCATTTGCGCCTAAACGTGTACCAATAGCTCCACCATTCTTACCTGATATATTATTTTTAAATACAGTATCTGTAATGCTCGCTATCTCAGTATCAGAAACAGAACCTAAAGAAATAGCTCCGCCACCAACAGCTTCAGCATCTGTTACAGGTTCATCATAATTTTCACCCCATAATTGCGCTGTATTTCCTTCAAAAGTTGCACCAGAAATATTTAAGCCACCATAATTTCCAATAGCTCCACCATCATAGTAACTGTGATTATTTTTGAATACACTTCCACCTGAAACATTTAATGAGCCACTAAGTCCTGTTGCCAAAACACCTCCGACATAGTCATTACGGTTATTTTCAAAAGTACCACCAATAACTTGTAGCAATGATTTATTGTCAGAATATCCTATAACACCAAATCTAGCATTTCCGCTACCAGCTTCTCTTGAATATTCCTTATACTCACTCGCTGATATTGTATTTGTTGAACCATCTGATACAACAGTTAATGCTGCATCGATAGTTTGACCTGCATATGCTGGCATTGATAAAGCAACAAGTGCCGTTGTTAATAAAAGATTGTTTTTCATAAAAAGTCCCCTTAAATAGTTCAAAAAAAAAAAAATAAAAATAACATTTATCCTCTTATGGAATATAGATTTATCTTCATACCCCAACGGGGAAGGTAAATGTGATGGGTGAAGCTTATTTAAAATATTTTGCAGAGTCAAGGAAATAAGTATCTCAATTTAAATATTTTTCTTTTTATTTTAAAATAGAAAAAATCTTGCAATTTTTACGTTGAAATTATAAAAAAAATAGGTATTATGGCTCTTAATGTGTTTTTTTGAGGTATAAAAATAATGAGTAATATTAAAGTTAGATTTGCACCTAGTCCTACAGGGTGGATTCATATTGGCAACATTAGAACAGCTTTGTTCAACTACCTATGGACTAAGAAGATGGGCGGAACATTGTTGCTCCGTATTGATGATACAGATAAAGTTCGTTCTAAGTCTGAGTATGAAGAAGGAATCCGCGATGCACTTAATTGGTTAGGCATTAAATGGGATGAAGAAGCAAGACAATCTGCTAGAGTTGCTCGCTATGATGAAGTAGTAGAAAAATTAAAAGCAGAAGGTAGAATCTATGCTTGTTATGATACTGCTGAAGAGTTAGAGTTTAAGCGTAAACGTTTAATGGCTAGAGGTTTACCTCCTATTTATGATAGACAAGCTCTTAACTATACTCAAGATGATATTGCTCGCTTTGAAGCAGAAGGTAGAAAACCTCACTATCGTTTTAAGCTTGTTAATACTGATATTGTTTGGAATGATGAAGTTAGAGGTGTTTGCAAATATGATGCGAATAAACTTTCTGACCCTATTATCATAAGAGAAGATGGTAGCTATTTATACCATTTGCCTAGTGTAATTGATGACGTTGATTTTGGTATTACACATATTGTTAGAGGTGAAGACCACGTTACTAATACTGCTGCACAAATTCAGATGTTTGAGGCTGTGGGTGGTAAAGTTCCTACATTTGCGCATTTACCATTATTAACAGGTAAAGAAGGTAAGTTATCTAAACGCTTGGGTAGTCTAGGTGTTAGAGAGTTGCGCGAAGAAGGAATCGAAGCTATGGCTATTTCTTCTTTCTTGGCAAAACTTGGAACGTCTGAAGACATTAGACCTTTTTATAGTTTAGAAGAGTTAGCTGAAACTTTGGACTTTAATAAAATTGGTCGTTCTCAACCAAAGTTTGATGACGAAGAGTTGAAGAAATTTAGCACAAAGCTAGTTCATAATATGCCATATAGCGCATTAAAAGTTAACTTTGGTGTGAGTGAAGATTTTTGGAATAACGTTAGGGGCAATTTGGAAGTAGCAAAAGATGTTTTAACTTGGGACAATATTTGCAATAAAGAAATTGAACCTGTTATTGAAGATAAAGAGTTTACATTAAAAGCATCTGAAATGTTACCCAAAGGTGATTTTGGTGTTGAGACTTTTGGAGCTTGGATTAATGAAGTTAAAACCGCTACAGGCAGAAAAGGAAAAGATTTATTCCACCCTGTTCGTATGGCTTTGACCGGTGAAGCAAATGGTCCGGAGCTCAAAACTTTGTTGCCTTTGATTGGTTATGATAAAGCGTATAAACGTTTGAGAGGCGAAAAAGCTTAAAGATGTTTATTTGATGTATTAGAAAAGCCCGCTAATTGCGGGCTTTTTGTTGGATAAATTTGCTATTGGTATCTGAGGGCATCTATTGGGTTTAGGCGCATAGCTTTTAGTGCCGGCATTAAACCTGAAGCAATACCAACAACCACCGCTACTGTTACAGATACAATTACTGACCAAATTGAGATTGGAACTTCAAATCCCAATATTTTGCCTGCTACTTGCGAAATTATTACACCAAATATCATTCCAATAAAACTGCCTATGAAAGAGATTAAAATAGATTCAGCTAAAAACTGTGTCATAATCCATGAGTTTGGTGCACCTAAGGCTTTTCTTGTACCAATTTCGCGAGTGCGTTCAGTTACTGATACAAGCATCATGTTCATAATACCAATACTACCAACGATTAATGAAATTGAGGCAATTACTGCAAGTAATGTTGAGAGTACAAAACCGACATTTCTTACTTTGTTGATAAAATCTGTCATTGGGCGGATTGAAAAATCATTCTTTTGACCATCTTTGAGGCGGTGACGTGTGCGGAGTAGGTATTCTATGCGCTTTGACACGCTTTCTATTTTATCTTCACTATCTGCTACAACATATGCCATATCAACGTATTTAGGACGCTCTGAACCGGCTAACCTTTGGCGAAGTGTTGTATATGGTATATATATAAAGTTATCCATATCATTACCAAACAAACCATCGCCCTGTTCTTTAATTGTGCCGATTACTTTAAATGGCTTTCCCTTAAGGCGAATGGTTTTGCCTATCGGATTTTGTAAGCCAAATAGTTCATTTACCATAGTTTGACCGATTACTGCATATGGGCGGGCACTTTTTACATCTTTTTCAGTAAACATAACGCCGTCTTCTAATTCGGCATTGTTTACAATTAATATATCTGGATTTGTACCGTATACTGTTGTGCCATAGTTGTTTGATCCATATACAACTTGAACAGCTGTGCGAGCTTCATATGATGCTGTTTTTACATCTTTTAATTCCTTTAGTGCTTTTACATCTTCTATAGTAACACTTGGTAACCCTCTTCCACCGCGAACACCTCCTGTTACCAATTCTGCAGGACTAATGAATATACGATTGCTACCCATTGATGAAAATGATTTTGTGATGTGTAGTTGTACTGCTTGTCCAGCGGATACCATCATCACAACAGCAGATACACCTATCATTATACCAAGCATTGTTAGAAATGTTCTTAACTTATATGAGGAGATTGAAATCCATGCTTCTTTTAATATTGCTTTTAACATTTGATTTCCTTTTCTTTGCTGTATTCTTTGCGAAGACCATCGTATACTTTGCGACCATCACTAATTTTTATCATTCTAGTAGCATAATCTGCTACATCATCTTCATGTGTTACAAGAACGATTGTAATTCCTTGTTTATTTAGGTTAACAAAAAGCTCCATAATCTCATTTGAGGTTTTACTATCAAGATTACCTGTTGGCTCATCAGCAAAAATTATTGCTGGATTATTTATTAAAGCTCTCGCAATTGCTACCCTTTGTTGCATACCACCAGATATTTGTGATGGTGGACGTTTTTGATATCCCATAAGGCCAACTTTTTTTAGCATTTGAATGGCTCTTTTGTATCTTTCTTTTTCACATACATTTTGGTATACTAAGGGTAATGACACATTATCTGCAATAGAGCGCTTCATCATTAGATTAAAGTTTTGAAATACAAAACCTATAGTCTTGCCCCTAATTTTTGCAAGTTCGTTGTCATCTTTATTTTCTATATCATAACCTTCTAGAATGTATTGTCCATCAGTTGGCTTATCTAAGCACCCCAATATGTTCATTAGTGTAGATTTTCCTGAACCAGAAGGCCCCATTATGGCTACAAATTCACCTGACTTTATCTCAAAGTTGATGTCTTTTAGCACTTCTTGGCTATTACCACCTTCCATGAAATATGTCTTGTATAGATGACTTACTTTTATTACTGTTTTATCCATTATTTGCGCCTTGGTTCATTTGCTTCTACTATTACTTTATCGCCAATATTTAGACCTTCTTTAACCTCAATATTGGTCATATCTGATAAACCTTTAGTTATAACTTTAGGAATAATTTTTCCTTTTTCGTAAGTATAAATAATGTTTTGATTTTCATTTATATTTTCTATTTTTTTAACTTTAATACTTTCTCTTATCTTAGCAGAAGGTTTATATTGTAATGCCATTGCTGAAATTGTCATAACATCGTTTGCTTCTTGAGCTTTTATAATAACTGATGCTGTCATTCCTGGTAGAAGTTTACGTGAGCTGTTATCTATTTCTATAATTACTGTGTACATTACAACATTTGATTCTTCTGTTGGAGAAAGTCTTACTTGGCGAATTTTACCATAAAATTTATCATCTGGATATGCATCTACAGTAAATGTGGCAGACATTTCTGGTTTTATGTATCCGATATCTGCCTCTGAAATACTTGCTTCAATTTGCATTTTTGATAAATCTTCAGCAACTTGAAACAATGTTGGAGTTGAGAAACTTGCTGCAACTGTTTGTCCTTGTTCTATTTCTTTTGAGATTACTGTTCCTGATACTGGAGATGTAATTGTTGCATATTCAAAATTCTTTTTAGCAATATTATAATTTGCTTTAGCATTAAGAGTGCTTGCGGAGGCTTCTTTGTATGCTATTTCTGCATCTTCTAATGAAGCTTTAGCTGTTAATTTGTCTTTGTATAGTTTACTTATTCTCTCAAAATTTAATTTTGCTTTACTTTCTTTTGCTTGTGCTAATTCATAATTTGCAAGACTTTTTTCCATATCCTCTTTTAGGGTTGATGAGTCTAAAAGAGCTAAAACATCGCCTTCTTTTACATCGTCATTATAATCAGCCAAAACTTTTTCTACAATACCTGATACTTGAGTGCCTACTGTTACAGTGTTAATAGGGTTTATTTTACCGGTTGCTGTTACCTCGTATGCTAAGTTGCCTTTTTTTACTTCGCTTAATTCAAACATTTCTTCTTTTAATGATGAATTAGCGCTTAAAAACATTTTAAATGAAATTACAGCTAAGCATATAATAGCTATTATTGTTAACTTTTTATATTGTTTTAATTTTTTGAGAAATTTGAATTTTGGCATTAGTATCTCCCTACTGAACGATATAATTTGGCTTTATTTATTAATACTGTATAAAAAGCTACAACAAGCGTATCTCTTGCATCGGCTAATTGAGATTCCGCAGTTAGTAGATTTATAATATCTGTTTGCCCTATTTCATAGGATTTGAAAGCAACTTTTTCGTTTTCTTCGGCACTTTTTAGAAGTTTTTTACTTACATCATAAGACTTTAATGATGTTTGATAATCATGATAAGCACTCCATACTTCATTTCTTATTTTATTTTTCACATCTTCTAAAGCAATACGTTCTTGTTCTCTTTTTTGTTTAGCTGAAGCTATTTTATGTGTAGTATCAAAACCGGTAAATAATGGTAAATTATAGCTTAAACCTATAACGTTATCTCTTTGATAATACCGTGTATCTCTCCATTCATTATTATACCCACTGCTTGCTGACAAAGCAAATTTTCCATATCGTGTAGCTCTTAATTCTTGCAAAGATGAATTTGCTGCATTTAATGACATTTCTTGGGATTTTACTTCATCTCTATCCTTGATTGCTATATCAATTAATTGCTCTATTGTATCTTTTTCATTTAGAGCTGTTAAATCTCTATCTTTTGGGGGCTCTTTTAGATTAAATTGTGTTTGAGGTGGTAAATCTAAAATTGTTGCGAGCTCACCTTGATATTGTTTAACAAGATTTTCTACTTCTATTACTTTTAGACGAGACTGCTCATAGCTTGTTTGTGTTTGTAATTTATCATTTAGAGCAGCTAGTCCTACATCATATTTTCTTCTTGCTTCATCAAATGTCTTTTTATACATAGCTTCATTAGCTTTGGCGCTAACTAAATCTTCTTTTGCACCTAATAGCTTAAAATATGATGTTTGTATTGATAAAATTAAATCCTGTAAGGATGAATTATAATTAAAACCTGCACTCGCTAGATATGATTTAAAAGTATCTATTCTAGATGAACGTCCCCCAAAATCATACAACAATAATGACAAACCAGCATTAATTCCATAAGGATCGCTTTCTACACTATTTTCGCCTTGTCTTTTGTTTGTATTTTTTTGCGCTTTTGCACTAATGTCTATTTGGGGAAAATATTCAGATTTGGCCGAGCCTAAATTTTCTTCAGCTATTTTTTGATTAATGTAGTCAATTCTTAGACTTGGATTATTACATATTCCTATTTTAATTAAATCAATAAGTGATACGTTTTGATTATTTATGATATTTTTATCAAGACATCCTTCTGGAATATTTGTTAGAAATTTCACTTCAGCATCTTTAGCATAACAGCTATTATAAAATAACGTTACACTTAAAATTGATGAAAGCAATAACTTGCATTTTGTCATTTTTTATCCTTTACATAAACATATTTTGCTTATAGACTAGCTTATCATATTTTAATAAACATTTAATTTTAAAAGGCTTTTTAGATGATTGAAAATAGAGCGGATTACGCAGAGGTATTAAAAAATATTCTAATTAATGGTTTATCTTTTAGCTCTGTAAAGAATGATTTTAAAGAAAAAGGTTTTGCAAATATGTTGTTTATGACAACTTTTAGAAACCTTTCTTTTATTAAAACAGAAGTATTGCCTCTTTTTATCAAAAAGAAAATTGCTAAAAAGCAAAATATTTTAGAATATGTATTATACCTTGGCATTACTGAAATATTATTTATGAATACACCAGATTATGCTATTATAAACTCATATGTTGATGTTGCAAAAAAGAAAACTGATAAATTTGGTGCAAATTTTATAAATGCGGTTTTAAGAAATGTTTTAAGAAAAAAAGATGAAATTCTTAAAAATCGAAAAGTTAAATATTTTAGCAAAGAATTTATAGAGATACTAAAAAAGGATTATACTAAAGAGGAAATTGAGCAGATGGAAAAATATGCAGATATTGAGCCAATGCTTGATATTACCCTTAAAAAAACTACCAATGCAGAAATGCATAAATCTGCTATTACTTTACCATATGGAACAATAAGATACCCAGCAAATACTATTGTTGAAAAAATCGATGGTTTTGCTGATGGCGATTGGTGGGTTCAAGATGCATCATCTTCTCTTTGTGTAAAATCTTTACCCAACTTATCTGGCAAAAAGGTTTTAGATTTATGTGCAGCTCCTGGTGGTAAAACAGCTCAATTATTAGATGCAGGAGCAATTGTTACCGCAGTTGATATTTCTGAAACAAGACTACAAAGATTAAAAGAAAATATTAGCCGTCTCAAACTTGAAGATAATTTGAAGATTATATGTTCGGATATTCTAGATTTAGAGTTTGATGAGAAATTTGATATTGTTTTATTAGACGCGCCTTGTTCGGCAACAGGAACCTTTCGCAGACATCCTGAACTCATCCACACTAAGACGATTAAAGATGTGAAGAAGCAAGCCCTTTTGCAAGAAAAATTATTAGAAAAAGCTGGTTCTTTTGTGTGCCCAACTGGTATTTTGTTATACTCTACATGCTCATTATCAAAAGAAGAAGGTGAGGTTAGAATGAAAAATTTTGTAAATAAAAATAATAATTTTGAAATTTCACCAATAAAAATGCCTGAAATAGAGTTTTCAATAACATCAGAAGGTTTTATAAGAATTTTACCTCATCATTTTGATGATTTTTTAGGTGCTGATGGATTTTTTATTTCTTGTTTGCAAAGAAAGAATTAATAAATTCATATTATACTATGATATATATTTAATGGAATCGTGAGAAAAAACATGGAAGATTTTATTTTTTATAGTGTTATAGCTCTATTAGGATGCTTTATTATTGCATACTTTTTGCTAAATAGGATTGATTCTGATTTAATACCAGAAAGTTATGAAATAGGATTAGATCCTTTTTGGATAATTTGGGGAACAATGTTTGTTGGAGGAATTTGCGCATTTCATTTTTATCCAGAAAGTTTTGATGCAATATATAACTATACTTATATTACCGTTATACTTCCTCTTATTTTTGCTCTATTTATTTATTTATGTTATTTATTTGAATTTGATTTACTTGCAAACCTTTTAATATTTGGTGGTGGTTTAGTTGTTGGTTATTTAACTCCTAAAGAGTATATGTTATTTCCGGATATTCCGTATATGTTTTTAGATAAACTTGCTATTGCAACAATTGTTTTTATAATTGCTAAAGGTTTTACATTGTTAAATGGATTGCCTGCGGTTTCATCTTTGCAAATTTTAACCATATTATTATCTATCTTTGTTTTAACATATTTTGGAGTTTTACCTCAAATATTGGCTGTTATTGCTATGGCATATTTTGGCACAATTGTAGCTTTTACATTTTTTAGTTGGCCACCTGAAAAATTGATTTTAAGCCAAGGAGCTTATTCTGCCTTAGGTTTTGTTATCGCTTGTTTAATGTTAAATGCTTCAGTTGAATATGCTGAATCATCTATGTTTGTTGCAGCATCATTTTTAATAACTGAAATACTTGTTTTTGTATATAATCGCTTCATTCTTTGCATTAAAACATCTTGGGGATTTATGAATACTTCTTATTATAAAATTTCTAACGAAGGAGAATATATCGCAGAAGTTCTTAATGGTTTATGCAAAATTATGTTTGTTAATATCTTGCTTGCTGTAGCACAGATTCATTGTACTTCTAGAGTAGCATTTCCGGTATTTTCAATATTTGCTAACTTTTGGTTTTTATCTATTTTAGCAGGAGATGCGAAGCCAATGCCTCTTCTATCTATTACAAGAATTGGTGGAGCTGCTCTAGGAAGTATTTTTAAGAAAAAAATAAATAAAAAAGGAAAAAGATAGTAGGATAATGTGAATGGCTAATTTTATCAATTTTTTATTAGGAAATAAAACTACTACAAAACGTATTTTACCTAAAGTAGAAACGTTAAAGATTGTTGTAGTTGATTTTTCTGAGTATGGTAATTTTGGCTTTGGTAAAGGAGTATTTAGGTTATTACAAAAAAATACACATTTTAATGTACGTTTTTTTGATGAGCCTTTTGATAAAAGTTTTCTTAATTTACACGGAAGAAACTTTTTTGATTTAGTTGATTTTGGTAATACTCTTTTACAAAAACTTAATGCTGATGTTATTATTTGGGGTTATCAGGACAATGAAAATATTAGATTAAATTTCCAGACGGCAAATGCGTATTCTGACTGGGAAAATGTTTCTTGCTCCATACTTGAAAGTCTTTTTATACCTGCTGAGCTTCTTGAACATGTTAGTTTCTTTCCTGAGATATTAGAAAACATTATTACAGGCATAATTGCATCTTCAATTAGCGAACAACGAATTGATTTAAAATATCTAAAGCAAAAGCTATTAAAAGAAGTTATTGCAAAATTTAATACAGAAGGTCCTACTGATAGTCATAAGCTTATGCAATCACCTTATATTATGAATATTGCAGGACTTATTTATTTACAGTACTTACAAAAAGATCTTAATCAAAAAAGTATTGATATGATTAAAGAGCTACTAAACAATGCGCTTTCTTACAAAAATCAAATAATGCAAAATGTTCATATTGGTTGTATTTATAAAAACTTTGGACAATTATATGAAACAGCTTTAAAGCAAGATATTGGTAATTACTGGGTTTTATTTAAAGAGGCTATATCTAATTATAGAACAGCTCAAAAGTATCTTGATCATTATAATTGCCCTTATGATTTTGCGATGATATCCTTTAAATTATCTCAATTATATTTCAGATATTGGAAATTTACTAACGATATACAAGCATTACGTGATGCTGTATTCTTTTTACGTGAAGCTGAAAAAACATTTAATCAAATCAGTTTTCCTGAATTATGGTCTAAAATTGAAGGATATCTCGGATTTTATTTATCATTGTTGGGATTATTCTCAAAAAGTAATGAAATTTCTAAACTAGCAATTAAAAGTTATAAAAACAAACAGACTGTATATCGCAAAGAACTATATCCTGTTATGTGGGCTAAAATACAAGAAAATATTGCAAATGTTTATTATAACATGGGTAAAAATGCTAGAGACAATACGGCTTTTGCAAGCGCTATAGATTATTACAAATCAGCACTAAAGGTTTATGAAAATAAAAAAATGCATAACGAAATAAGTACGGTTAATACTAGTATGGATAAAGTTCTTAGAGCTTGGAAAGAATAAAAAAGGGGATTTATATCCCCCTTTTTTTAATTTATATAACCTCTCGTCTTCCGACTTTATCTGCTGGAGTAACAACTCCTTCTGCTTCCATACGCTCTATAATAGAAGCCGCTTTATTGTAGCCGATTCCTAGACGACGCTGAATATATGATGTAGATGCCTTTTTATCATTTCTAACAATTTGCACTGCTTGTTCATACAAATCTTCTTTTGCGCCAGCAGAACCCATTGCTGTTTGATCAAACAATGCTCCTGCATCCTTATTCTTCATTTCCAACTCACCATCAGTTACACCTTCAACATATTGAGGTTCGCCTTGTGATTTTAAGAAAGTCATAACTGCTTCTACTTCTTCATCAGGTACAAAACCACCATGTACACGTTGAGGACGAAGACCGGCAGGCATATATAACATATCACCACGGCCAAGTAATTGTTCAGCACCTTGTTCATCTAAAATAGTTCTACTGTTAATTTTAGATGTTACTTGGTAACTAATACGTGTTGGGAAGTTTGATTTAATTGTCCCCGTAATAACATCTGCAGATGGACGTTGCGTTGACATTATAAGATGAATACCTGCGGCACGAGCCATTTGAGCCAAACGTTGAATAGCTGCTTCAACTTCTTTACCTGCCACCATCATCAAATCTGCAGCCTCATCTACTACGATTACAATGTATGGTAGAGGTTTGGTATCTAATAATTGCTCTTCGTATTTTGGTTTACCTGTTTCTGGATCAAAACCAACTTGAATTGTACGTTTTGGAGTTTCTCCCTTATCTTTAAGTTCTTTTAACTTTAGATTATAACCGCTAATATTTCTAACAGACAAACAAGCCATTGCGCGATAACGATCTTCCATTTCTCTAACGGCCCATTTTAAGCCTATTACTGCTTTTGCAGGATCTGTAATTACTGGTGTTAATAAGTGTGGAATACCATTATACATAGAAAACTCTAACATCTTAGGATCGATAAGCATAAATTTACATTCATCAGGTGTCATTCTATATAATAATGATAATATCATTGCATTTACACCAACTGACTTACCTGAACCTGTAGTACCAGCAATTAATAAGTGAGGCATTTTTGCTAAATCAGCATATACATTTTTGCCTCCAATATCTTTACCCAAAACGATATTTAATACATTTTTACTATCTGTAAAGTTTACATCTTCTAGCAAATCTCTAACCCAAACTGTTTCTCGTTTTGTATTTGGTACTTCTATACCAATTGTTGTTGCTCCGTTTACAGTTGCTATACGAACAGAACTAACAGCCATAGAGCGAGCTATATCATCTGCCAAGCTTATTACTCTGGTTGTTCTTGTTCCGGGAGCTGGTTCTAATTCGAACAAAGTAACCACAGGGCCTGGGCGAACTTTAACAATTTGCCCATTAACTCCAAATTCTTCTAAAACCGCCTCCAATGTTCTTGCTGTTTCATTTAATTCTTTTTCACTTACGCTTAAACCTAATTTTTCTTTAGGACGGCTTAACAAATTGATATCTGGATATTTATAGTGGCTATTATCTGATGTTTTAGATGAAAAAGGAATAACTTTTGCTGATGATTTTTTGGAAGAGGTTTCTTTGGGATTATTTTCTTCTTTAGAAGTAGATAATACTGGCTCTTTACGACTTTTTTCTTTCTTTTTAGTAGCAACTGTTTCTATAGCACTTTCTCTGTGCATTAGATACAATATACCTTTGTGTATAACATTAACACATAATGCTAGTGTTGATAAAATTTTACCTATAACAACTGCCCAATGCTTAAATGTTATACCCACCGCTAAGTTAAAAGATAAAATAGCAACCAATGATAACAATGTTGTTACTAAAATAGCTTCATACCCTTTTATATTCCAATTTTCAAATATTTTCACAAGATAATTTGGCATTAAATGGCTAAATTTACCGGTTAAATGTATTGAATCTAGAGAAGACTTCATTGAACTATATAGTGCTCCAGATAAAGATATTATACCAATAAACACGGCAAATAGGCGTACTTTAAACTCCAAAATTTTCTGATGTTTTATTAACAAATACCCCCAAACCATTAAAGGAATTAAGAAAATAAATATAGCTAAACCAAAACTGTTTACAATAAAATCAGAACTATATGAACCAAATCTTCCCATAAAATTACTTATTTGAATAGAATTTGAGACATTAAAGGACTCATCTGCTGGATTATACCCGAACATGGACAGTATGAGACAAATACTAAATGTCCAAAGCAATACACCTGCTCCTATACCTAGTATCTTATGTATTAAACCTTTTTGTTCTTTTTTCTTTCTTTTCTTAGCCATAATATCCCCTTGTTATTTATTAGCATACATGGGTAGTTTAATATAAAATTTTAAACAAATCATTAACGTATATTTTTATGCTTAAAATATCTAAACAATCAAAGCTATACACACTCAGTGGATTTAAATCTTGACTTTAGATGTTTCTCATTTAGCTTATTTGCAAACAAATTTATTGGAGATAATAGAACAATGAAATATGCATTTGTTTTCCCAGGTCAGGGCTCTCAGTTCGTTGGCATGGGAAAAGAACTAGCAGAAAACTTTGGTTCTGCTAAAGAAGTTTTTGAAGAAGTTAATGAAGCTCTAGATCAAGATTTGTATAAAATTATGATAGAGGGACCTGATTCAGAATTAACTTTAACATCTAACACTCAACCAGCTTTAATGGCTACTTCTATGGCTGTAGTTAGAGTTCTTGAAAGAGAATTTGGGATCAATCTAAAAGATAAAGCTAGTTATGTTGCAGGCCATTCTTTGGGTGAATATTCTGCAGCATGTGCAGCTGGAGTATTCTCTCTTGCTGATACAGCAAAATTACTCCGTATTAGAGGTGATGCTATGCAACAAGCTGTTCCTGTTGGAGTTGGTGGCATGGCTGCTGTTTTAGGACTATCTTTTAATGATGTTGATGCATTAGTTGATGCTTGTAATGATGCTAATCATTATTGTGTTGCTGCGAATGATAACTCAGATGGACAAGTTGTATTATCAGGACACATCCAAGCCATTGAGAAAGCCGTTGAAATTGCACCAGAATTTGGCGCCAAAAGATGCTTAAAGCTTCCTGTTTCTGCTCCATTCCATAGCCCATTAATGCAACCAGCTGCAGAAACAATGGCTCGCGCATTTATGGAAGTAGAATCAAATAATGCTATAATCCCAATTGTTGCTAACGTTTTAGCAAATGTAGAAACTGATAAAAAAGAAATTATCAAAAACTTGATTGAACAAGTTACCGGTACCGTAAGATGGAGAGAAACAATGAATTTCTTTAATGCAAATGGCGTTACTGATATCATTGAACTCGGTGCAGGAAAAGTTCTCTCTGGCATTGCTAAGAGAAGTTTTAAAGAAATAAACTCTTCTTCTGTTTACTCAATTCAAGAAATTGAAGAATTAGCAAAAAATTTATAACCCTATATAGAAAGGACATTAAATATGTTTAGATTAGAAGGTAAAATTGCATTAGTTACTGGTGCCGCAGGTGGTCTTGGTGATAAAATTGCTCGCACTCTACATGCTCAAGGTGCTACATTAGCATTGACAGATATGCGTGCAGAACCATTAGAAAAACTAAAAGCAGAATTAGGCGATAGAGTTGAGTACTTTGTTGCGAACTTAACAAACTCTGATGATGTTAATAGTTTAGTTAAAAATGTTGAAGAAAAAATGGGACGTATTGACATCTTGGTTAACAATGCTGGTTTAACTCGTGATAACTTATTCATGCGCATGAGCGATGAAGAATGGCAATTAGTTTTAGACGTTAACCTTTCTGCAGGTTTCAAATTAGCAAAAGCTGCTATTCGTGGCATGATGAAAAGAAGATTTGGTCGTATCATCGGCATAGCTTCTGTTGTTGGTGTTATGGGTAACCCTGGTCAAGCTAACTATTCTGCATCTAAAGCAGGTATGATTGCTATGAACAAATGCTTAGCACAAGAAGTTGGCTCTCGTGGTATTACCGTTAACTCAATTGCTCCTGGCTTTATTAGAACACCTATGACAGATGTTCTTCCTGATGATGTTAAAGCTCAATTGTTAAATAAAATCCCACAAGGAAAACTTGGTGAAGCTCAAGATATTGCTAATGCTGTTGCATTCTTATCTTCTGATGAAGCTCAATACATTACAGGTCAAACACTCCATGTAAATGGTGGTATGGCAATGATTTAATCTCTAAAACAAATGAGATTTTTGAAAAAGCACCTAGAAATAGGTGCTTTTTTATTTTATCAACACCCTACAACTTACACAACCCCTTGTTTTAAAATCAAAATATCTTCAGATAACAAAAAAAGTTAATTTTTTGATAAAATTATGCATTTTTCCATTGATTCCCATAAAATACCATGTTATACCATAAGTAATGTGTACATATTTTAGAGTCGTCTGCAATGCGTAAAACTTTTTTATTTTTAGATACTATTACCAATAAGGTCGATGCCAAAGGGCGCGTTTCCTTACCTGCAGACTACCGCACAATCGTTAAAGAATTATCAACAGAAATCGTTTGTTACAGAAGTTTAACTTCTCCTTGCATTGAAGGATGCACAGAAGATTTGTTAGAAAAACTAGCAACAGACATTGAAAATAGCACAGACTTCTTCTCTGAAACACAAGATGATTTAACAAACCTCATATTTGGTGATGCAAAAAGATTTACTTTTGATAGCACCGGTAGAATTATGCTTACTGAAAAACTATTAAAACATGCAGAAATTACTGACACAGCTGTTTTTGTGGGTAAAGGTCGCAAATTCCAAATTTGGAGCGAGAAGAATTGGGAGAAGGAAGAAAAGAGAATTCGTGAAAAAGTTAGAGCTAATCGCCCTTCTATAAGATTGGAGGAAAAAGCCTAATGTCACAAGCTATTCGCCATATTCCTGTTATGTTAAATGAAGTTTTAGAAACTTTATCTCCTAAAGATGGAGAAACATACGTTGACGCCACATTTGGAAATGGCGGATACACAGAAGCTATTCTTAAAAAAGCAAATTGTAAAGTTATTGCAATTGATAG
This sequence comes from Alphaproteobacteria bacterium, assembly GCA_045630985.1. Taxonomy (GTDB): domain Bacteria; phylum Pseudomonadota; class Alphaproteobacteria; order RF32; family CAG-239; genus CAG-267. The sequence goes on from JAZQTW010000019.1 coordinate 26,720, forward strand.
AGATCCAAGTGTAATTAACCGAGTTAACGAATTAAAAGAAATCTATGGCGAGAGATTTGATTTTAGAGCTGGTACATTTGGTGAAATAGAAGATTTAATAGATACACCTGTTAATGGAGTTGTTTTTGATATTGGTGTATCATCTATGCAGTTAGATGACGACTACAGAGGTTTTTCTTTTTCTAAAGAAGCTAACCTTGACATGAGAATGTCTATGAAGGGTACTTCTGCAAAAGATATAGTAAATACATTACCTGAAGAAGAGTTAGCCAATTTGATATACCAATATGGAGAAGAAAAGAAGTCGCGTCAAATAGCTAAAAGAATTGTTGAGTATCGCCAAAACAAAGAAGTTGAAACAACTACCGAATTGGCTGATATCATTTACAAATTAATGCCTAAAAAATTTGGCCAAATAGACCCAGCAACAAGAACATTCCAAGCTCTTCGCATTGCTGTTAATGATGAATTAGGTCAATTAGAGGATGGTCTTAAGGGTGCTCTAGCTGTAACTAAAAATGAAGGAAGAATTGTAGTTGTAGATTTCCATTCTCTTGAAGATAGAATTGTAAAAACATTTTTTGCTAATAACAGCGCAAAAAAAGTTCATGTTTCTCGTTACAAAGAAACAGAAATTAATAGCGAATATCCTTTATCATTTGTTTCTAAAGTTATTTCACCCACTGATGAAGAATGTTCAACAAACCCAAGAGCTCGCTCTGCTAAACTAAGATATGCCATTATAAGAAAGGATACAAATAATGAGTAATGTAAAAACTGCTATATCTGTTCTATGGTTTTTATTTACTGTGGTTATCGGTTCATACTACTTTGTTTTGACAAATGATGTTATCAATCTTGAAAAAGAATTAACACAAATAAATCGTGATATCGAAAATGATATTAGAGATATCCATATTTTAGAGGCTGACTGGAGCGAATTGAACAATCCAGAGCGCTTAAGAAGATTAGCTGGAAAATATATTTCTTTAGATTTTATAAAACCTGAACAAATTATTAACTATTCTGCTTTACCATTAGAGGGTGAGTTGATAGAGAATCCGACAATGTTTGCTAGAAATAGTAGATCTATAAGGACACTTGCCAACTCTGAGCGTTAATCTTAATGGTGGCATTTTACTGTGTTAAAACTTAGTTTATCTAAAAAGAATAAAATTAATTCATACACTCCTGGACAAGAAATTTATTTTTCTTCTGGCGGTTTTGGCTGGGAAACAGAAGACGAGGTTGTAAACACTTGTAAAACCCGTATATTTTGGGTTATTGGATTTTTCTTATTCATTTACTCCGTTATCGTTATTAGAATTTTCAACGTTTGCTTAATAGAAGGCATACAGCTTAATAAAGAAAATCGTTCATATTATCGTCCTCAAAAAAATGTTATCTCCCCTGTTAAGAGAGCTAACATAACAGATAGAAACGGTGTTGTTGTTGCAACCAATCTCCCTACTGTTAATCTTTTTACAAACCCTAAAAAAGTAAGCAACGCCGATGAGGTTGCTAAAAAACTATCCAAAATTTTTACAGATGTATCATATGAGGACTTTTTGATTAGATTAACAAGAAACTCTCGTTTTGTTTATTTAAGAAGAAACATTTCTCCTCAACAACAAGCTCTAGTTAATGCCCTTGGTTATCCTGAATTAGAATTTCAACCAAGTGAAGTTAGAGTATATCCTCAAAAGCATTTATTATCACATGTATTAGGAAATACCGACATAGATAATAAAGGTATTGCAGGACTTGAGAAATCATTAAATGATAGATTAGAAAATTCTACTAAAGATTTATCTCTTACAATTGACTTAGGGGTACAATATACTGTTAGAGATGAATTAATGAAGGCAAAAGAAAAATTTAGCGCCGAACGAGCTACTGCAATTGTTATGGATATCAAAACATCTGAAATTATAGCTTTAGCATCTGTTCCTGATTATGATTTAAATAAAAGAGATTTCAAAAACAAAGATATTAAATTTAATTTTGCAACATTAGGTGTGTATGAAGCTGGTTCAGTTTTCAAAGTGTTCAATACCGCATTGGGATTAGATAGTGGAAAAATTAAAATTAGAGATAGTTTTGATGCAACCAAGCCTCTCAAAATGGGTAGACACAAGATTACAGACTACCGCGTTCCTGCAAAATGGCTAACAGTTGGAGAAACTCTCATTCATTCATCAAATATTGCATCTGCGCAAATGGCTTTAAAAGTTGGAAAAGAGTTGCAAATTAAATTCTTTAAAAACTTAGGATTATTTGATAAGATTGCTAATCTTGAAATTTATGAAAAAGGTCGTCCTATTTATCGTAGTGAAAAATTCTGGCAGGAACATACTGTTGCAACTACAGCTTATGGATACGGTATATCTGTAACCCCTATTCACATTATTACAGCATTTTCTGCTGTGATGAATGGCGGTATATATACACCACCAACTTTATTAAAAAATGCCAATGCAAGAGATAGTAGACGTATTATCTCTGAGCAAACATCTAAAGATATGAGAAAATTGCTACGTGATGTAGTAATTCATGGCTCAGCTAAAAACGCAAATATTGATGGTTATGATGTGGCTGGAAAAACCGGTACAGCTAATAAGATAGTTGATGGCAGATATATCAAAGGTAAAAACGTAACATCCTTTGTTGCGACATTCCCTTATACTGATCCTAAGTATGCTGTGATGGTAATCATTGATGACCCCAAACCTATAAAAGAAACATTTGGATTTGTTACTTCTGGTTGGAATGCATGCCCTACAGGTGGAAACATCATAAAGAGAATCGCTCCTCAACTTAATGTGCAACCAAACTTTGATTTACAAACACAAAGACAAAGTGTGTTAAAAAATTATGGTATAGGTAATTAGTTTTAAAAAAATATTCATTAAATAAAAAGTTTATACACAAATAGTATAGTTTGTTATTGAAATATTTACTTTTGTTACTTAATTTAGTGTTTGTATAGTTGTTTATAGATTCATTCAATAGATAACTTAAAATTTTAACCATATGGAGAAAATATAATGAAAAAACTTTTAAGCTTGCTTTGTGCAGTTGTTTTATTATCAGGCTGTTCTACAACAAGTAGTTGGTTTGGTGGTAGCGATTGCCAATCTAAACTCGCTCGCGAGTTTGCTGAAAATGCAGACACTACAGTTTACTTCGCTTTTGATAGCTCTGCATTATCTTCAGAAGCAGTTGCAGCTTTAGATGCTCAAGTTGCTTGGTTGAAGAAAAATCCAAAAGTAAATGTTGTAATTCAAGGTTACTGCGATAAAAGAGGTACAGCTGAATACAACTTAGCTTTGGGTGAACGTCGTGCAGATGCTGTAAAACAATATTTAGTTTCTCAAGGTATTTGTGCTAAGAGAGTTTCTACAGTTTCTTACGGTAAAGAATATGCAGTTCCTGGTGATACAGAAGAAGCATATGCTAAAAGCCGTCGTGGTGTAACAGTTGTAGAATTAAGCAACAACTAATTTACATCAAATAGCAAATGAAAAAACGTATTCGAAAGAATACGTTTTTTTGTTGAGATATAAAAAAAATGTTCTATATTCTTATTAGGTTTGTTTTTATTTGAGGAAATAATGAAAAAGAGTTATTTATTGTATTTAGGTGTCCTTATTTTTGGTGTACCATCTATTTCTTTTGCTAATGAGACATATTTACAAGACGAAATTAATCAGCTTAAAGATGATATTGTTGTTATTCAAAGACAATTGTATCGCGATAAAAATGATACAACAGCTCCAGCAGAGTCTGTTTCAACTTTTCAAATAAAGCTTGGTGAATATGACCAAATGATTCGTGATATGAATGGTAAAGTTGAGAGTTTTGAATATCGCATCAATAATATTGAAAAAAAGTTAGAAATGATTGACAAGGATATTGAATTACGTTTTGAACAAATGAAACGTAATGCAGAGATTTCTACACCTATTTCAACACAAGAAAAACCTAAAGCTCATGAGGGTGTTAAAGCAAAAGATTTGTACGAAAATGCACTAAATGATTTAAAGGCAAATAAACTTAACGATGCAGAAAAGAAGTTTTCTCAGTTTTTAGGTTCTTTTGCTGATGATAAATTGGCTGGAAATGCTCAATACTGGCTAGGTGAAGTTTATTATAAACAACAAAACTTTGCAAAAGCTGCTGTAGCATTCAAGGATGGATATAGTAAGTATCCTGATGGTAGCAAAGGTCCTGACTGTTTATTAAAGCTTGGTTTAACAATGAAAGCTTTAGATAAAAAGACTGAAGCATGTACTGCTTTTGTAAATTTACCTAAAGTTTTTGATAATGTTAATTCTGAAATCGCAAATCGTGCCAAAAAAGAGGCTGAGGCTTTAGCGTGCAAGTAATTAGAGACTTTTTATTAAAACATAATATTAAGGATAATAGATTCGCCGTTGGTGTTTCTGGTGGAGCTGATTCACTTGCTTTAGTATTAATGTTAAAAGAAGAGTTTCCTAATTTTGAGATTATCGCTCTTACTGTTGATCATGGATTAAGGCCAACCTCAAAAGATGAAGCTATTTATGTAGCCGATTTAATGAATAAGTTTGGAATTGAACACCATATTTTGGAATGGGAAGGTGAAAAACCTCAAACAGGGATTGAAGAACAGGCTAGGAATGCCAGATATGATTTATTATGCAATTGGTGCAAAAATCACAACATAACAAACCTTATGATTGCCCATCATTTATATGATCAAGCTGAAACATTTTTGATGAGATTACAACGTGGAAGTGGTGTTTTAGGATTAGCCTCTATTGATGATGTTTCTTCGCGTAATGATATTAATATTTTACGTCCACTTTTGCATACCCACCCTAATGATTTGAAAAAATATTTAGAAGAAAAAAATATAAAATGGATTGAAGATGAATCCAATCAATGTACGGATTTTTTAAGAGTAAAAATGCGTAAATTTTTACCTATTCTTGAAAAAGAATTAGATATTTCCGTTGAAAGAATCTCTTTAGCTACAGACAATTTGCATAGTACAAAAAACTTTTTAGAAAGTAGTGCAACTGAAATAATTAAAAACAAAATGCATCAATGGAATAATGTGGCCTATTCTGTTGATTATACAGAGTTTTTAAGTTGGCACGATGAATTAAAATTTGTCATTATTGGTACGTTATTAAAAAGGCTTGGAGGAAGTGATTATACTCCAGAAGCTGATAGCTTAAAAAAGCTTATACAAGATTTGTATTGTGAAGATTTTAAAGGAGCAACTCTTGGCGGATGCTTTATGCAAATTTGTGATTTGAGATTGTTTTTTATTAAAGAATTTAGAAAAAAAAATAACAGCTACTCAAATGATGAATGGGAGAAATTTTTAATGTATAATCCGAGCTTTAGAGGTATAAAGCTACCTAGCAAGCTTAAAGAAGCAGTATTAAACGAAAAATTATTATAAAAAATAAAAAAAAATACTTGCAATTATAATTTTTATTATATATAAGTGATTTTGTTCTGATGGGGGCGTAGTTCAGTTGGTTAGAAT
>JAZQTW010000020.1:0-4903 GCA_045630985.1 Alphaproteobacteria bacterium
TAGTTAATTGCCAATTGTAAAGCAACATCAGTATTTGTTCCAATAGATTTAGGCCATCCACCGCGACAAATTAAAAATGCAATTTGTTCTAAATCTAAACTATTGGTTCCGGAAACTTTCTCATTATCAGAAAATAAATCAGCCAAAGAAACGCTACCATTACTTTCACCTGATTCATATAAACTCATTGGACGCATCAACATGCGAGAAATTCTTCCGGTACCACTATGTGATATTTCTGATAAATCAGCAGGTACAGCAGATCCTGTTAAAACAAATTGACCAAATTCATCACGTTTATCAACCTCAAAACGTATGGCATCCCAAAGTTTTGGAGCCAATTGCCATTCGTCAATCAATCTCGGCGTTTCACCATTTAACAGAAATGATGGATCCATATCAGCCATTTCTAAGTTTTGCTTTTTTTGAGCAGGATCCTGCATAAGTAATATACTTTTAGCAATTTGGCTTGCTGTCGTTGTTTTGCCGCACCATTTAGCACCTTCAATTAACACAGCTCCAGAACTGGCTAATTTTTTTTGCAAAATACTATCTGCTAATCTTGTTTTATATTCTTTCATATTGAAACTCCTTGATAATATCTATTAATATAGACTATATTTTACTATTTTGCAAGTTTTTATTTTATGCTTTTGCAATTTTTTATTTGATGATTTTACATAAATTTATTTCGCGTTTTTGCAATTTTTTATTTTAGTATTTTACAAAAAAGTGTGAAATTTAGTATTTTTTTTTGCTTTTCGGTAATTATTCGGTAAATATTCGGTAAATATTCGGTAATATTTAGGCGAGATTGTTTATAAATAATCCGTAATAAAATTAGATATCAGCTCAGACCAGATTGAGCTTTATCTTTTTGTAAGTATCGATAATATAAAGGTATTCAAAAATCTTAAATCCAATGGGTTCTTATCCACCGAAATTTTCAAAACCATAAAATAAACCTGATATTTCAAGGGGTTGAAATAATTTTTGCGATAAAATTTTTATCTATTTTTACTTAAAATTGAAAAAATATTCATTATTATATTACGGGGCAGATCATTTTTTAAATACCAGGCATCATGATTTTATTGGTAATTGCTTGTATTTTTTTATTGGTAAATTTAGGACCACGTTTTTGGTTTTTGTGCTGTATCATCAAATTGAGAGATTTTTAAGTGTTTTGTCTCAATGACAAATTTCAGTATATCTAGTTTCTTAAATGTAGCTGCAATTTTATTGTGAGGACATATCAAAACTATTTTTTTATTAAATTCTTCTTTAGCAATTCTTAGAGGTTCATATAAATCTGTATCATTTGTTACAACGATGGCTAAATCAAAATTATTTAATGCGGCATCAAGAACTAAATGGGAGGCTAAATTTACATCAGAACCTTTTTCTTCAGTCTTTAAGACTTCAACTATTTCAGGAGGGGTACTAATTGGGTGTTTAGGAAATTTTGTTGGTTTAGATATAAAATTACCTAATATGATTTCGGTGTTATCTATTGTTTTAAGCGCATTAAAATAAAGTTGCTGATTTTTTGGCGCATCATCAGTTGTTGAATGTGGAACGATTCTTGCTGTATAGAATTTTATTTTTTTAATACCATATTTCTGACTAGGTGTATAGATACTCTTAATTAATTTTTCAACATTAAGCCATCTATATTTTTTCCTTTCAGGATGTTTTAATGCACCATAGAATAAATTAAAACCATCAATGTAAGCATAAACTCTTGGGTATGTCATTTTGTTCCTCTAAAAAAAAGTGGGGCTTCTTTCAGCCCCTTCCTACTGCACGCAATAGGAATTATTGATAGTATAATACACTATATGAAGATTAAAATCAAGTTAATTTAAAACAAAAAAGTTAAATATTACAAAAGATAAGAAAATGGGGGATTTTGGTTGTGTACAACCTCACCCCCTTCCTACTGCACGCAATAGGAATCATATAAGTAATATATATGTAATGAAGTTTATATGTCAATATATAACTGCCACAAAAAATTAATTTGATCGGTAGATATTCTTTATATCATATAAGTGCCCATTCATTACCAAAGTCGAACCGATGTCATACCAAGAAACATCATTTAATTTGATGTAGTTTTTATTACTTAAGATAGAAAAATAACCATTTTCAGCGAACCGGCGACCAGACCATTTTTTAAAAGTGTTTTAAGCCCTTTTTTATATACAATTGAAGTATTCGAGCCTCAATTGGTAGAGGATTTAAAAATGGATATAAAGCTCAGACCAGGTTGAGCTGTATCTTTTTGTAAGTATCGGTAATATAAAGATATTTAAAAATGGCTGTACCAATGGGGTCTTATCCACCACCATTAAAAAAACCTCCCTATGCGGGAGGTTTTTTATTGGCAATCTTTAGAATGCGAATGGTTCATAATCATCTTCCAGTGGATTAAAAGAACCTAAGTCAACATGCACTGTTGCAACAGGGGAGGTTCGTTGCTTGAAGAAATACTCCCTTCTTACACATTCATTATAACACATAAGAGAATGAGTGTTAGAGTAATGTTTGCAATCCATTAAATCAACACTCTGACAATGAACTGGAAACGCATTGTAATCAACAATCACTGCTGGAAACACTTTGAATGCCCCTTTTACACCATGTACAAAGTTTTTATCGCAACCTATTGTACCATAGTCATTTTCTTCAAACTTTGCAATACCTTTAATAGGATGGACTGTATCAATTATGTGATATATGTCATCAATGTGAATTCTTCCCTCAAAAGGGCTCAGCACCCAACAATCTTCCATTTCTCTTCCATGCTGTGCAGAATTTTCATTACACAGTGCAACAGATGTTCCAAGGGGAAATACAGGCACAAACGTGCTTTCCATCCTTACTAAGCGATGTGTACTAAATTTATTCTTTAACCACTGCTTTATGAGGTCTTTTGCCTCTTGGAATGATTTAGCCGTTCCAATACACTCAAAAAAGTTAATGATGAAATAATAAGTATATTTACCCATTACAAGGTCAATAAATCCCACACTTTTAATGGGATCATCGGTAAGATGAAGATTTTCATCAACGTACCAAAGATTTTCCAATAGTCTTTTTCTTTTGTTAGTATCCATAATAAGTTATTTAATAGTTTAACATAATCATTTTTTAGCGGATTAATACTAACTTATTTTTTTAAAAAATCAAATATTTTAATGAAAATAGATACGTTTGAAATATGTAAGACGCAAAGGCTTACATCTTTAAATATTTCAAGAAAGCATCACAGCCTTCTACAATATCCCAATAGGTTTCATCAAAGTTACCGGTGTACCAAGGGTCTTTGATATTGCGGGGCTTATTTGCAAAATCTAGTAAGCGATGAATTTTATTGTCTGTATCCACGCCAACGATAGATTGGATATCTTCAACATTACTATCATCCATTGCTAAAATATAATCATAATAAGCATAATCGTGCGGACGAATTCGACGAGAATAATGCTCTTCAAACGGCACATGCATGGATTTCAACATCTCGCACGTGCCATGATGAATGCCGGCGTGACACATCTCGTTATAACTTTCGGTAGCGGCAGAATCAATTTCAAATTGATCGGATAAACCGCGCTCCTCAACCATTTGCTTAAACACAAACTGCGCCATCGGCGACCGACATATATTACCAAGACAAACAAATAAAACTTTAATCATTTTGTTCTTTCTAAAATATGATTATAACGTAACAAAGAAACTTGATATTTATACAATAAATTATAGTTTAAAAAAATAATATAGCAAATAGTTTTTAAGTGTAAGGAGTTTATCATGCCAACTTTAACATGCCCTAAAGAACATCTAGATATAATCAAAAAATTTCAAAAAAATGAAGCAACAGCATCAAAGCTTTATGCACATATTGCTAAGACTATTAAAGACGAAAAAAATAAAGAAGTTATGCTCAAAATGTCATATGAAGAAAAAGCGCATTCTCTTATTTGGAAACAATACACAAATCAGGTGATTAAACCCAATAAATTAAAAGTATTTTTTTATAAGATAATTAGCTATCTTCTAGGTTATACTTTTGTTATTAAGCTATTAGAAAAAGATGAATATGAGGGAATAAATTCTATGGAATGTGTGAAAGCTCATTTTCCAGAAATAGAGCAAATTATAGCACAAGAAAAAGCTCATGAAGAAGCTCTTGTAGACATGCTTGATGAAGATAGATTAAACTACACAGGCGCAATGGTATTAGGATTAAATGATGCTCTAGTTGAGTTAACTGGTGCAATAGCTGGTCTTACATTTGTTTTGATGAATACAACATTGATTGCTATGTCAGGTGTTATAACAGGAATAGCCGCAACACTTTCAATGGCAGCTTCAAACTATTTGGCAGAGCGTGCAAATGGAAATTCTAATGCTTTGAAGGCCAGTATTTATACTGGTATTGCATATCTTATTACAGTTGTATTTTTAACTCTACCATACCTAATTTTACCCAAGGATATGTATGTTGTAGCTTTATTATCTATGATTGCTATAGTTGTAACTTTGATTTATCTGTTTAGCTTCTATATCGCAACAGTTAAGTCAGAAAAGGTAATGCCTCGCTTCTTAGAAATGGCAGGAATAAGTTTATCTGTTGCGCTAATTTCATTTTTAATTGGATTGTTAGCTAAATTCTGCTTTGGTATAGATGTTTAGTTAAGTATAAATATTACAACAAAAAAAGCACCCTCGGAAGAGAGTGCTTTTTCTATTTGGTATAATGCGAATAAGATTATTCAACAATCTTAGAAACCACACCAGCACCAACAGTTCTACCACCTTCACGGATAGCGAAGCGTAAACCTTCGTCCATAGCGATAGGGCTGATTAATGTTGCTGTCATTGTGATGTTATCGCC
>JAZQTW010000021.1:0-36710 GCA_045630985.1 Alphaproteobacteria bacterium
GAGCATTTATTTCCTGTATCAATAGAAAAGGCTGCTAAATTATGGGCTGAAGATAGATTAAAAGCAGATGGTTTCTCTTCAAATAAAGTTGCTGAATTTATTATCAAAGATGCATCTGTAACAGAAGAAATTGAAAAGGCAGAAGAATTGTTACATAAAGATCGTTTGAAATATCGTGCAAATCTTTCTGTTGTTCTAAAAGTTACAGATAAGTCAAACTTATCATCAGCAGAAACAACAATAAATGCATGGAGAGAGCTTCGTATTCCAGTTGATACAAATATAGCAGAAAAAGAAAAATATTGGAATGATATGGTAAACAAGCTTTTTGATCAATTTAATGAGCGTATGGAAAAGAATATATACGAATATCTCAATATGTATGTTAAAAACAATTATTCAGTAAAAGAATATAAATAATATTAAAAAAGAGCCAGAAGGCTCTTTTTTAATTATAAACCCTTTGAGTGTTATCGTTTGCTATTAAGCTTAGTTCAGGTATTTTAATTTCTTGGATTCTATTGTTGCTATCACAAGATATTTTACAACATCCATATAATACTGCACTAGACTTCGATGTAGCATAATCTTCAAATTCAAAAACTTCACCTGGCTCTAAGGTAGGAGCTTCCCCATTAAAACCATCATAATTAACGGAAACTGATCTGCCTCTTGAATCGGTAATGGATATACTTTTTCCAAGTAAGTTTATGGTGTTATTTGAGTTGTTTTCTATACGAAGATAATATCCCCAGCAAAACTCATCTCCGGCTACTTTTTCATTTAGTAGCTCTTGGTACGCTGAAATAATTATTCCATTGTCATTATTTGATACAAATTCATCTTCTAAAAACATTTACAGTTTCCTAATCGGTTAATATGAATTAATAAATAATTAACTTTTAGGAAACTGTAAAAATGAATCTAAATGTTTTCAACAGGCTGAGTTATTTATCGACTCTTCCGTAGTTGTCTTCAAAGCGAATAATGTCATTTTCATCAAGTTTTTCGCCTGTTTGAACCTCAATAAACACAAGATCACAAGAATCTGAACTGTTTTTAATTCGATGTTTGGTCTTGACTGGTATAAATACGGATTCGTTTGCTTTTCTGTATAAGGTATCTTCACCAAGAATAATCATTGCATTACCTTCAACCATAATCCAATGTTCTTCTCTAAAATTATGCATTTGCAAAGATAGAATAGCGTTAGGCTTTACTGTGATTTTTTTAACGCAAAAATGCTCACTAGCCTCTAAAACCTCCCAAGTTCCCCATGGGCGAGTATCAGAATCACCTTTTTTATATGTAATTGTCATAATATTTTATCCCTTTTATAAAAAAATAAACTAGAATAAAAGAATAATAGGTGATATAAGAAAAAATACAAGATAAATTTATAGTCGAGGGGAATATGTCAGAAGCTAAAAAGAATTTTGCACTAGAGATAATAAAGAAAATACATACTAAGCAAAATATAGAAGATTGTGCAGAAAGACTAAAGACAATAGTTGGTGTTATTGCAGATGAAACAGGAGCAATATCTGTTGATGTTTATATAAAGGCTGATGATGTTACTTTTGAGCATGTTGTTGGAAGTACTGATGGTGATTTCAAAGCGGTACGTGCTGGAGAGGGCGTAGTTGGTAAAGCCGGGGCTGACTGTCATATTTCATTTGTTAAAGATAAAAAAAGTTTTCAATTGGCAACACCAATAATGCGTTGGAATAAATCAATAGGTGTTTTGCTTTTATCATACAAAAAAACACATGATTATAATGAAGAAGAAATAGATTCTCTAGAAACACTATGCATGTTTGTTAGTGAGTTATTATCATCAGAAGAAATATCTTCATACATCAAAAAAATAATAAGAAGTAGAGGTATTGTTTCGAAAGATAAATTAAAAGGTGTTGTTATAAGTACAGGTTGTGGTTTGGGAAATGTCGTTGTACATCGTCGCAGAAAAGCTGTGACAAAAATGTTTTCTAAAGATAAAGACAAAGAGCTTGAAAATTTAATATCTGCGCGCCAAAGAATGAATGATGATTTAGATGCAAAAATGAAACAAGATAGTTTGCAAAGTGCCGATCATGTTGAAATATTAGATGCTTATCGCATGATGGCAAATGATAAAGGCTGGTATAATCGTATTACAAATCACATTAATTCAGGATTAACTGCAGAGGCTGCAGTTGAGCAGGCATATACAGAAATGTGGAATAGATTATCTGGCGCAACAGATACATATTTAAAAGAGCGTTTGCATGACTTAAGAGATATAGCGGATAGATTGCGCTTATATTTGAGTGGTGAAGACTGTAATGACGATTACTCTAAGTATGAAGACATAATAATAGTAGCTACTTCAATGGGGCCAGCTGATTTAATGGATTATGATTATAAAAAAATCCGAGGCTTAATTATAGAGGAGTGCACTCCAACAATGCATGTGGCTATTGTTGCTAAAGCCCTTGGAGTTCCTGTAATATCAGGAATATATGGGTTTTTCAAAGAAGTAAAAGATGGGGCTGTTGTTGGAATAAATGGTAAAGACGGGTCTGTATTTGTAAATCCAGAAAAATCTATTATAGAAAAAATAAACAAACAAATAGAAGAGAAGAAAAGAGAGCAGCAGCAAATAGAAAAATTAAAAAATTTAAAAACTAAAACTAAGGATTCGGAGAAGGTCAATCTTTATCTTAACATAGGTATGGACTTCGATGTTGAATACATAAAAAGTACAAACTGCGATGGAGTCGGTTTATATAGAACAGAAATTCCATTTATGTCAGCAGATAAAATGCCAGATATAAAAAAACAAGTGGAGTGTTATAAAAAGCTCTACGATGCGGCAGGGGATAAAAAAATAATATTTAGAAGTCTAGATGTTGGATCAGATAAACTTTTGCCTTATTGGAATAGTATAAGTGAAGAAAATCCCGCTATTGGGTGGAGATCAATACGTATAACTCTAGATAGGAGAGCAATTCTGCGTAAGCAAATGCGTGCATTTATAATGGCTGCTTCTGGTAAAGAGTTATATGTGATGTTTCCAATGATTTCTAATTTAGATGAATTTTTAGAGGCTAGAGAAACTTTTATGTTCGCATATGAATGTGAAAAAAGGAAGGGGTATGAAATGCCTACAAAAGTTCATTTGGGTATGATGATAGAGGTTCCTTCTGTTGTATTTCAATTAAGAGAAATTCTTAAATATTGTGATTTTATATCTGTTGGTACAAATGACTTATATCAATTTTTCTTTGCATGTGATAGGGGAAATCCAAGATTGAATGGTAGATATGATGTATTATCTGCTCCATTCTTGAACATGATGAAGAAGATTATAAAAGAAGCAACAGCTGCAAATGTAATGTGCTCAGTATGTGGTGAAATGGCAAGCAATCCAGTAGAGGCAATGGCTTTAATTGGATTGGGTTTCCGTAATTTATCAGTATCAAGCGCTTCTTATGGAAAGATTAAAGCAATGATAAGAAGTTTGTCTGCCAAGGGAATTGAAGATTATCTTGATAATATACTTTCATCTTCGCGCAAAACACTTCGTCCACAATTAAAAGCATATGCAGATGATCATGCTATTGAAATTTATTAAAAAGTATGTTTTAATACAGAAGTAACTTTAACAATGAGAGTTAGAAATATGGAAAAAACAGAGGATTTAGAAATAGATATTGATGATATTGGTACTATTTTAAAGAGTAGCAGACTTAAGAGTAAAAAAAGTCTAGAAGATATTTCTAGTGAATTATGTATACGAAAAATATATCTAACAGCTCTAGAAGAAGGTGATTATGAAACTCTTCCTCCAATACCATACGGAGTGGGCTATGTAAGAACTTATGCTCGTTACTTGGGGTTAAATCCTGAAAGAGCAGTAAAGTTATATAAATCTGCCTCAATGGTTGAAGAGCAAAAAGAAGAACAAGAAGAAGTTGCTCCAGAAGTTGTTAAAGTTAATAATAAGCATGTCGTAGTTAGCGTTTTAGTGTTGTTTCTTGTTTATGGTTTCTGGCAACTTTTATCTTCTAAAAAGACTGAAGAAACACCTATTGTTGAGAGTGTTGCCGAAGTTATCGTTGAGGAAAAAAATGATAGTAGTTCTGTAGTACAATTTGAGGCAGATATTCAAACTGAAGGTGAAGTAGTAGTTGAAGCTGAAATAGTAGAAACAGATACAGTAGCAGAAAATGAGGTTGAAGCTATTGAGCCTAAAGATAATGTAGTTGTAGAATTTTTGGGTGAAAGCTGGGTTGAATTAAAGGGTAAAAATAAAGTATATTTCCAAGGAGTCTTCCATAAAGGAGATAAAAAAGAAATAGACTATGTAGAGAACCTATTTATATCAGTTGGGCGTCCATATAATGTAAAAGTATTTGTTAAAGGTGTTGAAAAAAATATTGTAGCTAAAAGAAGAAAAATGAATATTCCTCTCGATTCGCTATAATTATTTGTTGCATTTTAATATATAGATGTTAGAACAACAAAAAATAAATCATTTTTAATTAAAGGATACATTAATGAATTTGCAAGAAAAATTAGCAGGTGTAGTAAACCGCTATGACGAAGTACAGTCTCTATTATCTTCGCAAGGCATATCTGCTGATGAATTAGTTAAATTGAATAAAGAAATTTCAACTTTAGAGCCTATTGTAGAAGCTATTAATAATTATCAGAAACAGCTTCAAAGTTTTAATGAAGCATCTGAAATGATGGAGGACATTTCTCTAGATAAAGAAATGAGAGATCTAGCAGAAATGGAATACTATGAGTTGAAAGATAAATTACCAGAGATTGAAAAAGAAATAAAAATTTTATTACTTCCCAAAGATGATGATGATGAAAAAAATGCTATATTAGAAGTTCGTGCTGGAACTGGTGGGGATGAAGCTGCTCTCTTTGCAGCAGTTCTTTTTGAAATGTATCAAAGATATTCACAAAAACAAGGTTGGCGTTTTGAAATTTTAGATGCAAATGAAAATGGCATAGGGGGCTACAAAGAAGCATCAGCAAAAATTACAGGTAAAGATGTATTTGCAAAGCTAAAGTTTGAATCTGGAGCACATCGTGTGCAACGTGTTCCTGTAACAGAATCACAAGGACGAGTACACACATCTGCAGCAACAGTTGCTGTTTTACCAGAAATTGAAGAGGTTGATTTATATATTAATCCAGCTGATTTAAAAATAGATGTATATAGAGCTTCAGGAGCTGGTGGACAGCACGTTAACAGAACAGAGTCAGCTGTTCGTATTACTCATATACCAACAGGTATTGTAGTTCAGTGTCAAGATGATAGATCGCAATTTAAGAACAAAGAAAAAGCGATGAATCACTTGCGTGCAAAATTATATGATTCACAAAAAGCAAGCATTGATGCGACATATTCAGAAAAACGCAAGCTTCAAGTTGGTAGTGGAGATAGAAGTGAGCGTATTAGAACATACAACTATCCACAAGGTAGAGTTACTGATCATCGTATTAATTTAACTTTATATAAATTAGATGATATTGTTTGTGGTGAGTGCTTAGATGAAATCATAGATGCTCTTATAACTGAGGATCAGGTGCAGCGTCTAGCAGATATTGATTAGTATTAAATTAATATTTTTATTAAATATAAGGCTATTCTAAATGAATGGCCTTTTTGTAATAAAATGAAACATATTTTTAGAAGATTTTTCAAAAAATGGGTGTTATATAGACCTTAAAATTAAATATTAAAGGGGTTTAGTATGTCAAATTTAATTAAAGTTGCGGTAATTGGTGCCGGCATGATGGGGAGAAACCATCTAAAAACCTATAAAACACTTCCAGGTGTTGAACTTGTTGGTGTTTATGATGTTTTTGCTGAAAATGCAAAAAAAGCTGCAGAAATGTTTAATATTAAAGCGTTTACAAGTATGGAAGAAGTTGCTTGTAATGTAGATGCAGTAAGCGTAGTAACAACATCTGTTGCTCACTGTGAAGTAGGTGAATTTTTCTTAAATAAAGGTATTCACTGTATGATGGAAAAACCTTTAGCAACAACAGAAGAAGAATGCTACCGTTTAATTAATGCTGCTAAGAAAAATAATGTAACATTGTTAGTTGGTCATATTGAAAGATTTAATCCAGCTGTTGAACAAATGAGTAAGATTTTATCTGATACAACAAAAATTCGTTCTTTAACAGCACAACGTATGTCTGCAGCTAGTGGTAGAATTACAGACGTAGACGTTGCTATGGACTTGATGATTCATGACGTTGAGGTTATTCAATCTTTAGTTAAATCTCCAGTAATGAATGTTCAAGCAGTAGCTGTTAAAACACCAGGTAACGAGAGTGGTAAAGATTATATCACAGCTTTGTTACAATTTGAAAATGGTGCAACAGCAAATATAACAGCTAGCCGTATAACACAAGCACGTGTTCGCACATTAACAGTAACAACAGATACTAACTACATCGATATGGATTTCATTAATCAAAGTATTAACGTACATTCTCAAGGTCGTATGCCTTATGTTAATCAAGAAGAAATCCCAGAATGGATGCATTATGGATTAAAAGGTAGTGTTGAACAATTGTTTATTCCAACAAATCAACCTCTTCAAGCTGAATTGTCTCACTTTATTAGTTGCGTTAAAGGTGAAGCAACACCACGTATTACAGGTGAAGATGCATTGAATGCTTTAAGAGTTGTATGGAAAATTCAAGATGCATTAGGCTTTGCTCGTACAATTGCTCCAGTTGAGACAATAAGAGCGGTAGCATAATAAATATGCGTTATAAAATAACAATAGAATACGATGGCACTAACCTCCTCGGATGGCAAAAGCAAAACGAAGGGGTTAGTGTTCAGTATTTTTTAGAAGAAGCACTAAAAGGATTTGCTAATAAAGATATTGAAGTATATGGAGCAGGGCGCACAGATGCTGGTGTTCATGCTACAGGTCAAGTTGCTCATTTTGATTTAGATACATCTATGGATTTGTTTCATTTAAGAGAGGCTTTTAATGCTAGATTAAGAATATTAGAAGCACCTGTTTCTGTATTGGAAATAGAAGATGTATCAGATGATTTTCATGCTAGATTTTCTGCTATAGGTCGTGGATATATTTATCGTATATTAAATAGACGTGCACCAACAGTTTTAGAAACAAACAGAGTTTGGACCGTTGGGTATCCTTTAGATGTAGAAAAAATGAGAGAAGGAGCTAAATATCTTCTAGGTAATCATGATTTTACATCATTTAGAGGAGCAGGATGTCAAGCCTTATCTCCAATAAAAACTTTAGATAAATTAGATATAGTAAAAGATGGAGATGAAATAAAATTTATTGTAGAAGCTAGGTCTTTTTTATATCACCAAGTGCGCAATATTGTAGGTACTTTGAAATCTGTCGGTGATGGCAAATTACAGCCAGAAGATATTAAAACTATATTAGAAGCAAAAGATAGAAGTAAGGCCGGAGCAACAGCACCAGCATGCGGGTTGTACTTAAATAAAGTTATGTACTAGTTTATAATGTTCTATCTACAAAAAAAGCGTTTTTGAATCTTTTTATACTAAAAGGTAGTTTAATCCAAAATACATCATATTGAGTGATGTATTTTTTATATTTAGGATTCGCGTTAATAAAATAACGTCCTCCTCGTAATATACGTTGTTGTTGATTATAAGATAGTGCTTTCCAAAAAGATTTTTGTGAATTTCTTTTTTTTACTTCACAAAAAATGATACGATTCTTTTTTGTTGCAATAAAATCAATTTCTCCATAAGGAGTATTTTTACCACTTCCGCAACGATAGTTTTTTGCAATGATTTTATACCCAAGACATCGCATATAGCAACGACAAATAAACTCTGCAAGTTTCCCTGAGTTATAAGTTTTTATTTTTAATTTCCAATGCTTTTTCATAAACGTCATTTCTTTTTAAGTTATATTTATCAGAAATAATTTTAACAGCTTCTTTAAGAGTATGGTTTTTAAGTTCATTTTGTATTACTTTATCTAAATTTATATCTGTATTATCAACCTCATGCGGAGGCTCAATAACTAGAACAAGTTCTCCTTTAAGCGGATTCTCTTTTATTCTGTTGCTAAGCACAGAAGCTGTTCCTGAAAGGCATTCTTCATACATTTTAGTAATTTCTCGAACTATTGCTATTTCTCGATTCGGCATAATTTTTTCTAGTGCCGAAAGAGTTTTCTCAATCTTATTAGCGGTTTCATATAAAACTAATGTTGTATTGATATCTTTTAGTTCAGAAAATAAGTCTATGCGAGCTTTTTCTTTGTTTGGCACAAATCCAGCAAACATAAAACGATTTGTAGGCAATCCAGATAGTTGTAAAGCGCATACAACAGCACATGCACCAGGAATTACAGATATTTTGATGTTTTGCTTGCGACATTCTCTAACAAGCTTGTATCCAGGATCAGAAATAAGAGGAGAGCCAGCATCGCTAACTAAAGCAACAACTTTGCCTTGATTTATAAAATCAATAATTTCTTGGAATTTATCATTTTCAGAGTGATCCTCATAAACAATAAACTTTTTTTGCAAGGATAAACCTAATAAGGAAAACAACTTCTTTGTAACTCTTGTGTCTTCTGCAGCAATAATATCAGCTGAATTTAAAACATCTCTAGCTCTTTGAGAAATATCTCCTAAGTTACCAATCGGTGTTGCTACAATATATAAACGTGTATCATGCATCTTATAACTCTTTACAAAAAATCTTTTTTGTTTTAAACATATGAACATCTTAATTGTTTAATATTTTAGGAATAAAAGCAAGTGTTAAAAAGAGTCGTTCTGTTTTTTCTTTTAATTGGCCTCTTCGGATGTAGTAATCGTCTTACAGATAGTCGTATAGAGGTTGATAATCAAAAATATGATATCATGGATTATGATGTTATAAAAAGATCTATGGGTGAGGAAGATTCTTTGGTTGTTGGTGTTTTGTTGCCACTAACTGGTAAAGCATCTAGTATTGGAACAGGTATGCAAAATGCAATGTTTATGGCATTGGATGATTTGCAAAATGATAAGCTTGTTCTGAAGTTTTATGATACAAAGAGCTCATCTTCAGGGGCTTCAGATGCAATGTCTAAAGCATTATCAGAGGGAGTGGAGTTAATATTGGGTCCTTTGATGAGTGAAGAGGTTGAGAGTATTGCAGGTAAAGCGCTATCAGCAGATATTCCAGTTGTATCATATACAACATCACCCCAAGTTTTGCAAAAGGGAGTATATAGCATAGGTTTATTAAATGGAGAGCAAATAGATAAAGCTATTTCATATGCATTATCTAACAATAGAACAAAACTTGCTTTATTGGTTCCAGATAATAATAGTGGGTTGAACATCTTAAAATCTGCATTAATGTCATCAATATCACATGATATGTCATTGGTGAAAGTTGGATTTTATAATCCTAATACAATAGATTTTACATCAATAGTTCAAGAAATGGTTGCTGAGGTTCCTGTTGATTTTGATGCAGTGCTAATAGCCGATGGCGGTAATAGGCTAAAGTCAATGGCTTCAATGTTTGCATATAATGATGTGTTATATCCTGATGTTTTATTTTTAGGAACGTCCGCTTGGGATAGCACTAATTTAACAAAGGAAACAATGCTTTATAAAGGTGTGTATCCGATGATAAGTAAAAGTTATGGTGGCTATTTTGTTGATAAATATCAAGATACTTTTGGAGAGTATCCAAAGCCAGTGTATTCATTTGCCTATGATAGTGTATTGTTAGCTTCAGTGTTATCAACCAAAACACAAGATGATATTGATGCATTAATTACAGGTAAAAATGGTTTTATCGGTGTAAATGGATATTTTAAGATATTACCAACAGGGACGAGTGTTCATAGTCTTGAAATGTTAGAAGTAACAGAAAATGGTCCTAAAGTGGTAGAAAAAGCTAATAAGCAATTGACAGATTATACTCAAAATGAAGTAGATGTAAGATATATACCTTATGAAAAATTGCCTAAAATTTATGGTAAAAATAATACAGAAGTATTGGGTTGGTTGTATAATAATTAATGTTAATAGTTATTTTTAAACTTGCAAAATACTATTGTTCGTGCAATATAAATTCAAAATAATATGAAGGGTGCAGGGTTGTTTTTCTGCCAACTCGGTCAGGTTCGGAAGAAAGCAGCCGTAACAGTAAAAACAAGGTCTGTATCCCTTCTCCTCAAAAGAGATTAAAATGGCAGAAGAAAAAATTAATGATAATCAATATGTAGTTTTAGCAAGAAAGTATCGTCCACAAAATTTTGAAGATTTATTGGGGCAAGATGCTTTGGTGCAAACCCTTACAAATGCCATACAAAATAATAGATTACACCATGCATATATATTAACAGGAATTAGAGGCGTTGGTAAAACAACTACAGCACGCTTAATTGCACGCGCATTAAACTGTATTGGAGAAGATGGAAAAGGTGGGCCAACAATACACCCTTGTGGAGTGTGCGATAATTGTAAGGCAATTGCTTCTGGACGTCATATGGATGTTATGGAGCTTGACGCTGCCTCTCATACAGGTGTAGATGATGTAAGAGAATTATTAGATAGTGCAAGATACGCTCCAACAAATGGACGTTATAAAATATATATCATCGATGAGGTTCATATGTTGTCTAAAGGAGCATTTAATGCTCTTCTTAAGACGTTAGAAGAGCCTCCATCACATGTAAAGTTTATTTTCGCAACAACGGAAATAAGAAAAGTTCCTGTAACTATTTTATCTAGATGCCAACGATTCGATTTACAACGTTTGTCAATAGAGACGTTAACGCACTTATTTGATAAAATACTAAAAAATGAAAATATTCCAGCAGATACAGAAACATTGCAAATAATAGCAAAAGCAGCAGATGGTTCAGCTCGTGACGGTTTGTCTCTATTAGATCAAGCAATTGTTTTAAGCAATGGAGCAATAAAGACTGATGTTGTTAAAAAAATGTTGGGATTGGCTGATAGAAGTCAAACACTGTCATTGTTTGAAAACCTTGTTAAAGGTAATATGGAAGATGTTTTAAATGCTATATCTGAGCAATATACAAACGGAGCTACTCCAATGATTATATTGCAAGATTTAATAAATATAACACACGATATGGCAAAGATTAAAATTGTTCCACAATTGCTAAATTCAACAAGTTTAAGCGAAGTTGAAAAGAATACATTTACAGATTTAAGTGGCAAATGTTCATTGGCTATACTTTCTAAAATATGGCAAATGCTAATTAAGGGAATTACAGAGATAAATATAGCTCCGTCATCTGTTGAAGCACTGGAAATGATTTTGTTGAGAGTGGCATATTCAGCATCAATGCCAACACCTTACGAAATTTTAACAGACGTAAAAAAAAACTCTAGTTTGATAATAAATTCTCAGCAAAATACTGCTGAAAATGAAAAAAAAAATGATATAGGAAATATTCCTTTATATACATTTAATACTGTTGATGATTTGTTGAAATATTTAGAGAAGTCTAAAAAAGCTCTATTAGAATATTCAATCAAAAATGATGTTACAATACATGAGTTTACCAACGGTCGTATTGCAATGAGCATATCATCTAATATACATCAAGATTTTATAATAAGTTTGCATAAGTTATTAAATGAATTAACCAATAAAAAATGGGAAATAGATATTGTAAAAGGTGAAGTAACAGAAACAATTGCGGATAAAGAGAAATCTGTTGTTGAAGCAAGCAGAAAAAATGTTACAGAATATCCTTTAGTTAAGAAGATTCTTGAGGAATTTAAAGGCGCTAAAATAGAGACAATAGTTCGCAAGAATTTAGAAAAACTAGCAGAAGAAGAAATTAATTTAGATGAAACAATTGTAATTAATAATTTTGATGATGAGGAGTAAACATGTTAAATATCCAAGGATTAATGAAACAAGCTCAAGTAATGCAAAAGAAGATGCAAGAAACTCAAGCAAAATTGGCAGAAACAGAAGTAGAAGGCGTTAGTGCTAATGGTGCAGTTAAGGTTGTTCTTAATGGTAAATCTGAAATGAAAAAAATTTCTTTAGATAAGTCTGTAGTATCAGAAGATGATATTGAAATGTTAGAAGATTTAATTCTTGTGGCTTATAATGATGCTCATAACAAAGTAGAAGCTTTAGCCGAAGAAGGAATGAAAGCTGCAACAGGTGGTGTAAATCTAGGTGGATTGAAATTTCCATTGTAGGTAAAAATGTCAGATAATCATATTGAACAATTAATAAAAATAATTGCTAAATTGCCATCTTTAGGTACAAGATCCGCAAGAAGAATTGTTTTGCATTTGTTGAAGAAAAAAGAGAGTATAATTCCACAATTAATTAAGTCTTTGGCAGATGTTGAACAACATATCAAGGTTTGCGAAATTTGTGGTAATTATGATACAACTAATCCATGTTCAATATGTTCATCAACATCAAGAGAAAATAAATTACTTTGCGTTGTGCAAGATATAAGTGATTTATGGGCTCTTGAAAGAGGTGGTTTGTACAAAGGAAAATATCATATATTAGGAGGTGTACTTTCCGCAATTGAAGGAATAACCCCCGATGATTTGAATATTGATAAGCTACTAGATAGAATAAACAAAGAGGGTATAAGTGAAATAATTTTAGCTCTTCCTGCAACGGTAGATGGACAAATTACAATGCACTATATATCCTCTTTATTCAAAGATAAAGATATAAAAGTCTCAACACTAGCTCAAGGCATACCAGTAGGAGCTGAATTAGACTATATGGATGATGGAACCATAAAATTAGCGTTGGACTTACGTAAGCAATTATAAATTATTCTTCAATAGTATCTTCCTCTTCATTTTGCATGAATGATTTATCAATAGCATATCCATTAGCTCTAACAGTTCTAATATAGTCAGGTCCATATTTATTTAATGAACGTCTTAACCTTCTGATATGTACATCAACTGTTCTAGATTCTACAAAAATGTTTTCGCCCCAAACAGCTTTTAACAAAACTTCTCTAGAAAAAACTTTTCCTGGTTCTTTGATTAACATTTTTAAGAGTCTAAATTCAGTTGGACTTAGATGAATAAAGTTATCTCCTCTTTTAACCTTTTTTTCTATAACATCAATTTGAATGTCTTCAAATTCTATAAAACGCTCGGTTTCTTCAAACAAAGGAGCTCTTCTCATATTTGTCTTAACCCTAGCCATTACTTCTGGTATAGAAAATGGTTTTGTAACATAATCATCAGCACCAGAAGATAATCCTTTAATAATATCTTCCTCTTGGCTTTTTGCTGTTAACATTATTATTGGAATATTTTTAATTTCAGGTCTAGAGCGAATAATACGACAAATTTCTACTCCAGAAATTTCAGGAAGCATCCAGTCCAGCAAAATAACAGAAGGCTTTAATCTTTCAACTTCTTTAACAGCATGCATGCCATTAGAAACAACTTCAACTTTATATCCTTCTTTTTCAAGATTGTAAGATAGCATCATTGCAATAGCTTCTTCATCTTCAATAACCATAACTAAACTCATAAAAGTTCTCCTTTTAATGAAATTATATTTTGCCTATAATCATTATTTGCAAAAACAGCAGTTCCAGCCACCAAAATATTGGCTCCAGATTTAATGCACTCTTCGGCAGTTTGGATATTAATTCCACCATCAACCTCAATATCTATATTTCTATTTCCAATAAGTGTCCTAGTTTTACTAATTTTTTCAAGGGATTCAGGAATAAAAGCTTGACCTCCAAAACCAGGTTCAACAGACATAATTAAAATTAAATCAATCATGTCTAGATAAGGAGCAATGAATGATATATCAGTATTAGGTTTAACACTAATTCCAACTTTAGCCCCTTTTTGCTTTATTAATTCTATTGCCTCAATTGGGTTTTCAATTGCCTCTATATGAAAAGTTATTATATCAGCCCCTGCATCAGCATACCAAGGTATAAATTTTAATGGATTTTCTACCATCAAATGCACGTCAAATTTTAAGTTAGTGCATTTTTTTAAATCAAATAAAATTTTAGGTCCAAATGTTATATTATTAACAAAATGTCCATCCATAACATCAAAATGTACATAATCAGCACCTGCAAGTTCAAGCTTTTTTACTTCATCGCATAAAAAAGCACTATTAGCAGATAAAATACTTGGAGCAATTTTTATCATTAGTAATCTCCCTTATTAATATAGAGTAAGTATAAAAAATAAAAGTTTAAATGAGGTAAATTTAATTTTCTAAAAACCTTGATATTATGAATGTAATACATATCTAAGCTCTGTATTCAATTTTAAAGGAGAAAGCAATGGGTGAAACAGCACAAATAATTTCTAAAGTAGAAAATAAAGAGGAGTTAATAAATTTACTTAATTGCGCTTTTGCAGAAGAGTGGCTTGCATATTATCAATATTGGGTTGGAGCTAAAGTAGCAAGAGGATTAGAAAGACCAAAAATTGTTGAAGAATTTATAGAGCATGCAACAGAAGAGCTAAAACACGCAGATTGGTTGGCTGATAGAATAATACAATTAGGAGCAACACCAATATTAGATCCTGATGAGTGGAAAATCAATGCTAGTTGTAAATATGATGCTCCTGTAAATGGTGATACAAAAATATTAGTATCTCAAAATCTTATTGCTGAAAAATGTGCAATAGCAAGGTATCAGCAAATTTGTGAAATATGTCAGGGTAAAGACTTTGAAACATTTAATATTTCAAGAAAAATCTTAAAAGAAGAAATAGAACATGAGCAAGAAATGGAAGATTTTCAGGAAGATTTTAAATATTATTAATAACATCTAATATAACTTGATATTAACCTCTTAATGTTACTATAGCATTAAGAGGTTTTTTAGGAGACTATAATGATAGATAAGAAACTTAGCAAAGTTATAGATAGATGGCTAGATTATTTAGAAGTGCAAAGAAAATATTCACCGCACACTATCAATAGCTATTTAAGTGATTTGAAATTTTTTCTTGAATATTTTAGTGCGCCAGACATTTCATTGGTAGATTTAAAAAGGCTTGAAATAAGAGATTTTAGAAATTTCTTTAGCCAAAGAGCTAAGGACAACATACAAAAAGCATCTATTGCAAGAGAGGAATCATCTATAAGAAATTTTTTTAAGTGGATGAACAATAATAAGATTATACAAAATACCGCAATTTTTCAGTTGTCGTCCCCTAAATTGCCTAAAATTTTGCCAAGATCTATTGATGTAGAAACAATTTTTGATTTAATAGATTCCGCTACAGATAATTGCAGTGAACTATGGATAGGTTTGCGAGATAAAGCTTTCTTTACACTGCTATATGGTTGCGGTTTACGAATTTCAGAAGCTATTTCTTTAAGTGTATCAGATATATCAGATAGTGAATTTTTAAAAATTAGAGGAAAGGGGAATAAGGATAGATATGTTCCGCTACTTCCTGCAGTAGTAGAAAGTATAAATAAATATAAAGCAGCTTGCCCTTATAATCTTACTGATAAAGAAGCATTATTTTTAGGCGCAAAAGGAGAAAGATTGAGTCCAAGAATAATTCAGAGAAAATTACAAAAAATAAGAATGGAAATGAATTTGCCATCTAATATTACGCCCCATGCACTAAGACACTCATTTGCTACACATTTATTAGCACAGGGTTCTGATTTAAGGTCGATACAAGAATTGCTAGGACATTCTTCATTAAATTCGACTCAAAGATACACAGAAGTAAATTTAGATAAAATACAAAAGGAATACAAAAAGGCCTTTCCAGACAAAAAATAAAGCACTTATTCAAGTGCTTTATTCTAATTAATACGAAAAATTACTTCAATTTTTTCTCAACAAACTCTTCATGTTTCTTTGATTTCTTGTCATATTTTTTCATAACCAATTTCTCAGGATGAGTTCTTGGATTTTTTTCTGCAACAAAAAATGTACCAGTACCAGCTGTACTTTCCATCTTAACTTTAACTTTAATCGCTTTAGCCATTACTTTACTCTTATAAATTCAAGGTTAAACACAAAAAACTTTACACGCACTATACAGTCATTATCTATAATGTCAACAATATTTTTAACCTAAATTGTTTTTTATCAAATTAATAGCCAGTAAAATATCTTTATTAGGATTATTTTTATCTGATATAATGCAACTATTTTCGATTCCGTTGCAAACATGAGGCATAATCCCGTTATTTTCAATAGGATTGCCTGCAGGAGAATATATTAAAGCATTTGTAATATAAAAGTTTCTATTTTTAAGATTATATATTTTTTGTACAGAACCTTTGCCATATGTTTTTGTTCCAACAGTCAATGCTCTTCCTTGCTCACTAAGAGCCGCTGCAACAATTTCAGCTGCTGATGCAGTTTGTTCGCTTGTAAGTACTACAATTTTTTTATCTTTTAATATGTCACCATCTGTTGAAGTATAATATCTCTTATTATTTTCTTTTAGAGATGTATATGTGATTAAAGCTTTATCTAAAAAAAGATCAGATGTTTGTATTGCTTCATTAAAAACACCACCACGATTCTCGCGTAAATCAAGAATTAAACCAGTGATATTTTTATTCTCAATAATAACATTTTTTAATAAAGACGTAAAACCATCAAAAAATGTAAGAGATTTTACGTATAGAATGTTATTTTCTATGTTGTATTCAAAATAACTATTTTCAGAATAATCAAAATCATCTTCAATTCTAGAGTATTTATCTAAGTTTTGAGAACAAATATTTAAGATTTCTATTTCTAATTTATCTTTATTAGAGAGTAGTATATTAGAATTTTTTAGGCTAATATCTAATATATCACTTAATAATTTTTTCCAAGCCATACAATCTGTATCTTCAGGTAGACTAAAAGACATTACAAAATTATTCTTGTTATATAAAAAAGCTTTATTTGTATTGTGAAAAATATTGATATTACTATCAATACGATTAATTATATTAAGACTCTTAAGAGACATTATTTTATAATTTGGATTGCTAATAGATTCGCTATTTATATTATCAAACAAATGATTAATTTTTTTAAATTCATAAGCTCTTGCATCCGTTATTAACAGTGCAAAAATAAAAAATAATAAATTAAAAAATCTAATCATCAAAATCCCCTAAATTCTGCAACCAAAACAGTATGGTCAGACGGTTTATTCATTTCTCTAAGTTTTTTATCAACATAACACTTTTCTAAATTTTCAGCAAAGTACGATGAAATAAACAGATAATCTATTCTTAAACCAGAATTAGTTACAAAAGAGTTAGCGGTATAGTCCCAAAATGTAAAACCTTCAATTTTTTTATCTAACAGTCTAAAAGAATCATATAAACCTAAATAGTTAAGGGCGTATATTTTATTTCTTACTTCTTTTTTATATAATGGAGAATTAATAAATTTTTCTATATTGTATGCATCAATATCCTGCATCATTACATTGAAATCACCACCAATAATAATCGGATAAGATTCTCTACTAAGTTGCTCGATTCGTTTATTAAGAGCATCAAACCATTTTAATTTGTAACTAAATTTTTCTGCTTCGATATTTTTATCAGGAGAACACCCATTAGGAGCATAAATAGAAGATACATAAAATTTTATAGTTTTAGTTTCTACTAATATTTCTAAATATCTAGAAGCATCATCATCAATAAAGGGTAGGTTCTTGGATGTTACAGTAAATGGAAATTTACTCAAAATAGCAACACCATTATAACTTTTCTGCCCTAACACAGCAACATTATAGCCTAAACTTTCACACTCTAAATACAAAAAGTTTTCTGTCTCACATTTTATTTCTTGTAAAAGAACTATATCAGGAGAGTTGTTTTTTAACCATACAAAGAAATTATTGCCATGGGCCTTGATAGAATTTATATTATATGTTGCTATTTTCATTTTAATACCTATTTTAACTACGCTTACTAAACTTTAATAGATATAGTGTTAAATGATTGTAAATATATTCTGATTTATAATCATTTTAGATTAAATATGAAAGGTACAACAAATGCTATATGGGTTTAACACCAATCAAGAAGACGATGTTCAAGAATTTCATCAAAGAGTTGCAGACAGGAATATTCAAAGTATTGATGAACGGCAAGAAGAAATTCAGCGAGCAAAGAATTCGTTTCTTGGTATTTTATCAGGAATAGTAATAGGAGCATTAGTTGGTTGGATGTTTTTTGGTCCATCAGATGCAGAAGATAAACAAAAAGAAATTCCTGTAATTAGAAGACCAATTAATCCTGTAAAAGTGCAGCCAAATGATCCTGGTGGTATGGAAATAGATAATCAAGACAGAGAGATATATAGTATTATAGATAATTTACCCAAAAAAGATACAGAGGTAAATGTTCAACCTCTCCCAGAAATGCCTAAATTTATTGTTGAAAAAAATATACCAACACCAGATAATATAGAGAATCTTGTAGAAAATATCGAAAGTGATACAAGTTTAAGTGATGGCCAGTTTAATATACAAGAAGAGACAGAAGTTAAAATTGCAGATGTAGAATTATCTGGTATAAAAACAAATAGTAAAGATAAAATTTTAATTCCTGAAAAAATAAAAGATATCGATGTTAATTTACAAAAAAATATTATAAATACTACCTCTTCAACAGAGGGTGTAGTAAAAAAAGAAGAAGCAAAGCAGGATGTTCAATTTAAATCCCCAAAAGGAACATGGTATGCGCAAATTATTGCTTCATCAAAGCGTAAGACAGTAGAAAATTTATGGTCTGAATTGTCTAAAAAACATAATTTTCTAAAAAATTATTCACATGAAATAGAAGAAATAACATCTGCTACAGGAACCATATTATATAGACTAAAGGTTGGAGCTTTTAAAACTAGAAAAGAGGCAGATAATCTAGCTCTACAATTAAAACAAAAGCAAATTAGCTGCATTATAAAACAAAACTAACGGAGAATATATGACAAAGCCAATTCTATCCGCAATATTATCATGCAGTGGATATGAGCTAACAGATGAAGAAAAGCAACTTTTCTCACAGTATAATCCACTAGGTATAAGTTTATTTTCTAGAAACCTAAAAACAAAAGAGCAAACAAAGAAATTAATAGAAGATATAAAAAATACAATTAATAGAGAAGATGTAATTATAGCCATCGATCAAGAGGGTGGACGAGTAAACAGATTGCAATCAATTAGTCAGCAAAAATATGCGTCTGCTCAGCAATTAGCTCAAAAGGATATTAAGTATACCCAATATCATTCTAAACTAATTTCAAAAGAATTAAAAGATTTAGGAATAAATTTAAACTATTCACCAGTTGTCGATATTAAAACAAATAATCCTGTATTCGAGGGACGTACTTTTAGTTCAGATACAAATGTTATTATCAAATATGCAAAAGCACAAGCAGATGAATATTTAAAACATGGAATATGTCCATGTATTAAGCATATTCCAGGGCATTTCTATACAAAAGAAGACCCTCATTTGCAACAATTGACAATCGATTTATCTCGTGAAAAAATAGAGAAAACAATAGAATATATAAAAAATTTTTCTCAATATCCTGTGGCTATGACTTCACATGTAATTTTTAGCAATATTGATAAAAACAATCCAACTACTATATCTTCAAAAGTTATATCAGAGATTATACGAGGTTTTTTAAACTTTGATGGATTGTTGATAAGTGATGCTATAGATATGCATGCAGTTAAAGGTAGTATTGAAGAAAAGACCGTAAAATCACTGGAGGCTGGTATAGATGTTATATGCTACTGCAGCGGCGATATAAAAGATTTATATTCAATTTGTAATGAAAAAAGATTTATGACTGAAAAGTCAATAAATAGATTTGATAAAATAAAAAAAATTATTAATAATACAAACAAGTGGTGTGGTGATGATTTTGTACAAGAACATTATAATAATGAATTTTGTAAAGATTTTAAGCACCATTACAAATATGATGCAACTGAAACATTAGAAAAAATGCAGAAGAAAGGAGAATAGTAATGGAATGGATACTAGTAATCATTGTTGTTTTTGCTATATATAATGCAGAAAAATTACCAGATATCATAAAACGCGTAAAAAACGAAGTTCCTCACATAGCAGATGCAGGTAAAAAAGCTGCTCACGAACTTAAAGAAAAAGCTAAACAAGCTCAAGAAAAAGTAAATAATAAAGATAAAACAACAAAAAAGTAAAAGATAAAAAATAACCACCTATTTAGGTGGTTATTTTTTATTATCTTAATGCCGGAATATTTAATTGAGCAATATATCCTGGTTTTATTTTAGAGTTTGCATATCTTAAATTATCAGTTTCAATCATATACTCTTCTCTACCAGTTAATTCAGCAGCTAATCTATAAAAATCTCTACCATTAAGTTCTTGTTTATACCAATTCATTAAATAAAAAACACATGCTTGGCTTTTATCAGTGAGACCGCATCTAGGTCTACCAGCTGGTACATCTGGATTAACAACAACACCCTCTAAACCGTGGTTTTCTATTGTTTCTGACGAAAATAATGTTTTACCAATATATAGTCCTATAAAAAAGAATAAAACAACAGCTATATAAGCAACGCTTTTCTTTGTGTAACTATCTGTATCTATATATATACCATCATTTGTTCCCTCTCCCAAATAATCTAAATCAGGAGGTAAACTATCCAAATCATATTGATTATCATTATTAACCAAATCTTGAGCAACAGATGAGGTTATTATGTCTGTTCCAATATTATTGTTAACAACTATATCTTCATCAGATAATTTTAGTGTATCCAACTCAGTTATTTTCTCATTTGTGCTAACAATAGTCTCTGGTTTATTTTCTGTAATAGGCATAGGTCTAATTTTTGGCCGTTTTATTTTTTTTAATTTAGGACGATTTACAGCAACTGTTTCATTTCCAGTAACAGCTTCTGTAGGGGTATCTGTAGTAGTATTCATTTGAGATAATAGTTGATCTAAATCTTCTTCACTCATATCATCCTCTTAAATCTTGTTTTTTATAGTTTCATCTGTTTTTAACAGTCTAACTAAACGTGGAACAATAAATACTATTGTCTCAGTACCTTGGCTTGAAGGTCCAAATAACTCACTAGGTAGCCCTATAATTAAGAAGTTCTCGCCTAATTTATTTCTTACCTTGAATTTAGTTATCTCACCATCTGTCGTATCTAAAGTTATTTCAGATAATATACGATTGTTTTTTTCAATTTCAGCCTTTGCTAATAAAGATAATGGATATTCAATATTATCAACCTTACCACATCTACCAACGTCAAATCTTGAGAACCAACGTGTAGGAACTATAAATCTACCTTCAGCGATATCTTGTATTGTAGCGTACTTGCTTACAAATTTCCTAATCTCATTGTTAGAAATATCATTCGTAACAGTTAATACACGACCAATAACACCTGTTTGAGCTGTAGCGATACTACCAAAATCAAAATCTTTTAGTAAGTCTTTCCATACAACTCCACAAGGTTCGTTTGCTAAAACTCTAAAGATACTAACATCGTACATAACCATAGTTGGATTGTTTTCAAATTCATCAATTAACTCATTAATTTTATCCATAGTCTCAAGGTTAGTTTCAAAACTTATAGAATAATCTCGCCAATTGGTTATCATATCTGTAATACCAGCACCCCTAAGAATATCTAAAAATCCAAGTAAGAGAGTTCTGGAGCTTGGTGCATATAAAGTAAAACTTGCTCTTCTAGATAGAATAACAGAATTCATTTTTGCATCATATCTGTAAAATAAATCAGCAGAACGAGCTATCATTTCTACAACTTCAGAAAAACTGCCATTTATATTTTTACCATAAAGAGTAGGATATGGCGCATCTTTTGCAACCAATGTTATTCCAGCTTCTTGAGTTAACTGAAATAAAGCTTGTTCAGCAGGTATATTATCAAAAGTAAAATTCTTCACTTCAAATTTTGGTAATGGATCATTAACATCATTTCTATCTATTCTGAATGAAACATTATTATGAGGAAGAATTTGAACCATTTCTTGTGTCTTCCAATTAACATTGCATCTTAAAGGTGTTTCTAAATCTAAGTCATTAGCTCTAAAAGAAGTTCTTAGCATATATGGATCTTGCTGAGGCAAAATTAAAGAAGTACTATTTACTACATCATTTTGTATTCCATAAGATACAACAGTTTCATCTTCTTGAGTGTAACGATTACAAGCTCCAAGAAGTAACAAAGCTATAATAGAAAATAAATGAAAATACCTTTTACTCATCAGTCTTATCTTTCTCTTGATTAATTTCACCTTGTTCTGCCATCAATTTAGCAACAACATCATCAATACTTTGTCCTGCTCCTCCTATAGGATTATTTGCTTGGTTAGTGAAACCGTTAAAAGCATCTTTTACAGCACTTAAGTCAGAATCTTTCTTTATATTCATCTCTGCAGATGAATTGTTAATTAGCTCTTGCTTGTATAAACTTAAGTTACTTTTTAGCGCTTCAACACCGCCTTTAATCTTTTTTTCAACGTAAGGATGAAGTTCTTTATGCTCAATAATATAGTCACCAACCTCACAAAGTTCATCTAAAACATCAATGATATATGGATAAAAAGGATAATCCTCTACGGCAATATTACCTTTACGAATACATCTAGCTGCAATCCTAGAAACAGTACGGTCATAATAATCTCTTATCAATACATAATTATCAATATACCAAAGAGATTCTTTTGTTACCGCTATATTACCAGTTTCTACCATATTATACTCCAATCAATAAAAAAATACGTCAAATAAATATTCTTGTAAATGATTTATTGTTTGTTATTATCAGTTTCTTCTTCCTCAACATATTCCCATTCCCACTCTTCATTGTCTGAAGGATTTACAGGATTTCCATTTTCATCAACATATTCCCACTCCGTATCATCTAAAGACTCGATAGAGTTTCCGTTTTCATCAACATATTCCCATTCTTCACCATCTGAAGCTTCTACAATATTTCCATTTTCATCAACATACTCCCATTCCTCATTAGATAGAGCCTCAGTTTCTACATTGTCTGCATAATTTGTAATTTGCTCAGGAGAATTATCTTCATCGACATATTCATATTCCCATTCATCGCTATCAGTAGATAATGTATTATCTTCAAGATTTTCATCGTCGCTATACTCATCCAAAGCAATAGGTTCATCCAAAGATGATAAATCTATACTATCACTAGTTAGAGCTTCTCTTATTTTATCTAACTCAGCACTATAACGACTTTGTGTTGTGTTAAAGTCAGAAATTATTTTACCCTTTTCAATTTCCTCGCTTGAGAAACTATTAAGTGTAGAACTCACATCATCTTCATTAGATGCTGGTGCAGTATCTTCTTCAAAACTTGTTAAATCATCAAGTGTAGAACTCATATTATCTTCATTAGAAATAGGGGTAATATCTTCTTCAAAACTTGAGAAATCTATACTATTCAAAGTTTCTTCTGTTTGATTATCCTGTTCAGTGTTTTCAGTTGTATCTTCAATAGAGGTAGAAATTAAATCATCAAAATTAAAATCTGTTTCTTCGCTTTTATCGGTTGTAAAGCTATCTAACTCAACATCGTTAAAGTTATTACTAAAATCTACACCTTCATTGGTGTTAACTTCTTCAAGACTATCTTCAACATTCTCTTCATCAAGATTAATAGAAACATTGTCATCTAATGATATATCTTCAAAAGCGTTTTCTAAATTAGAGGTGTTATCATTTTCTATATTAATGTCTTCAAAGTCTGATAAATCAAAAGATTCAAAAGAAGAAATTTCTTCGTCGCCTTGTTGTATTTCACTAAAGTCAACATTATCATCGAAATTTATGCTAGAAACATTATCATCTTCAGCTGGTATATCAGTTGCTTCTGTTAAATTATCAAAATTACTAAAGCTATCTAAATTGATATCTTCAAATACATTTGCATTTTCAGTTTCATTTTCCGTTTCATTGGTTTGTTCAGAAAGTTCTGATAACATATCATCAAAAGATAAAGATATATCTGATAAATCTTCATCATCATTTAATTCTTCGCTTTGTAGTGATAAATCTGAATCTTCGAAACTATCGAAACTTACATGTTCTTGGGAATTATCTTTATCCTCATAATTAGAAGATGTAATTTCATCAGGAAGAGTAAACTCTAAATCATCATTATCAAAAGAGTCTAGTCCTTCTTCTTCTATAGGGAACGGTGTGTTGTCTTCCTCAATATCAGTATCAAAGCTTTGCTCCGGTAGTGAGAAATCTAAGTCATCAACAGTATCCTCATCCATATTTTCGTTTATATCTTCTCCAAACGGAGGCTCATTTAAATTTATATTATCAAAATTATCATGATGTTTATACTGGTCATTACGTATTGTGCCACCGATTGGAGCAAAGCCTTCATCTAATACAAAATCATCAGTTATAACATCAGATACACCCAAAGAAGAAGCAGATGATACTGTAGTTTCTATCGTTTGATTGCCTTTTTTGTTTTTCTTTTTCTTCTTCTTAGTGTTCGTCACGTCGTAAGAACTATTATCTTGTGTTTCAAAGCTATTATCTATAGCAACTTTAGATGTAACTACATTAGACTGATTGGAACCTATGGCATAGATAAGTTCTTGAATCTTATTAATTGAACTATCAAGCTCTTGTTTTATCTCCCTTTTAAAATCTTGCAAACGATCTTCTATGTCAATGTTAGACGAATTTGTAATATTTGGTTGAGCACTATTATTTGTATATAGACTTTCTAATAGTTTTGATATTGATGCTTGAGATGCTATAATGCGATTATTTAAATTTGCAACATCATTTTCATCTCTACTTCTTGCTGATAAGATGCCTTCTAAAATACGAGAAATAGATACTTGAGACGCAATAACAGAATCGGTGATACTTCTCGTTTCTTTTAATACATCTAAAAGTGACGCTCTTGACGTTCTTATCTCTTCTGCTAACACATCAAATGCATTACCTAAATCAACAGATACATTTCCACCACTTATAGGGGCGCCTGAAACAGAAGTTGGGAGTTGCTTAAAAGCTTCAGCCATTGACTTGGAAAATGTTTCGGCAAAAGACTCTCCTAAAACTAAGTTTCCACCAACGACAGCCCCTCCAGCAGCAGGTTGAGGCGCTCCATCAGAAGATTGCGCATCTCCACCATATCCACCGGTAAAGTCTTCTTTATTTGATTTTACAAAAGATATACCTCGCTCAGTCTTAACTTCTTCAATATGCTCAACAAGTAATCTACCACCAGGCATTTTTTTGAAAAAGTCAGAAATATTAGTCGGAAGAGCTAACAACTCATCATCAAACTGATCACGTTTTGCTTTATTAAAAATGTGAACCTGTCTAAAGATGTTTAGGAAGCGTTGCGCAACCAATATCGGAGCTTCTTCGCCATCCTTATTGCTACCAAACTCTGCATCGTTTAAATTTTCCACGAGTCACCCTCTTATAAAATTAATAAAAATTATACTAAAATAATCAAAAGTACTTCAAAGTTTATTCTTAAAGAGCTATATCAACAACCTTGTGAATTTTATTAAAATCATCATTGTTAAAATAGATTCTTTCTTCGGGATTCCACATTAAACCATATAGTTGACCAGCTTCATCTTCTCTAACACTTACAACAAACGCTTCATCTTCATTTTTGTAATATAATGCTATGTCACCAACGCTTGCAACCTCAGTAGGGGCAACAAACATAACTGCTCTGTTAGAAAGGATAGAGCCTAATCTTCTAGTACATAAACTAACACCATATACATCTCTCTTATCATGTAAATTAGCAGGTTTAACAGCTTCTTTAGCTGAAGTGTTTCTATCTACAACAATACAACCATTCGCACCAGATACCCCAAAAACAGGTACTTTTAATGCATCTAAATCAACGTAATTACTATGGTCGTTAGCGATTCTAGGTAAGTTATTAATTTTATACTTTGTATCATTATGGATGATAATTTCTTCTAAAGCACCAGCTTCATCTAATTTTTTTATCTCTGCTTTTAGTTCTTCAACTTCAAAGCCCAAAGACTTCGCAATATTTTTATATTCTTTATCAGAAACTTCTCTTTGCCCCATTTCGATTCTATGGTATACAGACAAAGTCATATCAGAACTTTCCGCAACTTCAATAAGAGTTAATGACTTATCGTTACGAATATATCTCAACGCAGCACCTAAAACTTTTAGGCCACTACTCTTATTTATTTCTTGGCGACGTTCTTGTTCTTTTCTCCAAGCCATAACAACTTCTTGTTGAGAGTTTTGTTCATTTACATACAAATCTTGTAATGAACAATCCAAAACTTCTGCAACCTGAATTAGTTGTTCTTGGTTAAGACGCCTATAACCTTTCTCAATTTTTGAAATAGCAGACAAACTGATACCTAATTTATCTGCTAAATCCTGCATTGGCACGCCACGTACTTTACGATGGATTCTGATTTGATTTGGGAATACTATTTCTTCCATAACTATATCACCTTAAAAAAATGTAACTTTATCATATAATAAGCTCGCCCAAAAAATATGCAAGTCAAAAAAGCAAAAAAAACTAATATCTGTATAACTTTTGTCAAAGATGGTACAAAATAAACTGTGTTTAAAGCATAGACTAACGTTTAAAAGAAAATAAGAATTTACTAAAAATTTATCGTAAATCGACAAAGCTTATATACAAAAGGGATACTATATATAAGACGATAAATTCGAGTGAACTCGATTGGTTCTTCTTTTGCTTCCTTCTGCTAGTACGTTATTTTTAAAATAATCTGCAGCAGATTGGCCACCAATGTTAGAAGAGCCATACATTCCTGCAAATACTTCATTTATTCCGCCCAATAATATATCTTCATCAATATCACCGGCAACATCACCTTTTTCATTGACAACCTTATTTTCGCCTCTACTTAGAACAGAATCATGACCTTTTTGAACACGATCAGCATATTTAAATTTAGTGTCTTCAGAAAGTATGGCTCCATCTTTGCCCATAACAATACGTGTATTAGTTTCCACGCCTGCGGTGAAGAAATAGACGTCTCTTGTCCCACTTAACCCTTCTTCATCAAAAGTAGTATTGGTGTTAATATCTATGCGAACTTTACTGCCATCTTTATTTTTTGTTACTTTAGCATGAGCAGCTTCTCTCTTATCAACCCCACCTGTGGTGCTGTCTTTTTTAAGATATCCTTTAACTGAATAATCATCAATGTCACCAGAGTGCCAATCTTTTGAAAAACGATGTTTTTCCCTTAATGGAATATCTGTAATCTCACTTTTAATATTATCAAATTTATCTTTTAATTTAGCCCTAGCTTTTTTACTAAATATAGAGCCAACAGCCAATCCTGTTGTTGTTACAATTCCAAGAGGTGCATCTATAATCGCACCAGCAACTCTCAAACTGCCATCTAAAGTAGCGCCTAAAACATTTTTTCCTGCTCTTAAATAATTTTTTAAATTCCAACCACTGCGTAACTTCTTTTGATAATGTACAATTCCATCACTATCTACATATTCGTCATATGAATAAAATAAGCCGTTAGCATGCTTAGCACCACCAAGTTTTTTTCTTATTCTATCCATTTTCCTTGTACGTCTACGATTCTGTCTCTTTGATTCTTTTTCAACAGAAACTCCAGGTTTAGCAAATATCTTATTATTAACCTGTTTTGAATCATATCCAAGAGAAACTTGCCCAGTTCTAGGATCAATTTTCATTGCAGCCTTTGTAACTCGACCATTATGATCAACTTGATCAATAGTTATCGACATCTTAGCTTTATCAAAAGTAACCTTTCTATCTGAAAAATATTTACCGACTTTCTTTCCTTTTGCTTCAAGCATATCAATAGCAACTTGCTCCATAATAGCTTGTAAATACTCAGGGTCTTGCGCTAGAGGAGAAGCTAATAATACATTAAGCGCATCTTGATCAATATTACCTTTAGCATCAAGTAAATTTTTGGCAAAACTATCTTTAAATTCAACATGTTTACCAA
This sequence comes from Alphaproteobacteria bacterium, assembly GCA_045630985.1. Classification (GTDB taxonomy): domain Bacteria; phylum Pseudomonadota; class Alphaproteobacteria; order RF32; family CAG-239; genus CAG-267. The sequence goes on from JAZQTW010000021.1 coordinate 28,088, forward strand.
TTAGGTTACCATTTTTATCATACATCATTTTAATAGTAGAAAAATCATCAGATGCTTCAACTTCTTTATCATTACCATTCTTATATTTTTTTGTTTTTTCTAAAAATTTTTTACCACTAACTGTTTTAGTTTCAAATCGACCCTTAAATGGAATATAAACACCACCATGTTTATCAGCATATTTCATCATAACATTTCGAGAAACATCTTTTGCTCGCTCACTTCCCCATTCAAGAGTGTTTTTTGCACCTTGCATAGCTTTATCACCTAGTTTTTTTCCTTGTTTATTTATTTGATCTCGCATAAAAGTATCAATGCCTTTACCAGCACTTAAACCTGAACCCGCAGCAAATTTATCTCCTAAGTCTTTTACAATTGGAATATATACATATATTATGTAAACAATAAATATGATTTTAATGGCGCCTAATCCATAAAAAGCTATACCTTTTACCGGATGAAGAAACAATACTCGAGGATTGCCATTACTGTTCACTAATGCTTCTTTAATAATATTTTGTAGATATGACTCTAAACATAGGATTAAAATATTCATAAATATAAATACAATCAAAGAGTTTAATATCCAAGAGAACACCGTAGGTAAATATTTTTTAGTACCCTGAAATGCATATCCACAAATAGCAAAAGGCAATAATATAAAGGATAGAGCAAGTTGAAATAATGCATCAATCAATACCCAAGGGAACATAACCATTAATACTAAACCGCATAGATAAAACAAAATACCATCAATTATACATACAAGATTAAACAGAATACCAAAAATTAAATCAACACTAAAACCTCTACAAAAAGCCCAATCACCTAAATCAAATAAGACAGTAATCTTAGATTCTAAACTTTTAATATTACAAACAATATGCTCACCTAAGGATATTGGTAAACCACCTTCGCTATCTTCACCCGCAGTAAATGTACTAGAAAATCCTTTAATACCAGAAGCCTGCGCGCATGTTGATGCATCAGCATCTCTAAATAAACCTAAACCTGCTTCATACATTGGAACTATTGTCATATTTACAACAGAGTAATAATATCCTGAAATAATCAAATAAATAACTGCTCCAATAAAAGTTTTTTGCAGTATTTCATTCATTATAGCAGGAGTATCTGTTCCACCCATGGATGATAGGTTTTTAAGAACAGTTAAAGCAAGAGAAACACAAATAAAAATTAATAATAACTCACCCAATTCTTCTGAAAATAAATTATAAGCATTATTTGCCACCAAACTACCTGCATTAAAAATAGCCTTGAACATATTGCAAAATAAACAATGAACATTCTCAGTATTATCACCGGTAACGGAACTTGGAACTTTACAATTATCCAAAATATTAATTCCAGGTAGTGCATAAGAAAACTTGCACCTCAACATAGTAAAGGCAAATGTAAGAATATATATAAAACGGTATTTATTAAATATTTTCATGCCACACCTACCTTACTATTTAGTTTTGGCCATTTCTGCCCCATATCTAGCAATAGTCCTAGATACAAATCCTGCATTTTCGCCACCCATTTTTTCACCAGCATTTTTAATTGCATTACCAGTTTGATGTTTAGCTACATCTTTTGCATATTTTGCAGCTCTATCAATGGTGTGTTTTTTTACCATATTTCCAAGTTGAGCAAGATTCTCCTTCATAGGGTTTCCAACTAAAGCAGCACCAAAGAAATGAGTACAAAAATCGTCAGCCATTAAAGGAATAATTTTAATTGCAAGAATATAACTTAATAAAATCATCAAAAATGGTCGTTGAATTATACCCAAATGATCTTCTAATAACTCAGATTGATCATAGTTATATATGTTCCATATATCTCCGCCTGTTGGTAGAGCTGTATCTATGACTGTTGCAACTAGAGTTTTACCAAGCAGGATTCCCAAGGGGAGAAAAATGAATAAACCAGTATAATAAGCTATATTCAGCATAATTGTTGATACCTTATCTTTAGTCCAAGCAAATAGCCACAAAGATAATCCAATTGGTAATAACATGATAGATATCACTAGATTGAATGCTACATCAAACATATAAAAAGACGCAATCATCATAATCATGAAGCCTAAAATATAAAATATACCACCAGCAAAAAATAATGTTAAACTTATTAATCGGATGTTTGGTAAAAAGGGAACACCAATTTCAGCAGCTTTTCCATACAAAGAAGCACAAATTAACATATCCCCAAATTTCATCATCTTATTTGAGGCTTTATGTATTTCTTTTGCCATATTGGTAATATTATTAACAAGTTTACCTATTTCTGAACCACCAGGGGTTCCAGAAAAATCTGGCGTTGCAACATCAGCAAAAGCATACTCACAAGCAAGGAGCATAATTGCAATAACTAACAAAATATGTAAATATTTTTTTATCATCACAGTCTCCTCTATTACTTTACACCATCAGTAAATGTTGTTCCAATATCAAATCCAATTGATATAATTGGACTAACAATCATTCCAATAAGTTCATCAATGCCTGCCAAAAGTAGAGCATAAACAAAAGCCCATTTAAACATGAATATGAATAATCCATCCATAATTTTCATAGGATCTTGAGCTGCCAATGAACCCAAAGATTTCAAAAAGAATACAGCAATCCAAATAGCCCCCCCTAGTGGCACTATTACTTCACATAATTCTAAAATGGTACCATATAATTTTTCTGCTACATCCAAAAATGCGGTTAACAGCGAGTAAATTATATTACAAGACCAACAAGTAGCATTTTCACCATATTTTTTATCAAAATTATCTTTATTACATTTTTCTGCAAAATCTCTATCTGATAAAGCTAAAACATCATCAACAAAAAATAATACCAAAAACAAAGTAACAACAAACAACCATTTGTTATTAATAATCCAATTTAGCATATATCTTAATTTACTTTTAATCATCGTTGTACCCCGCTAAAGAATTAATTTTATGATTAAATGCTTCTTTGGTTGTTTTAATTCTATCTTTTATATTTCTTATTGTTTCATATTTTTCTAAACCTTCGTTAATCTGATTTGTAGTACCACCAGTATAGTAACTAGTAACAGCCGCTGCAATTCTTCTGGCAACTGTAAATACAAATTTTGATATCTTTTTCTGGAATTCTAGACCTCCACCACCACCAATAAATTTATCAGCTAATGCAACAGCTATACCTGGAATATTTATTAACAACGTTGCTATTAATAAAATAGATAATAAAACAGGTCCTCTTCCTGCAACTTCATCAGCTGTAAATCCTCCACCTGCCGCATTTTGCGAATTTTGAATAACAAAAATTATAGCATTGATACTAACACTAATTAATAGCCCCATAAACAACATAACCCCAGATGAATTTATAAACATCTTAAAGCAATGTGCAATCCATTTTCTAGTATATGCATAAGGTATCGCCATAACAAGCAATGGTAACAAAAATACAGCAAAATTTAATCTAAATAATCCATCCATAAGGAACAAAACGAAGAATAATTTAGCGCCTGTAAATAACAGTAATACAGTCAGTCCTGTCAAAATTGATCCAATACCACCAGTGCTTATCATAGCAATGCCAATTTTTACTCCAATATTTAATCTATCTTTTATTGCACATACCATACATTCTGACATAGGTCCAATACCATCAGATATGCTACTAGCTTGCAAGTCTCCAGACATCTGGCAAACATTAAATTCTGATTTAAATGTAATTTCCCCATAATCTCCTAAATCAATAGAATCACCCTTAAAGCTTAGAATATTTGCGCCAAGTTCCACAATTGTATTATAAACAGGAAATAAGAAAGTATTCATAGCAAAATTAAGATGTTCACCTGCCAAAAGAATAAAAGCACAAAAAGCACATAAGAACAACTTTTGAGCAATTTCAGTCCATATTTCACCAAGATTATGTTCTTTGAATGATGGTAATATTTTTAACAGTCTTAAAGCCATCCAAATAGAAAAACTTATACATATAATAGCAGCTCCAGCCTCACCGCCTATTACTAATTCTTTCGCTTTAGAAAATAAGGTATCAGTCTGTTTTATAACATATTTAATAATTGCAGCTTGCCAACAAGATGCTTGCTGTTCATAATTTTCATTTTCACCAGAAGCATTATCAGAATTTTCACACCCAGATAATAAGAATATAGAAAATAATGCACTTAGAATTCTAAATGTTTTTAAGGAAAAGTATTTGTAAATATAAAATCTCAACATATAATTCACTCCCTTTCCTACATTTATTTACGCCAAAAGGCCTTGTATCCTTTTGGACCAGCACCTAGTACAAATCCTACAGCATTATCAATTTTATTTTTGCTAATTTTAGATAATTCATCTAAATGGGTTATTCTTGAAGCCACATGTCCAACATCTTTACCAACACTTTTAGCTAAACGTAAGCCTGCATCTTTTGCTTTTTGAGTAATAGGGGTAAGTGTTTTTGATCCTGCTGATGTTAGTCCACCATTTATGTTAGCTAGATTACTGGCTAAATCTTTTATTGAATCAACTATCTTAACAAGTAAAGTCAGTGAAATAATCATTAATATTAAACTACCATTCTCTTTTAGACTTTTATTTATCTCAGACACCTTATTTCCATTAATAAGAGCATCAAGAGTTCCATCTCCCAAATTTACATCTACTACAGCTATAGCAAGAGCTAATACAATACCTAAAAACAAACAACTACAAAAAGTATTTACAAAAATATTCCATATATTTTTTGAATGAACCATTGTTTTTTCCGAAATTGCCATAGCAATACCAAGAGGAAGCAAGACAGCTCCGCAGATTAAGTTTATGATAATATCTACCAAGAAATAGCATACACCAATACATACCATCCAACCAAATAACAGTATTGTAAGTCCATATATTAGCATTATCCACTTCCAAGTTAATATAGGGAACAACTTACCGATTATTCCTGCAGAAGAAACAGCATTGCAAATAAGCGCTTTGCCAATAGCTATTATTATATAGACAGTATTATTAAATCCTCTCGCAATTCTATTCATTAATCCAAATAATTCATTCCAAGGATCTTTAGTATCAGCAACATTAGGGACTGATATATCTGTATTTTCCATTGTAATCAAACCTTTTGCAAGTTCTATGCCAACTCCTGCAGCAGCCTGAAGCAATGGAGCTATAACTTTTACAGTTAAAAAATTACCATTTCCTAAGAGTAAAATAATAACAAAAGCTTTAAACGAAAGGAATAATACCCCCTTTTTATTAGCAGTTAAATAATCAGCAAAAGATTGTTGTCCCATTGATGCAACCATTTTTAGTGTATAAAATGCGATATAAATAGCTATAACAATGCAAACAACTGGTTGAGCTGCACTTGCAACAATAGTCCAAGAGGTATTAGCAGCATCAGCTCCAGAATTAGTTAATGTTTCAAAGAGTGGGCAGAAAAAACACTTATCAGGCTCTTCTCCAGGATAACTAGTTCCTTCTTGTAGGTACCCCTGAACAGTTTCACATTCACCGCAAGCAGAAAGAAAACACATGAATGCAAAAGATAAAAATATTTTTATCCTCCCATTTATGCTATTCAATATTTTATACCAAATATTCATTTCTTTCTCCATAAATTAGTCATCTTTTACTTTAAAGGCCTTTTTGACAGCTGTTCTAAAATCACTTATTTTTCTTGTAACAGCTTGTCCAGCATTTGTTTCTTTTAGCATTTCTCCACCTTCTTTTATTGCCGAACCTGCTAAGCCAAGAGGCTTTGTTGCCGCTGATTGTAATTTGCTTGTAGCCGTTCCACTAACTTTACTGCCCATTCCACCAATACTACCGCCACCAGAAATAGTTTTTGTGATGGTTTCAATATCATTAAACATATTAAGAATGATCATACAGCAAATAATTGTCAGAGTTATTAATCCAAAAAATGAACCATCCATACTAGCAGCAAAATCATGAATTTCCTGCTTAGTAATAGGTTCTGTTTTTTCAAATATATTAACATCAATATCTTTATTCAGAATATTGTCTATAATCTTGTTTGCTGTTAAAACTAACATCCCAATAACAATAAAACTAAAACAGCAATTAATAAATAATTGCCAAGTGCTTTTAGCGTACTTAGAAGTGTATTGTGAAATACTGCAAGCAATTGCTAATGGAAGTATAATGCAACCAACACCTAATCTTATTAAAACATCCAAAATATTAAAAGAAACACCAATAACAATAAACCATCCAATAACAAAAAGAACCAAAGCAAAAGGAAGAAGTTTCCACTCCCATGATAAAATTCCGCCTCCATCGGATGTATTTGTAGCATTACAAAACAAAAATTGTCCTTTAGCAACAATTGTATATATTTGACCATTTAAATCCCTAGCTTGCTCACAAACTAAATCAAATAGAGCTTTAACGGAATTAGCACCATCAAAAGATGCTCCGCTGAGTTTACTTTCACCACCACCAAACGCTGTTCCTAATGACAGACTAGATGTAACAAAAGGAGTTATTATAGTTGAATAAATAAATTCCTGACTATTTAACAAAGCTATAATAAAAGCCATCTTTGCACAAAGAGGTATAACTCCACCTTTCTCTTTAGTCAAAAAACCTAAAGTATCTTGCTTGGAAAAGGATCCAACATTTTTCAAAACATACATGGCAATATACACAGCTGTACCAATAGCTACAACTCCTTGTAAAGGTATGGCAAAAGAATCCCAAGAGTATCCAGCAACTTTTGAAACCACACTAGATACTATTTCAAACGGATCAGCTAAAATAAAATTCTTGTCAGTTCCTGCCTTCCTATATTCCTCAACAGTTTTACAGCGAGACTCTTCGGCCCATGCTACATAGGTAGAAACAATCAAAAATAGAAAAGACCAACACAGATATTTAATATAAGAGGAGATATTACATTTTATCATCGATTTCTCCTCCATTATTTTTATGTAAATTCAATAAAATAAAAGCTAAAACAAGCATAAACAAAACTGAGGCAAAGGCAAAAATCAAAACACTTTTTTGCGCAAAAAAACTGAGGATACCACTAGATATAATGATATACAGTCCAATAAAAATAAAAAGTGTCTGAATAACTGACTTCATAACAGACCTCAGCAAAGTTCTTTAAACTGACTTAGTATAACACAAAAATAACAAAAAAAGTGTTACAATATTGTTAAATTTTTCCATTGTTAATGAATTTTACTACATAATTTAATAATTCATCATTTTTTAAATTATTAAATGTGGAACCTCTAATAGTTATAGATTTTTTTGATGTGCAGTTATTGGTTTTTAATGGAAATTTATAAAATTTTACTAAAGCAATAAAAAAACTATATAGCTTGGATTCGGAATAAATCTTTAAACAATTTATCTCGCTAGGAACGGAAGGAGTCGATTCTATAGATTTTTTAGTCATATCACAAAGCATAGGTCCGCACATCCATCTGAAAATACGATATCTAGCAAGTAATTCGTAAAATAGATTCTCTCTATCAACAGGATTAATTAAAACAATATTTCTTATATGAGTCCTTTCTAAAAAATTTAGAGTTTTTATAGGTAAATTAAACATATTTTGCAAAACTAAGTTACCACATCCTTTAGTTACAAAGGAAACTTCAGATATATCTTCAGCATGATTCAAAAAGAATAATAGTTGATGGGCAGAATCTTTTGCACTCTTAAATAGGGAGGGGTAATTAAGAGCAACAACAGTAGTTTTAGTTAAAATAAATTTTCTCCATAGCTTTTTAAATACATTTTTACTATCCATATATCCATGTAATAGAATAACCATTTTTCCTTTTTGTTTTACAATTTCATTGCTTTCTATATATTCAATAAAAGCGTTCTTACATGTTTCAAACGTGCCATGAGCTCTTCTTATATCCCAAGAGTCTAGGAGTCGATATTTCTTTGTAAAGCAATTTCTTTGGATTCTCCATTTCTGGTAAAAGAAAACATCCTCCCAAAAAATAGCGCCACCAAAAGTAAAAAAGTCAAACTTCATATAAATAGAGTCCTTATTATATATTACAGAAATTAAATACGATTGTATAACCCTATAAGTTAAAAAATAGAAAATAAAACATATAATAAAGTGGAATCTATACAAAAAGCTACATTGATTCTATAGTGTATTTGTGTTATTATATAAAAGTTATCTGATACAAAAAATAATACGCACATTTTTTAAGAATAAAAAACTTGTTATAAACAGTAGTTTAGGTGTAGTGATGAAAAAAAGTGCAAAAAAGTTTAAATTTTTTTAAAAAAAGTGTTGACTTTGGAAAAAGGTGGATATATAAACCCGTTTACCGACAGGGACGGTGACAAGCTAAAGAATGCTTGAGAGTTTCTGACGGTTTAGTCCTGAGAAGGATGGTTATAAGAAAATAGTAAAGAAGTAAAAAAGAGGATATGTAGGCAGTATACAACAGTATGATGTCTATATATCAAGGAACCTATAAATAACTTTGAGAATAGACAGGATGAAAACTAACTCATAATTAACATGAGAGTTTGATCCTGGCTCAGAACGAACGCTGGCGGCAGGCTTAACACATGCAAGTTGAACGGGATTTGATTGTAGCTTGC
>JAZQTW010000022.1:0-2324 GCA_045630985.1 Alphaproteobacteria bacterium
CTTTAATGCTGATAGACCTAGAATAGCTTACAGTTATCAACGAATGAGGTTTGAATAATGCAACAAAATACAATTTCAAATAACACATTTACGTCAAGTGTTAAAGATATTTCACAAGGTAATATAGAATATGGGATTACCGCCCCCCAATTCTACTCTTGCTTACTTTGCTTAACTCTTGTTATAATAGTAGCAATCATCACAACAACTCGACTAATTCAAACAATTATATTAAGGGTAAATTTCATTACACCTAAAATAAAAGAGGAGATTAAAAAGCAAATTGTCGCAGAACTTGGAAAATAGTTTTCTTCATTTTGTTCCGATACAAATCAAGCCCCCTTGTAAAAGGGGTTTTTTTTGGTATAATAATATTTAGAATGTTTTCAAGATATTTTTTACCAAGCCCTTTTAAAAAGGGCTTTTATTTACCCAAAATAAAAACCTCCCAAAAGGGAGGATTATAGTGTGTTTATCATTTAAGAAGAGTTTATAGTATACCACTATTATACTATAAAACAGGGATAGGGGAGGAGTATTTAATAACTTCTAAAACCAACATTATTTTCTTTATAATATCTACTCTCATTTCTATCATCATAATCAGACTCTGAACGATAACGCCTACGACCTCTACGATTTTCCATTTCCATATCGTCATCATCATTAGCTTCTGAACGATAGCGATGTCTTCTACTTTCTTCATCATAACTTTCATTGTCGTAATCATCAAGGTCATAACTGCGGTTTTCGTTTCTATATCTACGATTATAATTTTCATTTTCAGCCTCAAAGAACAAGTCATAATAAGCCTGTTCGCCTCGTTGCTGATGTTTTTGTTTTTTCATAAATGAACCTTTGTTAAGTTTCATTTGTTTTTGTTTATCTTCCAACAAGCCTCTTGCTATCTTTAAGAAAACATAAGAGTCTTGTGTATATTTACAACACTTTGAAAACAAGAAGTTCACAAGATAAGCATAATCAAACTCTGTAAAGTCTGTTTCTTCAAAGTTTATCCCTGCGTTTTTCTTGATTTTTTCAAGCGTCCATTTTTCGCCATAACCTTGTTTATTAGACCATTGTAAGTCATCAACCAACTCTTGGTATGTTCTCTTGTCTTTAATGTGTCCGTTATCCTCATAGGTTATTAACATTTTCTTAACAGCTTCAGGATTGTGTTTATATAGGTGTTTAGTAAACTCCATTACCTTTTCAGGATTTTCTTCGAGCATATTTTCAAATTCTTTCATTAGTTCTTTAATTTGTTTTTCCATGATAACCTCCTAAAATCTCACGCATTCAGGGTAAAATAATCGAATATATGGCTCTCCTGTTTCAGGCACAATATATCTACCGTCTGCACGTCTTGGTACTCGGTTGCTCAAAATTGCTTGACCGTTTGAGTCTATAAGTTGAATATCAACTCCGTCAACATTGACTAATACTGGCAATGGCGAACCTGTTACTACATCTCTAATTCTTACAGCACATTTTGGAAAATAAAAAATAAATCTTTCATTATTACCAATGTTTGTACTGTTAGAAACAAACAAAGTAACATTAGTACCGTCTGATGTAACATTATAGACTATATGATTTTTTCTTCTGCATCTGCACATATTCTTACCTCATTTCTTTTATATAATTGGTAGGGACATTAAAGTCCCCACCAAAATTAGTTACTCTGCGTAATATCCACATCCACAAGGCTTATAGCAACAATTAGGATTTGCTACTTGATAAGCAGGGATAGGACTTGGTTGTAACTTATTCACTAAGTAAGAATTTTGAGCAAGTTGAGATAATTGGAAATCTCTTGCTAAAATATCTCTATCCTTATCAGCCAACTTATCTCTTAATGACTCAATTTTGTTTTGAGTAATTAAATCACGAGTTAAGTTGCCCTCTGCGTGAATAGCGTTCACAATTTCGCAAGTGTTTTTAGAGTTATTGTAGTTTACACCGTCAATAGCCCTTTGTGTTTCACAGCAACATTGTTGAGCAGCAAAACGATTAGCGTCTATTTTGCTTGCTAATTCATAAGTTGTGTTACATAAAGCACTGCTAATGTTTGAGTTTACAGAGTAAAATCCGTCTTTAACAGAGTTGTTTAAAGCAAATGTGCTATCACAAATTCCGTTCTGTACCGCTCTAATTCCGTTGTCAAGTTGTGTAAATTGTTGAGCGCCATAAATAGCACCGATACCATTTCCACCACCGCCGAAGCCACCGCCCCAGCCACCGTTACCGAATAGACCAGCTAAAACGATTAGAGCAATTAGACCTTCCCAACCGCCCATTCCAAAACCATTACCACAGCCACC
>JAZQTW010000023.1:0-16976 GCA_045630985.1 Alphaproteobacteria bacterium
GTTTTTTGTTCTTTTGGTTTCAAAGTATAGAGTGATAAATGTAATTGGTTATGTTCTACTATTTAGCATGATTTACGGTGTTATTTGTGATATAAAATCTGAAAGATATCAATTCTTCGGTAGATTGCATTATAAAAATGCTTGTGAATGTTTATATTATCATTATTTTGGTGAAGGAATATTTGATAAAAACTGGAAATGCCTTATGAATTATCCTATATTTGTAGACGGGCAAATGGAACAAGCGCAAGCCAAAGGTTTAAGCTTTGTCAGAGTCATATCTAAGTGCTATAAATAAGCTCTTGAAAATTAAAATATGCATGATATAAATATAATGAAACTTGGAGATTTGTTCTTGCTATGATTATTGATAGTAAAAATGAAACACAGAAAAGCATTCTAACGAATAAGTGCTTTTATCAAACAACAGCTCAAATCATGAAGGGGTTTGAGGATAAGGGGTATGCTAATTCAGCAGATGAAACAGCTAAGGTGATAGCGGCCTATCATAATCTAGTTCAAAAAAAAGTTAAAAATAATTTTAGTAAAGACTATAACGAAGCTTTTCAAAAAATTGATAGCGCAATAAAAGGATTAGCTAATAAAGTTTTTTATAGCTATGAAGGTCAAAGTTTAGATAAAGCATACAATTCTTTTGCTAAGTTTGACTATATTAATGCAATAATTGGTAGACAAAGAGTAAAGAAAAAATTCTAGTATATATTGTTTATGAGTTGTTGATTTCTTTTAAACTAGGTTTGCAAGAATTTTATTTTATCATAAACTATAAATCAGTTTATTATAGAAAGGTTTTAATATGACAAAAGTTTCAGTTATAGGTAGTGGTCGTTGGGGAACATTTCTCGCATGGTATGTTGCAAATTACTGTAAATCGGAAGAAGTTAAAATATACAGTAAACCAGATTTACCTGATTTTATTGAGTTAAAAGAAACAAGAAAAAATCAATATCTAACTTTAACAGATAATATGTTTATGCATGAGAAAATTGAAGATGTTTTGGATAATGATTTTATTATTATTTCAATAGGATGTCAGCATTTGCGTTCACTTGCTAAAGAGTTGAATAGTTATAATATTGCGAATAAAACATTTTTATTGGCGATGAAGGGGTTAGAGGAACCTGATGCAAAAATATTAAGCGATGTTATGCGAGAAGAAATATCTCAGCCGATTCATGTAGCTACACTAGGTGGCCCAGGTCATGTTCAAGATTATATGAAAAAAGTTCCATCATGTGCTGTTATTGATAGTGATGAAAACGAAGTAAAAGATAGAGTAATAAAATTGATGCAAAGTGAACTAATACGTTTTTACTATGGTTCAGATTTTATCGGTAATCAAGTTGGCGCTGCAATGAAAAATGTAATAGGAATTGCGGCTGGTATTCTAGATGGTTTAGAGTGGTACGGGTTAAAAGGTGCACTTATGGCCAGAGCTCCTGTAGAGGTTGGTAGATTGATAAAGCACTTTGGGGGGAACCCTATGACTGCATATGGTTTGTCTCATTTGGGTGATTATGAGGCTACACTATTTTCAAAGCATAGCCATAACCGTATGTTTGGTGAAATGTTTGCTAAGGGTGAAAATTTTGGTAAGTTGGCAGAAGGATATTATACTCTAAAGGCTGTTAAAACAATATCTGATAGAGAAAATATTAGTATGCCAATATGTCAAGCTTTGTACAAGGCTATTTATGAAAATGCTGATATCAAACAAACGATTCGCTCAATGTTTGATAGAGACTTAAAAGCAGAGTTTATATCTCAATAAAAAAGAGAGCTTTTGCTCTCTTTTTTATTTGAATATTTCAGTTACCTTATTATCTTTTATCTCAAAAAATTGGGCGAATTCTTTTATGCTAATAAAATCAAACATGTTTGTTGTGGTTAGCCAAGTTTGTGTTCTTAAATTTTTTATCTTATTTAATAACGCATCTTTTTTCATTTCATCTATGTGTGCTCCTATTTCATCTAAAAGTAAAATAGGAGGAAAGCCTCTGTAGTTAATTAGGCATTTTGCTTGAGCTAAAATTATACTTAATAGTAAAGATTTTTGCTCACCAGTAGAGCATAGATTTGCGGGAACGTTTTTTTGAGAGTAAATAGCTTTTAAGTCAGTTTTAATTATATTAGGTGTTTCTGTGTTGTATAATACGCTTTTGCGTAAATTAAAAAGAGATTCGCGATAAAAGTCTTCTACAAAAACGGCTGGTTTGCTATCCAATAATTTTTCAATAGTTCCATCTAATTCTAGATGAGCGCTAGGAAATATATCATCTGGATTCTGTTTGATGAATGTATTTAATTTGCAGATATATTCCTTTCTCGCAGCAGCAATCGCAATACCATTTTCTGAGATTTTTTCTTCCAATGAATTTAGCCAATTGTCGTTGATATTACCACTTTTAAGAATATGAAACCACTGTCTATATAAATTATCAAAAGCTGATAGTCTCTTCGAATGATTTATATCAAAAGAGCATACGATTCTATCTAAGAATGTGCGTCTATTTTGAGGACTGCCTTGGAAAAGCCTGTCCATTTGAGGTGTTACCCATATCATAGAGGTATATTCGCCTAGCTCATTTTGTGATGTTATTTTCTGATTGTTGATATGGATGATTCGTCTTTCTATTTCTTTTGTCTCGTTATAGTCTGTTTCTCTTATAGATGTTTCCGATGCTGTGCCAATGCTAAATTCGTCATCAAGCTTTTGAATATGTGCAGAAACAGACCAGCCATTGTTATTAATATAAACTGGCGCAGGTAGTGTGTTTGCTAAAAAATCAAATGTTTTAATTTCGGATAGTTTTGCACCACGAAGGCCTCTGCCTTGAGATAAAAATGATAAGGCTTCTAAAATATTAGTTTTGCCTGAGCCGTTTTGGCCGCTTAATACAATAAAGGGTTTGTTCAAATCTAGGCGTAAATATCTATAGTTCCGAAAATTAACTAAGGTCAAGCGCTTAGTAGCTAGCTCAACCTTAGAAAAATCAAAACAATTATCTAAATTTACTGCCGTATTCACTTAGATTCTCATTGGCATAAGTACATAAATTGCACTATTGTCAGAAGTATCATTGATAACTGTAGCAGCAGAATTTCCTGACAAACTAAATCTAACTTCTTCGCCTTTAATTTGAGCTAATATATCTAAAAGATAACGGAAGTTATATCCTGTATCGATGGATTCTTTGTCATATTTAGCTTCAAGTTCTTCTGTAGCGTTACCTAGTTCTGCATTAGAAGCAGCAATAGTTACATGATTAGTGTTTGTAATTAATCTGATTCCTCTGCTTCTTTCTGTTACAACAGAAACGCGATCAACAGCAGATGCTAATTCTTTTACATTTACTTCTAAAATCTTATCATTATCTGTAGGGATAACTCTTTCATAATCTGGGAATGTTCCATCAATTAATTTAGATGTAAGTGTTATGTCTTCAAAAGAAATGCGCACTTTGTTTTCAGATAAAGCCATTGCAACATTATCAGTAGATGCATCATCCAAAAGCTTTCTAATTTCTAAAACAGATTTTCTAGGGATGATAACGCCTTCAAGTTTTTCAGCGCCTTCAGGTAAAGGTGATTCGGCACAAGCTAAACGATGTCCATCAGTTGCTACAACGCGTAAAACTTTTGCATCACCTTCGTTTTTAGCGTGAACATATAAGCCGTTCAAATAATAACGAGCCTCTTCAACAGATGCAGAAAATTGTGTTCTATCAATTAATGTTTTTAATTCATCTTTACTAATTTGGAAATTGATAGGTAAATCATCTCCTGATATTACAGGGAAGTCTTCAACACCAATGGTTGATAGTGAAAATTTTGAACGACCAGATGCAATACATAAAGCTCCTTTTTCATCCGGATATGAAATTTCAACATCAGAACCATCAGATAACTTTCTTACGATGTCATAAAGCATATGAGCCGGAGCTGTTGTCGCTCCTTCTTCAGCGATATTTGCATCAACAATTTCGGTTATCTCGATGTCCATATCCGTAGCTTTGAAGTTGATACTGCCGTTTTTTGCCTCGATTCTCACATTTGAGAGAACAGGTATTGTGTTTCTTTTCTCAACAATGCTCTGTACATGGCTGAGAGTTTTTAAGAAATGTGCGCGTTCAATTGTAAATTTCATTATTTTTATCCTAAAAAAAGACTTGTTTTTATCTTCTTGCATCTTATCACGTTTCAATAAAAGCAGAAGTTTAAAAACAAGTCTTCAACAATTTTTTTACTAAAAAATTAGTTTTCTAATGTTCTTCTCAAGATTTCGATATCTTCAGCAAGATTTTGGTCTTCAATAATCAATTCTTCAACCTTTCTAACAGCATGCATAACTGTTGTATGGTCACGGTCAAATTTACGTCCAATTTCAGGTAGAGATCTTGAAGTTAATTGCTTTGCTAAATACATAGCAACTTGTCTTGGTCTTGCAACTGTTCTTGCTCTGCGAGATGACTGCAATTCTTTCACGGAAATATTAAAGTGCTCTGCAACCTTCTTTTGAATTTCATCAATAGTTGTTTTTCTATCAATAGAGCGAAGCATGTCTTTTAGTACATCTTGAGTCATATCAAGAGTGATCTCTTTGCTAGAAAGTAGTTGAGAGTGTGCTGCTATTCTTTTTAAAGAACCCTCAAGTTCACGAACGTTAGATGTGATCTTTTGAGCTAAGAATTCAGCTACCTTTGGAGGTAATTCAACGCCCATCAATTCGGCTTTTCTTTGTAAGATTCCCATTCTTAAATCATAGTCTGTAGGCATGATGTCTACAACTAAACCTCCAACTAAACGGGATTTCAATCTCTCTTCGATGCCCTCTAAGTCTGTTGGGGATTTGTCTGCAGATATAATAACTTGTTTACCTTCTTCAACTAAAGAGCTAAATGTATGGAAGAATTCTTCTTGTGTTGTGCCTTTGTTGCCCATAAATTGAAAGTCATCAACCATTAGAACATCAACAGAGCGGAATTGCTCTTTGAAGGCGGCAGTATCTTTATAGCGCAAAGCTTTTACAAATTTATAAACAAATTGTTCTGCAGTTAGATATATTACATTACGAGTTGGATCATTCTTTTTGATGTGCCAAATTATTGAGTGCATTAAGTGTGTTTTACCTAAACCAACACTTGAGTATAAGAATAATGGATTGAATGATACGTTCTTGGATTCTGCCACTTTTCTTGCTGCAGCATATGCAAATTCGTTTGTTTTTCCAACAACGAAACTATCAAATGTATAGTTAGGGTTAACTATAGGTGATGCACCACTAGATAAATTCTTAGAGGTGTCATTTGCTAAATTTGCACCTGCAACAAGACCAAATGAACTGCTATTTATATTGCAACCATAAATGTTTTGAGGTGTTGGTGTTGATGATATTTTCTTTAACAAAGAAGAATCTTCAGTGCGTCTTACTTGAACAGTAAAGTTTACTTTCTTTACATCAGAATTCTTTTGTTCCCAAATTTTATTGATTCGATCAGCATAGTGTGTAACTACCCAGTTTTTCATAAATGTTGTTGGTGCGCAAATATTCATAACCCCATCGTTAAAGTCACCAACTGTAAGTGGTTTAAGCCAGCTGTCAAAAGCAGTCTCGCCAAATTCCATCTTTAATTGACTACAGATTTGTCCCCATTGAGTATCAATTGAACGTTCTTCACTTACATAAGCTTCTTCAGCCATATCCATCTCCCACTTTAGATATTGTAAACATAAAACCATAGTTATTTTTATTATAAGAAATTTAATCGTCTGATTAAAATTACCTAATATAAAACACACTTATATCTCAAATAATATGCGGTTTAAATAACCATATTAAGAGCATCGAAACCAATATTACACACACTTTAACAAAGGTTCCTCTTGGAGATAATTCTCAGATTCGATTAAGAATACAAAGAGAATTTTCACCAAGTAGTTATTCGTTTCATTCAACCATTCAAATTTTTATAAGATAAATCATTTTTAATATTTGCATTCTATCTTACAAAATTTTGTTGGCTGTTGTATATGTTAACAAATAACTAACATGGTCAAACCATATTTAATAAAAAAACTAAAAACAAATATTTTTTTTAACAATATTTAAATAAATTCCCTTGACAAGGATTCGGTAACGATTCGTGTTTAAGTCTTTGAAAAATAAAGAAAAAAACGCAAACCCATCTAGCTAGCATGGAGTTTGCGTTTATAACTAAAACAAATAGATAAAATTAAAGAGCTTTAATTTTTTGGCTCAAACGAGAAATTGTACGAGAAGCCTTATTCTTGTGGAATACACCCTTTTGAGCAGCTCTCATCATTTCGCTTTCAGCAACTTTAAAAGCTGTAGTTGCTGTTTCTTTGTCACCAGCTAAAATAGCAGCTAGAACTTTTTTAACAAAAGTTCTAACTCTACTTCTACGAGCACCATTGATGATGCTTCTTTTGTTGTTTCTATTTATTCTTGTTTTTGCCGATTTATGATTGGCCATAATTCTTTTCCTGTCTTAAAATTAAGTTAAACACAAATAAAATTCTGAAACACTTATACTCTATAATCTTTGATAGTCAACATTTTTTTTAAAAAAACATTAAAATTAATTATTTTTTTGGTGTTTTATCATCGTTTTATGATAAGTATTTAAATAATTTAAGCTTAAATCATGTCAGGGTCAGTATAGATTTGATGAGATTCTATAGAATAAAGTTTAGAGTGATTTTTTATTTTTGCTTTGTTTCACAATAGAATGTAGACCTTCCACCTTGTACAATTCTTTTTATGCCTTTAGTTTTATTAATATCACATATACAGTTTGGACAACGATGACCTTCTTTGTCATAAACACAGTGGGAATTTTGAAAATAACCCATGCTACCATCTGGTTTGCGATAATCTTTTAAGGTTGAGCCACCTGCTTTAATAGCTTTTTCTAATATTTTTCTTACGGACAATATTAGTTTCTCTAACTCATCAAGAGGGAGTGAGTTGCTTTCTCTTAAAGGTGAAATGTTTGCATCATATAATGCCTCTGATGCGTAGATGTTCCCGATTCCATTAATTATGCTTTGATCCAGTAGGGATAGTTTAATTGGATTCTTTTTGTTTGTTAGCTTTGCTGCTAAGTAATTGGCTGTCAAATCTGAACTAAAAGGATCGATTCCAATGTTTGCAAAAAGATGGTGCTTGTTTATTTTATCAGATTCGCAATATGTCATTAATCCAAAGCGTCGAGCATCATTATAGGTTATATATCCTTTATCGGTTTTTATTGTAATGTGGTCGTGTTTTTCAATTTCACTAGGAAGTGTTTCTTGTATTTTTACTTTACCACTCATGCCCAAATGCCAAATAATACTATAATTGTTACTTAATTCTAATACTAGGTATTTAGCGTTTCTATAAATCTTTGTTATTGTTGTATCTACTACTATTCTTTCAAAATCAGAAGGAACTTCTTCCCTAAATTTCCTATTTCTAATAGTAATCGATTCTATTTTAGCGTTTGAAATAGATTTTTTTAGCGCTTCTTTTATTGTTTCAACTTCTGGAAGTTCTGGCATATTGTTCCTCTCTATAAATTTAATACAAGTATAAAAAGAAAATAAAAATAATAAATTTAAAGTTAGGTTTATACACGTTTTTAAAAGCTTTTAATGTTTGACTAGCTGTAATTTTTATATTATAATGACACGATTTTAAATCATAAAAGGGTTGTTGAAGTGAAAAATATAAACTCTAAAACTAAAAGAACACGTAAGTATTTTGCTCCTCAAAATGAAGGAGTACACCGCAAATGTGATCATCCGGATTGTAATAAATCTGGAGAATTTAAAGCGCCAAAAGATAGAACTCTAAAAGAGTACTATTGGTTTTGCTTAGAGCATGTACAAGAATATAACTCTAAGTGGAGTTATTTCATGGGCGAAGAAGAAGTTATAGAAGAAAATACTTTTCAAAAACGTGCAAGGTTTAAAGGATTTCACTCAAAAATAAAGTATAAATTTGGCTGTGATTTAAACGAAGAACTTTCATTTTTGCATGGATTCTCTGATTTTGATAAAGTGTCAGAAGAAATGTATTTTTCAAGAGATGACAAAAAAGAATTAGAAATTTTAGAATTATCAACTGAGAACTTTAGCAAAGATAAGCTAAAGAAGCAGTATAAAAAATTAGCTAAAAAATATCATCCAGATTTAAATCCTGGAGATAAAGATGCAGAAGAAAAATTTAAACGAATTACAGAGGCGTACAAAAAACTTCTAGAAAAAGTTGATTAAATAGATAACTCGTAAATCTTCGCTACATATTTCTTTATTGTCTCTAGTCTCATTTTGTAGTTAGATAAATTTCTATCAATAAATAGTTTTTGGTCAGGTCTAACTTTTACAATTCCCATTTGTTGAGCGATAAAACTCATAAGTTTATCAACGTTTTTGAAGTTGTTGTTATGAAACATTACAGTAAATCCTTTTGCTCCAGCATCGATTCTTTCAATATTACAGAGTTTACATATCTGTTTTATTTCAACTGTTTGTAATAGGTTTTCAACTTCTTCAGGGATTGGTCCAAACCTGTCTATTAACTCTTCTCTGATTTCTTTTATATCTTCTACTGATAATAGGTTTGCTATACGTTTATATAAACCAAGTCGAATACCTAAATCAGCAACATATTTTTCAGGTATAATAATAGGAACGCCCGTTGTGATTTGTACGCTCCAATTTTCGCTTTGTTCGTCAATAGTTTCAATTTTTCCTGCTTTAAGTCTATTAATTTCTTCTTCAAGCAAATGGTGATATAGAGCGATTCCGACATCTTTTATATGCCCTGATTGCTCTTCTCCTAAAACATTTCCTGCACCACGTATATCTAAATCATGGTTTGCTAATGAAAACCCTGCGCCTAATTGATTTAAGGCTTGTAATATATTTAATCTTTTCTCTGCAATAGGAGTTAGAACTTTTTTGTTTGGAATGGTAAAATAGCAATAACCACGTTGTTTGGAACGTCCGATTCTACCTCTCAATTGATATAGTTGAGCTAAACCAAACATGTCGGATCTATATATAATCATAGTATTAACATTAGGCATATCAATGCCTGATTCTATAATTGTGGTAGATAGTAAAATATCAGCTTTGCCGTCAGCAAAATCACACATTATTTCTTCTAGATTAGAAGCTGACATTTGTCCATGAGCAACAGCTATTTTAATATCAGGAACAAGTTCTTTTAATTTTGGTTCAAGCTGTAAAATATCAGAAACTCTTGGGCAAACAACAAATATCTGTCCTCCACGATATTTTTCTCTGTATATAGCCTCTTTAATCATTACACTATCAAATGGCATAACAAATGTTCTTGAGGCTAATCTATCAACTGGCGGAGTCGCTATAATACTAAGTTGCTTAACCCCTGTTAGTGATAGTTGGAGAGTTCTAGGAATAGGAGTGGCGCTTAATGTTAAAATATGAACATCAGATTTTAGTTGTTTAAGTTTTTCTTTGTGAGCTACGCCAAAATGTTGTTCCTCATCAATAATTAAAAGACCTAAATTGCAAAATTCTATATCTTTTGCAAGTAGGGCATGTGTACCAATAACTATCTCTAATGCCCCATCTTTTAGTTCTTGTTTAATTTGTTTACTCTCTTTTGAAGAAACTAACCTAGATAACATTTTTACTTTTATAGGAAAGCCATTTAGTCTTTCTTTAAAGTTTAGATAATGTTGTCTTGCGAGTAATGTTGTTGGAACAATCAAAGCAACCTGAGCACCACTTGTTGCAACAGTAAAAGCTGCTCTTATAGCTACTTCTGTTTTTCCAAAACCAACATCGCCACAAATAAGTCGGTCCATAGGAATTCCAGTTGATAAATCTTGTAAAACATCATTAACAGCATTTAATTGATCATCTGTTTCAGTGTATAAAAATTTATTACAAAATTCATCATAAACACCTTTTTCAGGAATAAAAATTTCTGCTTTCTTAAGTTGTCTTTCTGCCGCAATTTTTATAAGTTTTTCTGCTATATCTCGTATTTTTTCTTTTACTTTAGATTTTTTTGCTTCCCAAGCAGATCCCCCGAGAGTATCTAAATTAACTGTACTATCTTCAGCGCCATAGCGACTGATTACATCAATATTTTCAACTGGGACATATAGTTTGTCATTATTAGCATAAATGATTTTTAGGCAATCATGTGAAATTCCATCTGTAACAATATTCTCTAAACCAGAAAATTTTCCGATTCCATGCTCAATATGAACAACATATTCTCCAATATTTAATGACGATATGTCAGAAATAAGATTATCTGCTGATATTTTTTTTGTTTTTCTAATATTCTTACGTTCACCCCAAATATCTTGTTCCGAAGCAATAAATAAATCATCGCTAATAAAACCATGTGGTAATTCAAGTATAGTTAGGGCGATATTTCCTTTAGAGTTTTTGCTAAAAGCATCTTTCCAGCTATCTGCTACAAAAATATTTGTTATATTATTCTCTTTTAATATATTGAACATTCTATCTAAAGAACCAGCACTATAACAACATATAATTCGGTTTTTATTTTTATGAATATCTAATTCTTTTTGCAGATTTTCATAGACAGTAAGATTGTTTATATTTTTTAAAGAAGAGAAGTTTTGTTGCGGTATTGCATTAAAATTTAAAATATTATCAGAAACAGGAATAGATAAATTGGATAGTTTGATATGAGATTTGTTATTAATAAGGATATTAAAATTTATCTCATCTATAAACATTAATTCAGGATTGATAGGGCGATACTTATCTATCTCAGATGTATTATTTATCTTTAGAGCTTCGATTCTGGCATTATAGTAGTCTGTAATAGATTCGCATTTTGACTTTAATGCATTCTCTACATCAATTCCTAAAACAATATTGGCCTTAGGGATGTAGTCAAATAGGCTAGGTAAGCTGTCTTCATAAAAGAAAGGTAGCCAATTTTCCATTCCGATATATTTTTTATTGTTAGATATACTTTCATAGAGCTCATCTTTGATTCCATCAGCTCCAAAAGTTTCTCGATATTTAGAGCGAAATGACTTGATGGTATTTTTATCGAGTATAACTTCGTTTGCGCTATCAAAATTATAAAATGATAGATTGTCGCAACTTCGCTGTGTTTCAATTTCGAATAATCTCAAGCGTTCAATTTCATTATCAAATAAATCGATTCGTAAAGGCTTTTCTGCACCGGTTGGGAATATATCAATAATATCTCCTCTTATTGCATATTCGCCAGATTCCATAACTTGCTCCACACGAGTATATCCATTAATTGTTATATAGTGTAAAAAGTTATCGAAATCTAATTTTTCACCAACTTTAATACATTTTCTTGAGTTTAAGAAAATTTTCTTTGGAGGTAATTTTTGAATAACAGCACCAATACTTGTTAAAACAATTGTTCTTTTACTAGTATCGTTAAGAGCAAGTTTTGATAAGGTGTCGATTCTTTTTGATAAAATATTCGGATTAGGAGAAACTCTATCATATGGGACAGTATCCCATGCAGGAAAAACTAAAATTTCTGTTTTGGGTTCTATGAATTTAAGAGTATCATAAGCTTGCTTCAATGATATACTATCACTTAGTATGCATAATAAATCTTCTTCAGTAGTGTCTATAATTTTTTGTATAGCAAAACCTTCTGCATCTTTTGTGATGCTAGCATATATTTTTTTATCATACTTTTTAAAACTATTAGACATTTAAGCTCTTTTCTGTTAAACACATATGAAACAGAATAACTTAAACCAAAAATTTGTAAAGTTTTTTAATATGCGCCCAAATATTTTATATCCATTATTTGTTTCTGTAGATGCCATTAAAGGTATAGGTGCAAAATATTGCAATTTAATAAAACGACTTTGTGGTGAGCGTATTGTAGATTCCCTTTTTCATTTGCCAGTAAATGTAATAGATAGAACATATAGTCCACCTCTAAAACAAGCTCAAGATGGTAAAATTTGGACAGGTATTGTAACCATAACGGAGCATCAAGCTCCTAGTAGCAAAAAGCATCCATATAGAGTTTATTGTACAGATGGTACAGCTAATCTAGTTCTGGTATTTTTTAAAATTTACTCAGATTCTATACAGAAAAATTATCCAATAGGAACTAAAAGAGTAGTTAGTGGTAAATTAGAATATTTTAATGGCATGTGGCAAATAAGCCATCCTGAATATACTACAACACCAGATAAATTAAAATTAATATCTCGCTTAGAGCCTGTATATCCGTTAACGGCAGGTGTTACAAATAAATTAATGTGTAAAATTGCAGGAGATTGCTTAAATAGAGTACCCAAACTTCCTGAGTGGCAATCTTTAGCATATCAAAATAATATAGAATATGTAAGCTTTAATGATGCATTAAATAGAATACATCATCCTAAAAATGTTGCAGATTTATCGCCTAATTCAGCGTCATATAGACGTCTTGCGTATGATGAAATTTTATCAAATCAGTTGGCTTTAGCTTTTATCCGTCATAAAGTAAAACAGCAGAATGGTAGAAGTTTTGTAGGTAGTGGATTTTTATATCAAAAAATAATCGATTCTCTTCCATTCAAATTAACAGAGGCACAAAAAGAAGTGCTAACAGAAATATTGGAAGATCAAAAATCAACATACAAAATGTTAAGATTGTTACAAGGAGATGTTGGTTCCGGCAAAACAATTGTTGCACTATTAAGTATGGCTAATGTTATAGAATGTGGAAGTCAGGCGGCGTTAATGGCTCCTACAGAGATTTTAGCTAAACAACATTATGAAACAATTTCAGAATTATGTAAAAATATTGATGTAAAAGTCGGATTACTGACTGGTAAAATGCGTGTAAAAGAAAAGAGAGAAACATACGAAAAATTAGCATCAGGTGAAATTGATATTCTTATAGGTACTCACGCATTATTTACGGATAATGTAAAGTTTAAAGACTTAGGCTATGTTGTAATTGATGAACAACATCGATTTGGTGTTAATCAACGCTTATCACTATCATCAAAAGGATATTTAAGTGATGTTTTAGTAATGACAGCAACACCGATTCCTAGAAGTCTGTTATTAACAGCGTATGGCGATATGGATTACTCAAAAATAGGGTGTTTGCCAGAAGGAAGAAAGCCATCAAAAACAGTTGTTATGAATTCTAATAAAATATCAGAAGTTATATCCGCTCTAAAACGTAAAATAGAAGAAGGAGCAAGAGCATATTGGGTTTGTCCTCTAGTTGAAGAGAGTGAAAAATCAGATTTAGCAGCAGCAACTGAACGATATGAAATGTTAAAACAATGTTTTGGTCCAAATGTAGGACTGATACATGGCAAAATGAAAGAAGCTGAAAAAGATGCAATAATGGAACAATTCAAAAATGGCGAAAAAACATTACTAGTAGCAACAACAGTAATAGAGGTTGGAGTTAATGTTCCAGAAGCAACAATTATGATAATAGAGCACTCTGAGCGCTTTGGTTTAGCTCAGTTACATCAATTGCGAGGACGAATAAAAAGAGGATATGAAGCAGGGAACTGTATTTTACTATATTCATATCCTGTAAGTGCAGTAGCAAAAGAACGCTTAAATATTATGAAACAAACTGAAGATGGATTCTATATAGCAGAAAAAGATTTGGAATTGCGCGGTGGAGGTGAAATATTAGGAACTCGCCAATCTGGATTTACGCAGTTTAAAATAGCAGATATGCAATATCATCAAGATTTGCTCATCAAGGCAAGAGATGAAGTAAAAGAAATTTTGCAACAAGATTATAAGCTAGAAACAAAAAGAGGAGAAGCCTTAAAAATACTTCTATATCTGTTTGAGCAAAATGAAGCTGTAAAAACTTATTTATCAGGATAGTTTAGAAAATATTTATATTTATTTTTTATAATGCTATGAATAAAGGGAGAAAATACATGAAAAGTTATCTGATTACAGGTGGTGCCGGATTTTTTGGAACAATATTAAAAAAACACCTTTTATCTAATGGGGTAAAGTGTGTAAGTATTGATTTGGAAAAAGATGATTTTAAGCATGAAAATTTTACATCTTATCAAGGTGATATCAATGATGATGAGCTAATGGATGAAATTTTCTCATCTAATAAATTTGATGCTATATTTCATTGTGCAGCTCTTCTAGCTCATGTAAAAAAAGACTTAAAACATTTGTGGCGTGCTAATGTTGATGGAACACAGAATATATGCAACTACGCAATAAAACATCAGATAAAAAAAATAGTTTTTATATCTAGTAACTGTCTTTGGGCTAAAAATTTCGATTCTCCAGTATTAGAAACAGAAAATCCAAATCCAATAGAAATATATGGTAAATCAAAATTAGCCGGAGAAAAAATTCTTTTATCCAATTCAGATAAAGTAAATAGCATAATTTTTCGTTCTCCAACAATAATGGATGAGGGACGCTTAGGTTTATTAGGTATTTTATTTGAATTTATAGATGAAAATAGAAAATTACCGATGGTAGGAAATGGAGAAAATTGCTACCAGTTTATTTATGCAAAAGATTTGGTAAAGGCTTGTGAGTTAGCCTTAGATGCGGATTATACAGATATATTCAACATAGGTTCAGATGATGTAAAAACATTTAATGAGGTGTACCAATATGTAATAGATAATTCTGGTTCAAAATCACGATTGTTGCATTTTCCTAAACTACCTATGATATTGGCAATGAAAATATGTTTTTGGTTAGGAATTTCACCATTAGGTCCATATCAATATAAAATGATAGCATCATCATTTGTGTTTGATACATCAAAAATAAAACAAAAACTAGGATTCGCCCCAACGCTTAAAAACGAAGAAATGTTGTTGCGTGCGTATGAATTTTATCACGAAAATAAAAAAGAAATACTAGAGCGTAAAGATGTATCTGCACATAACAGTGTTGCGAAAATGGGAATTATCAAACTACTAAAGTGGATGATGTAGTTACTCTTCATTATCAGAGTAAACGATATCCTTAGCAATATCAAAATCAAATCCTGCTCTTACAAGAGTTGCTAAGTCTTTTTGACGATTCTCTTGTTGCGCTTCTTTTGTTTCTCGATATTTTCCAATCTTTTTTTTGCGAGCAAAATTTAATGCTACCTCAATTTCTGAATATTCAAAATTATCAAAAGCCTCTGATATTATTTTATCGTTAATCCCTTTTTGTTTGAGTTTTTGTTCAATATATCTCTTAGACTTTCCAGCTCTAAAATAGACTTCAATTTTTATATTAGTAAATCGCTCATCATTAACAAAATTGCGATTCGCACATTCGTTAACAACCTCGTCTGCCCATAAATAAGCCGGCTCAGGATCATATTCTTTATCAAAAAAAGCATATTTGTCGATTCGACGTCTTAAAACATTGCGCAAATTATCTTCAGAAGTCTCAAAACGCTCCAGATAATACAATGCAATGTTTTGTAATCTTGCTTTTGTAGGTATTTTAGGTTTAGATTTTTTAGTTTTTGATGTAAACACTTGAAATTTACCTTTTTATACATTAACTTCATCTAAAATTCACTTTCAATATATATAAGGAATAAAAAATTGGCTAATAAAAACTTTGATGAATGTACATCTTTTTTAATTAATAACGGTTTGTTTGTTGGTCGCATATGCCGTTTGGATAATGTTTTAAAAACAATAGTGAATAAACATGGATACATGAAAAACGTATCTTCAGCTTTAACAGAAACAACAGCTCTTGCTGTGTTATTAGCAAATGCATTAAAGTTTGAAGGATTGTTTACTCTTCAATTACAAGGTAATGGCCCTGTATCTACTATTGTTGTAGATGTTACATCTGATGGAAAAATGAGAGCATGCGCAAATTATGATAAAGAAAGATTGGAAAAGGCTTTCGCTTTGCGTAAAAATGAAGGTGAAATAGAGGCTACCCCACATCTTTTAGGTAATGGTACATTAGCATTCACCATAGATAACAAAACAGATAACTATCATCAAGGTGTAGTTGACCTAAAAGGAAAGACATTAGAAGAATGTGCTTTAAGATATTTTAAGCAATCAGAGCAAATTGAGACAATGTTAAAATTATTTGTAAGCATTCCAGATGATGAAGAGGGTGATTGGAAAGCTGGCGGAATCTTATTGCAAAGAGTTCCAGAGTTTGGTGGTAATGAAGTTAATGTAACTAATATTTCAGAGATGAGAAATGAGGCAGAAATACTCATGAAATCATTAAAGAAAGAAGAGTTATTTGATGAGAATTTATCACTAAACGATATTTTATATAGATTATATCATGCAAACAATCTAGCTGTAACAAAGATTAATAAATATGAGTTTTGCTGTCGCTGCAGTAGAGAAAAGCTACTAACTACATTGCGTGGATTTTCCGAAAATGAATTATCTTCAATGTTAGATGAAAATTCAAAAATAACGGCAAAATGTGGTTTTTGTTCTGAGGTTTATGAATTTACAATTCCAGAGATTATGGAAAAACTTAATTAGTATTAAATAAGTTTTAAGCTTTTTTACATAATATGCTAGTAACTAAGGCGACAGTCTTTTTTACTGACAATAGATATATAGGTGAAGTTTGATATGAAAAAAATAAGAAATATTATGCTAGCTTTTTGTAGTTTGTTTATGATGTCTTGTGCGACTACAAGCGATACAGATGCTGTACCTCTAAGATATTATGAACCTCGTTTTCAAACAGTTGCTCCAATAGAGCTAAATGTAGAAAAGGTATCAGTTATATCTGAATTTATACCATCTTTTACTCGTCCAAATGTGGAGCATTTATTTCCTGTATCAATAGAAAAGGCTGCTAAATTATGGGCTGAAGATAGATTAAAAGCAGATGGTTTCTCTTCAAATAAAGTTGCTGAATTTATTATCAAAGATGCATCTGTAACAGAAGAAATTGAAAAGGCA
>JAZQTW010000024.1:0-36321 GCA_045630985.1 Alphaproteobacteria bacterium
CCAGCCTCGTCATCAATAACAAATTTACCAACTTGACCACCCACAGTCATTGTAGCTGTAGTTTGCCATTCTGATTCGGTACAAGCTAAAGAAGGATAAAGAGCTACTGCTGATTTAACCTTGTCAGTAAATTGTACATATTGCTCTTGGATAATTAGCTGACCGTTTAAATAACGTCTTTTGCCTTTGGTTTCGTCTATTCCAAGAGGAGCTATGCCGATGTCGCCTATTTCGAGAGTGGCTATAATTTTTACTTTTTCAAAAATTTCTTTAGCCTCAAGAGCTTCTTTTGCTGCATCTGAAGCTATTTCAGCTTGTTGTTTAGCATTAATTGAAGCTTCAAGAGCTGTTTGTACTGAATCGTCAATCTCGTCAATAGATACATCAGAGTTTATAAGACCTGTTTCAGATTCATTCCATTTAAGGGTTCTTCCAGCAATAGGATTAGGAAGAGAAAGATTTGTTATATCAGAAGAAACAGGAAGTTTAATACTTCTATTTATTTCTTCTTGTTGTTGTTGAGAAAGCATTGTAAGCTTATCAAAACATTGTTCAAAAGTTTCAGCAGGCGCAGAGTTAAAGTCTTTGTAGTCTACTTCTTGAGTTTGCGCATATTGCCTGTAAATTGTAATATAGTCGCTAGAAGTTCTAATATCATTGACAGTAAGAGTTCCGCCAATTCTATCAGTATTTAGAGTGACTGTGTAATCTGTGTTATAAACAAGCTCGATTTCTGTACCATCAGCTTGTAAAACACTTGCTTTAATTGCTTCAACCGCCTCTTCTTCTGTAGGATCTTGTAAGAGTACCGCAAAAGTAAACGGATACTCGTTAGTAGTTCCCATTTGCAAAGGAGGCATTTTGTTCTGAGTGTTTTCTACTGTCATTTTCTTTTTACTCCTTTTTTACCTAAACCATATTCTTTTTTTAGACTTTCAACCGCTTTGTCTCTAATCTTATTTATGGCTTTAACTTTGTTCTCATTGTCTAAATTATTGTAATAATTTGTTTTTATTAGTCTATTAACACCGCTTGAGTACATCTGAGCAAATTTAGCTTCAACTTTTGGTTTTTCAGATTCTGGAAGTTTAGATAATAAGCTATTTCCTTTTGTTACCCCGCTAAGAGTTACCTTTTTATCAGTTTGAGCGTTAGCAAGTTTATCAAATTCCCTTATAACAGCACCTTTTGTAGCTTCTTTAACCCTTGCGCCTGCTAGCAACACGCTTAAAGCGTTTTCTGTTTCTACAGCTCTACCAGTCGCATAATTTACTTTTGCTGGCAATTGTTCTCTTATAACAGGGATTCTAGTCATTGCTCTATTTAATGCACTCTTTCCAGTATCTCTTTCGTAATCATCTGTAATTTTTGCTATATCAGAAAGAATTGCTGGGGTTAATCTTGAACTTGTAAAATCAACCAAGGAATTAATAAGTTCTTCTGCGCCCTTAGTTGCATCTTGGTTTGCTAATCTTCCAGCAGTCTGGAATGTTTCAGCCAAATTACCAAACACAGGGATTTTTAAACCTTGTATGCCCGCGCCAGTTAGGTAATTAAACACTTTATCTTGTAATGCTTTTTCTTTTTTTGCATTTAAAACGGCAGCCAAAGGCATTGCAAATGGTCCGAAGTAATCAAGGCTAACCCATTTATTGCCAATTTTAACTGCGTTGAATACTCCGTTTTGAGCTTTAACTAAGTTTCTTTCCCCTTGTGATAATAAAGCATAATCAGGAATATAATCATCGTCATCAATTAAAGAAGATAAAGCAAAAGCAATAAGAACGCCTATTGCGTTTCTGCCTATCTTTCTTAGAGCATTTTTTGAAGTATCTGTAATTTGACCTCTTTGGAAATCGCTTACAATAGTTTGAATATCTTTTAGCGCATATGCTCCAAAAGTATAGTCTATGCCAAGTGCAAGAACATTCGCAGGGGTTTTAACAAATGGGTTTAAAGCATCGCCGAGTTTTAATTTGCCAGACCATTTATTTAAAGCATTTCTAACAGTCAAGGCTGCTTCTGATAATGCGCTTTTATTTTGGTAAGTAGCAACAAGCGCATCAATTTGAGCTTTTTCCCTAATTGCTTGCCCAATAGGTGTTTTAGGCTGTAAAAGAATTGCGTCTTTGAATATTGCAGTTGCTTTTTTGCTATCGCCATTAGCCTCTTTGCTTGCTAATAAGTTTACAGAATCTACAAAAGCTAGATCTTTAAATACTAAATCAGGATAACCTAAACCATATTTAAAGATTGTTTGTTCATAGAATCTACCTAAAGCCCTTATAACTCCGTCCCCTTGTGAAGTTATTTGTTTTTCGCTCAATATTCTTTGAGTAGCATCTAACTCATCCATTGTAGAGACTTGATAACCGCTTGAATTAAATACACCCTTAGAATATTCTAGGTATTCTTTAATAACATTAGTATCTACAAGTTTATCAACTGTACCATAAGAAATACGCTTGATAACGCTTTCAGAAATAAAGTTAAGTATGTTACTTTCTATGTTTAACGCAATAGACTTAACAGACATAAGCATATTGCCTCTACCTATAGTAGAAGTTAAAACACTTAATGCTGGGCTAGGAGCTATAGAATTAGCATAATTTTCCATTTCAGCCATATTTTTGAAGAATAAAGCACTAGGGTTTCCGTTTCTGTCTTTTGTGTTTTCAATAGATTTCTGTATAGCAGAAGTTTTATTGATAATTTCATTTACTTGCTGGTTAGATAAACTTAAACCTAAACCCTCATTTACAGCCCTGTAAAGGTAATTGTAAGCATTAGTCTTAGTTCTTACCTCAGAAGGCTCTCTAAGTCGTTGGTAAAGCTCTTCTGGTGGCTTAGAATTCAATTCTGCTGATAAGTTTTTAACTAGATTTTTAACTATTTCTAATTGTTCTTCTTCGGTAGCATTAATAAAGCTATCTAATACCTTAGTAATTTCAGTATTAATATACTTTTCTAGCTTATTTACTGCGTTTGATTCATTTTCACCAACTACATAAAATTTCTCAACAGCTTTAATTTCTTTAAGTCTATTTTCAATACGTCTAATCCAGTAAGTAGAATCAAATATATTTTCAATTGCGCCTCTTTGAGAAGCGATTTCTTGACCTGCTCTAGTTAGTTCTAGCGACTGGTTTCTAAGAGCTTGAACATAAGCTTCAGTATTGCCTATAGCAAGCATTTCCTTAAGATAAGCGTTGTAAATAGCATTTTTTAGAATATCTGCTGGCGGTTGTTCCAAACCGTTAACTATTCTTTGAGCTGCTGCAAGGTTAGCTTTAACAAAAGCCTTAGCTTTTGCATTTTGCTCTTCAATGCTAACTTTGTTATAATCTAACTCTTCTGCTAAGCCTAAAATATCAGATTGATTTGTGTAAACTCTTGATTGAGCTTTTTCTCCTTCTGTTTCAACAGGAACTGTAGAATTAATCATAGGAGAAGCACTATAAACAGAGTTAGCTTCTACTGCAACTTTTTTAGCGTCATTATTAATATTTGCTATTTTTTCTTTATTTGTAGCAACAATTTCTTCTTCTACTCTATTTATATCGTAATCAAGTAGATCTCCAGTTGTCATACTGTCAAAGAACTCAATAATATCAGCATTAAGTTTTACTTTTAATTCACTTGCATCCTCATATACTTTTTTAAGCCATCTATCGTACTCGTCAAAAGCACCTTGAATTAAACCATTAGGAGCATAACCACTTAGTAAATACTTTTCATAAGCTCGTGCAAATTTTTCTTGTTGCGCCCTAGTTAAGTAAATTTGGTTAGATTTTACGCCTAAGAAGTCTAAAACAGCCTTAAAGTTATTCTTATAAGCTTCACTAGCTAATTCGCTTCTAGAATAATTCCACATATTGTCAAGCCAAAAGTGAGCTAATTCGTGAGGAAGTGTAGAAAAATCAGCATCCTTAAATAGCTCTATAGCTTTTTCAGAAACAACATAAGCACCTTTTACTTTTTTAGCTTCTTTTGGTGTTCCTTTAAGCTGGTACAATCTATAACCAGCATCAGTCTCTTCATATTTTAATGTATTAAATAGTTTGTCAAATCCTTCAAATATTCTTTGTCTTTCTTCTGTAACTATTGGAGTTTTAGCAATATATTTAATATCGTCTTCTTTACCTTCAAGAAGTTGTCTTAAGGTGTTTTCATCAATAGTTATAGAGCTTTTTTCTTGTCTAACAAGGAATCTATTAACAATACTTAGATTTTCCATTTTATCTAGCAACCAAACAGAAAATGCTCTAGCTCCTAGTTCTGTGTCTTCAGACCAGTATTTTTTATTTTCTTGCTTGTCTAATCTTTCAGCATCTTCTAAGTATTTTGTCTTTTTCCCCCCTCTGCGGGCAACTTCTTCAACAGTTGAAAGCCTTCTAATTTCGCTAGTTAACCAGTAAAATTCTCCCCTATTACTAATAGTATCTCTATTTTCTGGCAATAACTTGAAAAATTTATTTTCAATTTCTGACATTTCTTCAACAGAAAAAGTTTTATATTTTTCTCTATTATTTGCTAAATCGTCAATTATTTTAAATAATTCTTCTGAGTTTTTAGCTTTTCTATAGCTTTGTTTCAAGTGTTCAGCATATCTATCAATATTTCTATTGATTCTTGCGCTTACTCTTTCAAGATTTTTTGCAATATCCTCTTCTGTAAAAGGAGCGGTTTTAATTTGATCTTGGAGGTTTTTAAGTGCATTGAATAACTCTTCTCTTAATTCTCCCTTGTCGCGTATTGATAAAGCCCAGTTTTCTGAGAACTCCTTACCAGCATATTGATTACCTAAATAATTATCTAAAGCGTGCCACCATTCGTGAGCCAAAGAGCCTGCACCATAATCTTTAGTTAAGTTTATTTCTTTAAATGCTGGAATATAGTGAGCAGCTCCACTTCCTTTCCCGTGACCTTGCGCACCAAAAGCTATACCTAGTTCACCATTTAAACTAAGTGCTTTAGGAGGTAAGTTAAGAATCTCAGCTAAATCGAATAAGCTATCATAAGTATTATTTAAAAAGCTTTGTCTTTCTTTCTGATTAACCCAATTGCCAAAATTAACCCCTCTAAACCCAAAAGTATCTTTTAACTCTTGAGCGGTTATATTTTTGCCGTTTGCTCTTCTTTCTGTATATTCACGGTGTGAACTTTGATTTTTTTCGATCTCCTTTTCTTCTCTAAGTCTTTCAAAAACTCTTTGAGCAGCTAATTCAGCTTCTTCTTTTGTATTAAATTTAGCAATAATCTGTTTGCCCTTTTTAAACGCTACAGCGTAACGGTTATCCCATCTGCTAGGCTCTAATACAATAAAAGTCTTTTCCCAATCTCTTTTCTTAGCTTTTTCTCCATTGTTTTCTTTTTCTAATTTTGATTCTTCTATAATCTTAGAAATATCTTTTAAAGTGTGATAATCAATGTATAAAGATTGAGTAAATTTACTACCACCAAGAAGAATAGCTTGTAAATTATACTCTGGGTAAGCTCTAAATATGTTATAAGGTTTTTTATTATCTACGTCAGGGAAAACAGCCTCAAATAAAGATCTATCAGATTTATAAGACCATCTATTTTTTTCGCCAACAAACTCTAATAAAGCTTCATTTGTGTATTTTTCAGGGTTGTTTTTGATATAGCTTTTAACAGTTTCCATAGTGTTTTTAACCATATCAACATAAGCTTTTTGATGTTCTTTTGTTGTATATCCTGAAGCAGGCTTGTTATTAATTTTTTTATAAACATTTAAAATTAAAGAAGCCCCAAACTCTGAGTAGCCTTCTTTTATAAGATCTTCAAATTTTGGCGCAGGATAAATTTTAGCTTTAGTTGTGTTTTTAGCACGAACTAAATCATTCATTGCGTCCAAGTCGTTCCAAGTTAAAGACGTATCTTGTTTTCTATTACCTTGAAGAAATTCCCCAACATCCTCAATTTTATTAGATTCTTTTTTGGTATTAGAATCTTTAAGGGCTTCTTTTACTTCTTCTGATCGTACTTCTTGATTATTTCCAGTAGTGATAGTATCGCTATCTTCTTGTGTTGTTCCAAAGTCAGATGTGGCTTCTCCTTCATTACTTGCTTGATCGCTTTCGCCATCGATTTCCCTATACCCATCTTCTTCCCTTTCTTCAACTATTTCGCTTAATTTATTATATGTATCTAAACAAGCTTTGTCTAGCTCTTCTACATTATATTCTAAAACTTCACTAGGAACATTTTCAAAACTTTCTATAATTTCTAAAAACTCTTCTTCAGTTTCAACAGTTTTTATTTTATCAATTAGTTTTTGATATTCTTCTTTTATATATTGTTCATAGCCTTCATAACGATCAATAGAAGGATCTTTTTCAGTAAAATTATCATTTAATAAGTCTTCATAAGCTTGTTGCGCAATTTTTGCACCTAAGCCAATATTTTCATTAGCAAAATCATTTTCATAGCTTAAATTGTTTAATTCTACATAATGCTTAGCCACAAAACCATCTAATTTATCAGCAGTATTAGCAATAAGTTCTAATATTTTTTCATTATTCTTTTTGTATTGCATTTTTAATTGTTTTTCTGGGATTCCAGTAGCAATACTTACAATTTGCCAAGCTTCATTTTTCTTATCTCTATTATAATTTTGTTGAGCTACAACCGAATCTGTCAAAGAATCTGTTTCAGCAATTGTTTCTTTACCAGCTTGTAATTTTATTTTTCCGTCTTCATATTTAATATCGCTAGCTTTTAAAACATCATCAATCAAACAACCTCTTTTATTTGCTTCAGCTAAAACTTGATTAGCAAACATTTTAGATGTTTCTGATACATACTGAGCTAAATCAGTTTCAGATTCTTCAGACAAAGCCCCAGCGTCCTCTATAGCTGCAAAAATAGCATTTTGCATACTGTCATAAATTGCCCCGTGTTTAGTGTTTAATTCAGAAGATAATTCAAGCTCTTTTGAAATAACATTAGTAAGCTCAACAGTTCCGCTTTCGTAAATAGCTTCTACAATAGCTTCTCTTTCATTTGGATCTGCTACAACTTTTCCTATTTCCTCATTAAGCATTGTTTTAACATTAACTTGCTGATTAATTGCTACAGCAGTCCCAACAGAACCGCCTAAAATACCACCAATAACAGCTTCTTTCCAAGCTTGCTGTAATCTTTCAGGCATTTCAGACATTTTTATAGTACCTTCTGCAAGCAAAATACCAGAAGAGGTAAGAGACTGAAGACCTTCAGTAGCCCCTTCTGATAACAAACCTTTACCAGCTGTTTTTAGCGTAGGCGAAATATTTTTAAGTGTTTGATTACTAAATTTTATAGGAGTTTCCCATAAAGTAGTTTGTTTTCCAAAACCAACATACTTTTCTAGTAAAGCTGAAGCAGCAAGATAAGAAGTTGTCCCAATTGTTGATTTTTTAGCCCACTCTGGAGTTATTTTTTCGACCTGAAGTTTACCTAGTTTATCAACAGGCATTCTTTCAGATTGTTGCTCAATATTTTCTAAAACTGTACCAGTTGCAATACCTACAGCAGTTTTAGCTGCAACACCCTTAACAACAGCACCAGTAGCACCGCCAGAAGCGTACATCATTAACAAATTTGCTGCGCCTTGACCTAAACCATAAGCAAAACTTTCAGCAGTTTCTTCGGAAGTATACTCAGCTCTATCTTTTTGATTAGCCATTAAGTTTCGCTGAATAGTAGCTATATTCATAGCTTTTCTACTTATTTCTTCTTCAGAAGCTCCAAAATATCCACCAATAGCTAAATCTGTATTTCTACCGTAAAGCTCAATAGATGGTAATACATCTTTAACGCTGTCTAATCCAGCATATAAACCTTTAGCAAAACGCTCAATCTTATTATCTCTGTACTCTGGAATTACATTTAAAATACTTTCCGTAGTATCTATTTGCTCAGCTTGAGACATAGGAATAGCCTTAGGCATTGTATCTACATTATTATTAATTTGTCTTATAGCTTCTTCTAAAGTTAGTGCCATTAATTAGTCTCCACAATAATATCTTTGTTACTAAACCCTTGAAAAGTATAAACTCTTCCGTTTAAAGTAAATTTCTTACCCGCCTGTAAATTTGGGTCTTGAAGTTCTGGAACATACCA
The DNA here is from genome assembly GCA_045630985.1 of Alphaproteobacteria bacterium. Classification (GTDB taxonomy): domain Bacteria; phylum Pseudomonadota; class Alphaproteobacteria; order RF32; family CAG-239; genus CAG-267. The sequence continues at coordinate 8,128 of JAZQTW010000024.1, forward strand.
GTATTTTGTTTTTATAGCAGAGTGCAACCCAGTATAATAAATTTTTTCAGCAGTTTGAAAATCACCAACAGCAATATTATTAATAATTCCTTCCATAGTACGCTTTTTAATATTATCAAGCTTATTTGCTATTCCAATATCATTCCAAACACTATCTTTGCCTCTAAAATCAGACAATTCTTTAAAATCTTTATTGTATTCACTTGAGCTTTTAAAATATGAACTAGAAGCCTTTTGGCTCAATTCTATATCTTTGAGGTTTGATAAATCTGGCAATTTGCTTATTTGTTCCCTGAAAGTAGCATCGCCCATATTTTTATAAATTTTGTTTAATAAAGTATCTCTATCATTATTAGAGATTGTATTTTCCCCATTTTTATTAATATTATTTTTAATAATTGAAGTAGCTAGCAAACCTGATTTAGCGATATACTTCATTTTGTCATTATAAGAATCTGTTTTTTCATTTGCTAAATCCTGCACTTTTTGTAAAGCATCAGCATAACCATTTACATTAGATACAGTTTCATAATTAGGCTGGCTATCTACTATTTCTTGTAATTTTGAATAATTTCCTTCAGGATTAGCTTTTATAATCTTATCTAAATTTTCTTGCGTAGGATTAGCAAAAAATGCGCTCTTTAAATTCATTAAATTTTCAGCTTTTAACCTATTTCTTTCATTTTTAGTAAAGTTTCTCAACTGAGTTTGTTTTCTAGGATCAATACCTTTCATAATCTCATCAGGTATTTGAGCATAAGGGTTTTGAGAAATTATATTATAAGCATATTCAGCATCCCAATCGTTAACAGCTAGCTTATTTTTTGCTGCATCTTCTCTAGTCATAAACCCAGCATTAACCATCATATCAATATCGTTAAAAAAGCTTTGTTTATAGCTTTTATCGCCTGTTTGTACAAAGTTTCTAAAGTTGATATCCTGAGAAGTAGCTAAACTTTCTAAAGCTTTGTCTTGTTGTTTATTTCTAAATATTTCATCAAGTTTAACTTGATTTTGGAATGTAGTAAACTCAGCTTGTTTTTGAAATAAAACCGCATTTTGATTATTTGAAAATCCATCCATTACACTAGGAAGAACACCTTGCAATTTTGAAGAAAGCTCTTGCTTCTTAGCTTCTAATTCTTTTGGAGAACTCCAAGAATTAAATTGCTCAGCTTCTGTTAAAATATCAGAAATACCCATTAAAAGCTTATTTTTACCGTCCAAGTTTTCAACTTGATCTTTAGCTTTTTGCCATTCTGCTCCTAGTCTAGTTATTTCTTTAGAAACTCCATCAAGAGTATCACCCCAAAGCTGATAATCGCTAGCTTTACGGATGTTATTAGGCGTATTTGTTGTAAATCCACCTTCTGAATTATAAACTGGTAATTTTGCCATCATTACTCCTTAAACAATTCTTGTTGCACCAGAAACCATAGTTGCGTTTGAAAAATCTGTACCGCCACTCATTTTAACTCCATTTACATTAGTAGTAGTTTGTTTTCCACCACTAAACAAGTTAGAGCTACCAGCACTGCCAAGAGCAGAAGCTGTACTACTAAAGAAACCCCTGACTAAAGCTGTATCTGCCACCCAGTCTTGATACCTTGCGTTGTTTATTGCCTTATTCTTTTCTACTTCTAGGTTATAAATCTTATAACCTTTATCTAGATTTAATGCGGTTAAACTTCTTGAAATGCTACTAGCAACTGTTCCAGATACTTTCACTCCTTGCCTTGCTGCAGTAGTAACGGCTTGACCTTGTAAAACATTCTCATAAGTTCCATATTGTCTAGCTGTAATACCTTGTTGGACTCCGATATTTTGTGCTTGCGCTCTATACGCATTAGCATTACTTTCCGCAGTATATTTTTCGCCAAAAGCATTCATCATTCCAGATGTAAAGCTAGCTGCTGCACCTATTATTTGCATTATTGCTGCTGCTTGTGCCATTATTTATCCACCTCCGTAACTATTGGAGCTATTGCTAAAATATTCATAGGTAAAGGGTTTGATTGTTCTACTGTCACATTAGCAACCCACTCCCAGCCTTGATTGTATTTAATATTAGGAATAATTCCTGTAAATAGATTTAAAGGCAATCCTAGAGTTGTATTTGCGTTTCTATATCTTATTTGTTGCAGATTATTTAAGTCTCTTCCAACTCTACAGCCTGAAGTTCTCCAAAGTCTTATAGTAAGCTCGCTGATACGTTTTCTTTTCCCTACAGCTGTTCCATTTTGGCTTCCTGCCTCAAGAGGCATTGTAGTAATATAACTTTGATAGCTTAAACCAGCTATTATTTTCCAAGCGTCAAGCTCTAAAAGTATTTTACCGTCTACAACTTCTTTTTCAGTTTGTACAGCACCATCAGCCAATATTTGAACTGTTTTACCTTCTAAATGGTTTAAGTTTTTAATAGTATCAGAACTTACTCCCCAAAGACCGCCAGAAATATTTAAAGAATCAAAGGCCTTGACAGTTCTTATAGAAACATTTTTAGCATCGATAACAGCTGTTATAACTGCCTGTCCTACAACATTTCCTTCATTGTCTATAACTCTAATTCTTTTATTTAAGTCGTTTTCTTCAAAAATATCATTATCAGCCGTAGCTGTTATATTTCCATTTAAACCTGAAAGAGTTAAATTATTTTCTTTTGTTAGATTATAAGCATTAAACATTAAACCTGATCTAACATACCAGCAATCTTCTTGATTTTCTGGAGTTATAGGGTTTTGAATACGCTCAATATATCTTACTTGTTGACCGTTTACAGTCCTTAAAATGCTATACCAGATTTCGTCGTAATTTCCGCTATAAGCTGGAATAGCTTCAACGCTTTCAACTTGTCCATCAAACTCTAGCAATGAAAAAGCCTGTATTGCTTGATCTTGTTCAAGAGTTAAAACAACAATTTCCCCTTTATTATTTAGTAACAAAAGCATACTATCTGTATTTTTTACGTATGCCATATGTTTTATGCCACTATCAAAGAAATGTTCTGAAAAAATAGAAACATCAATAGACTTATAAGTTTCATAATAATAATCATATTGGAATTGTCTTAATTTTTTCGCATTACGCTGTACAAAGTGAACAAAAGTACCAGCTACAATAGGTTGCACCCTTTCACCGCCCCAGTTAGTTCTTTGTTTAGCACTAATATCTGTAGGAGTAATTGCACCGTCTCCAGTACCTCTGATAATAAATTCACCACCAAAAGTACCGCATAGCAAGTAAGAACCGCCAACCATCCATTTTATATCTGAACCGTCACCGTTAGCGTTTGTTGCTAATTGAATATTAATTGCTCCGTCGTCTTCATTATCTACTGCAGGAGTGAATGTTTCGTAAGCATAAGGCTTAGAACCATAAATATTTCTAGGTTGATGTGGAGTTCTTGCATAGTAAAGTCTACCGTCATATAACGCAATAACGGCAGGATATCCCCTATAATCACTCCAAGCACCTTCGCCCCATCTTTTAGTAGCGGTTGTTGCAGAAAGCTTTTCAATAACTTTAGCTTTAGCTTTTGTAGCACTTTCAACAGCAATTATTTTAACGTAGCCTTGTACTTCTTTATCGTCGGTTGTGACTGTGCCACCAATCCACCAATACGAGCCTACGTGTCCTTCTTTAAACAAATCTCCACTAGCTGTAAGCGTGATTTCATCCCCTTCAACAGCAGAAGGAGTGATCTTAGTATCAGTAATATTTTCGTCTAAATAAGGAGTTGATTTAAACTCAACTTCTCTAAATTCCCAATCATCTGCAGCTTTACGAACTAATTCTGAGGGTTTTGCGGTTGTATTATCAGATCCAACTGGTAAAACTGCAAACTTTATAATATCGTCAAGCTGAACATATTGAAGCGTTTGTATTTGTTCTTCGGTAAAGGTATTTCCTTCCTCATAAACTTTTCCATCTTTAAGAACTATACCGCCATTGTTATAAAATCTAAAATAACCAGCACCAACTTCAATAATATAAGAATCTGTAGGCGAAAAAACAAACTTAATTAATCTTATTTTACCATTATTTTTAGTAGTATTAATATACTCACTACCAGCAAAACGGCTAGCAACTCCATAAGGTCTTATCCAGCAATTACGACATTTATCAAGTAATGTAGGATATTGTTCAATATCAATTCTACCAAACATTAAAGGTGATACTTCACCACGTCCAAAAGACGTATAAATAGGTGCAACTCTAGCCATAAAAACTCCTAAAAATTGAACTTGCCCACATATCATCACGCACCATAGGAGCAGAACCAGCACGAGAATTTTTAGTTTTAGCTAGTGGTAAGTATTCGCCTTTATAAAGCTCTAATAGTGTCATTGTTTTTTCATTTGAGTTAGTAAGCTCATAGCACATATCAGCTGCAAGCTTGCAAGCAAAAGCATCTATAAAATATGCAGGATATTTACTAGAATCAGTTATAAAGTAAACGTACTCAATGCCAAATGTATCAGCATCAGTTAGTATCATTTGCCCTTCAACTTCCCATCTAGCATTTGGATCTGATGTTTCAATAATCGCAACAAGATCAGACGGTAATTGAAAATAGTTTTTCATACCGTTTTTAACCCAAGCAGGCTTTTTGTTAACTTTAGCTAAAAGAACTCTTTTTGTTGCAAACTTCCACGCACATTCTGTAAGTATAGATTTTAAGCTTTCGTTATATACGTTATTAGCACTTTGAGCCTCTAAAGAATTGTCTGAAAGAGCCGATACTCTAGTAGCTCCTAATAACGATAACGCTTTATTTACAATAACAACTTCTGACATATTTCTCCTTAAGAAAGGAGAGGGCAAAGCCCCCTCCCACAATTACTATTTTTCAAAAGAATTAACAACAGCAACTGAAGTATCACCTTTGATTTTAATAATTTTATCTTCTTCTAATCTGCCAGCACCGCCAGAGATTTCGTAGTAGATTTGTTTAGAGTATGATTTATCAGCTCTTTCTTCTATTCTTAAGAAAAGTTCTTCTAACATACCGAAACAAATACCAGTTTTTTGGAATGCGAAGTAATCAGCAACATTGCCTTCTTTATTAACAATACCATCTGGTAATGTAATAAATTTGAAGCCTAACCAAGTATCAACTTCACCATTTACAAGAGCTTTAACAGCGTTGTAGTCAGAAGAAGTAACAGTTGTAAAACCAAGCATTTGAGATAGACCGTTAGCATCTGTAACGATAGTTCTATCGTAATGAGGAACGCCAGCAGCATCCATTAATCTTTTAGCTTCTCTAACTTTTGCAGGAGTTAAGCCTGTGTTAGCATCAGCACCAAAATCAACATCAACTGTTTTAGTTGCAGGGAATGCAACTGTGTTAGCACCTGTTTCACCACGATAAGCTGTACCGCCTAGTGCGTCGTAGATAATTTGGTCGATTTGAATACCAACTGCAGATTGTACACAAACTGAAGCTACGCTCATTGGATCAGAAAGTTCTTGTAATAACAAGCTTCTATCCATTAGACGAGCATCGTTGTAAGTAGCGATATCTACACGAGTTCTAGCTAAAGCTGGGTCGTTTTGTGGAGTATCTGGGTTAGTAGTTGTTTTAGCTGACATAGCCCATTTACCAATTTGATCTTGATAGAATGATTTACCGATAATATCGTGTTTAACGTAAACTCTATCATAAAGCATTGATTTTTCTTGACGTGCTAAAGGCAATATTATACGTGAATAATCCTGCGCTCTTACGTCTACTTGTGTTCCAGTAAAAGTCATTTTTTAATTCTCCTTTTGTTTTAAAGTGTAAATACTATAATTACCCGTTACCCTTTCGGACGGAGAAGGCAAATTACTTGAGGTCAGAGCGATTATCCCAACATTGCCATTAATGATTGAACATACTGCACACGTGCTTTTCTTTCGTCCTCAGGGACATAAGACAAGTTGTGTTCTTTGCAATATGTTATATTATTTCTTCTATTTCTAGACCCTGCCCAGTACGCGTCATCTGGATTGTTTAGAATAGAATTTAATTCTGCTTCTGCTTCCTTAGGAGTTTTAACAAAGCCACCAGTTTGGCTTTCAAACCCACCTAAAGAACCTTCTGAAATGCTTTCACCCATTTTAGAAAGTAGTTTTATAAATTTAGCATCGTTTCCGATTACACCTTCAAAATATTTGTAATCTTCTTCGTTGCCAGCCATTTTTTCTAGGAAATTTCTAGCTGTTTTAAGGTTTTCTTCGTATTTTAAACCCCATTCTTTTTTGAGATCATTTGTAGCATTTTCCATAGCTACTTGTTTTAATTGATCTTGATGAGCAAATAGACCTTTAAGGTCTTCCACATAGGCATCAGCTAAAGCTTGTGCTGTATCTTGTGAGATATTATGTTTATGGAATAACTCTTTAAACAGTCCTAATTTCTCATCCTCAACGCCTTCAATTTTAATATTGTAATTTTCTGCAGCTTCAGGGACATTGAAAGCTTTTCTGTATAATCCCCAAGCGTTTGAATCATCTACCCCTTTTGGTACAGGGATTTTCTCTTGTCCCATCATAGATTCAAGGTTTAAATAGCTTTTAGCTAAGCCGTTAGCGTCGTTAAACTTTTGAATAGATGGGTGGTTTCTGTACTCCTCAGATAATGTGCTGTACCAATTTTCATTCGTTGGCTGAGCATTATCTGCAGTTTGAGTTGTCACCTCAGCAGGTGCATCAGTTGTCAACAATTCTGACATAAGTCCTCCTTAAAACTTGTTGTAATGTTCTACAATTTGCTTAAAGTCTATATCTTTACGCATAAGAGTTTTGAGGGTTAAAATAACGTCTCTCTTGCCTTGTGCGTAGCAAATTTCGTTTGGGTCTGGTGATAGAACAGCGGTATTATAACCGCAATACTCCTCAAGGAACTTAATAACTTTAGGGTATTTGTTTTCTATGTCTATTAGTGATTGATTTAACTCTGCAAAGTCATCAACACTAGCAAAGTTAAACTTTATATTATTTCTTGCTATCTTTTGCATATTTTTCGCTTTCTGCTACAGTCTTAGCAATATTAGCCCCTTCTTGAATAGCTAACAAGTTCTGCTGTTCTTGCATAGCTTTTGCTCTTTGTTGTCTTATTTGAGCGACTTCGTTATCTGAGCGAAGTAGTGTAGATACAGAAGAAATATCAAATACTTTTTCTACAGCTTCATCAGCGTCAACCTTGTCTAATACTTCAGGGTTAAGCTGTGCAATTTGGCCTGTTATTGCAAGAGCATTCATTATGTTATTAACTTCTGATTGTCTTTGGGTTTGAACTAAACGGCCTACAAACTTAACTTCAAAAGAAGGATCTTGTAACATAACATCAGGCATTTGTGGAAGCATATTAGATTCCCAAAGGATAAATACAACCTTTTCGATTAAAGGCTGTAAAACATCGTTCATATAACGTCCTACAGCTGGGCCTAATAAAGTCATTTTCTCAGCTATTCTTTCCATTACTTCAGGAACTGTCATTTGCTTAGTTAGACCGCTGAAAGCTTGGAAAGTATCATAAAACATAATTTCTTTTATTTGTTGTTGATAATGCTGAATTTCTGCAAGCCCTACGCTTATATTTCCAAAATTACCAATAGGGAAAATATCATCCTTAGGGCTCAATTTACCTCTTTGATAATAATTTAGCTGTCTAGGGTTAAAGTTTGGAGTACCTAAGAAAGCATCATCAGGAAGAGCGATAGCTGGATCTGTTTGTTTCATAGCTGCTCTTAATAATGTATCAGTCATAGTGTTAACTAAACGAACATAAGGCAATGCCTTCATTGCTGGTGAATAACCATAAACAACTTGAGGACGTTTATAAAATCTGTGAGCCATACAAGGCATAGAATTAAAACCGCTTTCCTGTACTGTGTTTTGCGTTTCTGTTTCAACCCATACCATTCTAATAGGCATATTTTGTGTATCAATTTTTTCAGGATCGCGCTCAAGCCTCTTACCAAAATAGCAGATATATTCGAACTTTTTATCTGGATTTCTACCATTTGCATAGCAATCTTTTACAGTTTGTGAGCATTTATTGCCAAAACGCGAGATAGCTTGTTCTGCTGTATATTCAAACTTCAGATAGAACTCACACGGACGCTCTCTAGCATCTTCGACTAGATAAAGCTTATTAATAGGAATATTATAGAATCTTACTCCATCGTCAAGATCTTTTTCGCAAAAAATGCCAGCAGTACCATAAACACCGCTAGCTTTGTAAAAAATAGGCATTTGGTTATAGAAATTAGAGCGAGAAAGAGTTAATAACACTTCATCGGTAACGTCTTGGAACCATTGTTTAACTTCTTTTAAATCTCTTAATTGAGGATTAGAATGCTCTAAATATAACCATTTTGAAGCCTCTGGAGTTAGATAATTAGCTAGTCCAGACGCTAAAACATCTCCAACATCAAGAGAAGTAGAATCAAGAAGCATATTAATTTCTGCGCCCTTATTCTTCTTAGCTGTAATATTAGAGCTTTCTACATAGAAATAGTTATGTAGGACTTGATAATAACTATCAAAGTCCATTCTAGAACTCTTAAGATCTTTATAATTCTTACAAATCTTTCCTGCGGATAAATCCATTTACTATCCCCCTAAAACGGTTTTACCAGTATTAACCTTGCCTGTATTTCCTAAAGCTGATGTGTTAACAGTTTGAGTTTGCTCAAGTCTTTTCTTTTTAACTTGTTCGCTTGCTGCTTCTTCTGCTTTTGCTTTTTCTGCGTCAGCATCATAAACAGGTGCAGCTTTATCTTTTGGCCCTTGATAGAACTCTAAAGGTCTACTTTTTGTAAAATCCACACCCATACCACCTAGACCAACAGGCATAAATAAAAACTTACCTACATCACCCATTTAATATATCCTCCATTGTTGATTTCTACTTCTTTTTTAAACCCTAAAAACCTATGAAACCGCTCTAGCGTTTTATCTGAATACCCTTCTGTCTCAAGCCTTATACAGTTATGCTCTTTAATCTTATGCTTCATCCACGCCCTGAAAAACCTTAAAAAGTGCGGGTTCATATCTTTTGCTAGGATTATTCCGCATTTATAACAACTAGGATAAAACTCAAAAAACATCGCTATAGCTCTTATTTGTTTGTCTTTAAAAGTAAAGACCTCTTGATATGGAAGCGACTGTTTTAATAGTTCTTTAGCGTCTTTGTAATACTGATTAGACTGTATAGCATCAATATCTTCAAAAGTCGTATAATCTACCTTCATTAGTACCCTGCTATATCAAATAAGCTTTGTCTTGCGTAAGAATTACGCTCTCTATCACGCTTAAATGATTCGTTATAACTTAGTCTTGCATTTGTAGGCGGTAAAGCGACTTGCTCAGTCATTGCTAAAGCGTCCACGCAATCAATGTACTCTGATTTAATTTCGTCTTTAGTAACCCCTGCAAGTTCTGCTTTTAATTCCCCTAACCAGTCGGCTGTATCAGGAAAATAGATTGTATGAGCTTTAAATCTAGGCTGTAAAAGCTTTATTCTCTCAAGCTTTGAGCCTTGCTTAGCGTGTTCTAACGGTACTACGTTAAAGAATACATTCCTTCTTTGCATTTCTTTTGTTAAGAAAGGCTCAATAACTTGCACATACCAGCCCTTTTCAATGTGGAATGTTTTTATACCGTACTTGATTACCACATCAAAAATTGTATCTATTGTGGTTGCACTATCCCAGCGACCATATTTAACATCTAATACAAACCAGTAATTATCAGCATCCACCCCAGTAACTGTAATAGCTCTATAACAAGCACTTGCATTTGTTGAGCTAGCGGGATCTAAACAAGCGTAAATATTACATCTAGAAATTAGATCGTCTTTTCTATGAGGTGAATAATATCTAAAGTCTTCTTCTTGAAAAACTCTGCTTTCTTGCGCAAGAGCTTCACACATCTTCTCAGCGAACCAGATATCAAGCTTGCCAATTTTAGCGTATGAATCACGTTCACGCTCAATATCTTCTACACTTTGTTTCTCTTCCCAAGTTGATTTCCCGTCAATCATAACTGGGATTTTAATTGCTTCAAACTTGAGTTCTTCAGCGTTTTTTATAACACGCTCTATAACGCATCTTTCGCCCAAATTGTTTCCAATAAGGAAAATTCTAGACTTCTTGCCTAAGAATATAATATCTGATAAAAACCAGTCCCAGTCTGTTTCTGTAACTGTTTCGCTTCGTGCGTCGTCGTGGTCTTGGATGTCATCAAGAATAATAATTTTAGGTCTTCTGTCTTGGTTAGATAAACCTCTTATCCCTGCGCCTTTACCAAAAGCCTCTATACGAACATTAACTATTTCGCCTTGTTCGTTTCTTACGTCTACAGAGAAAGCATTAGCGTTTTGTTCTTTAATCTCTACTAGGTTATGTTGCACTAGCGGATTATTCATATATTCATCAATAAGCTCTTTTAGCTTGTTTGACGCTACACGCTGGTTTTGCTTGATTATAACAATATAATCTCTGTTTTTTTGCGGGTAAGCCATAGCATATAGAGGAAAAGTCCTTAATGCATAACTTGATTTCCCGCTTTCACGAAACATTTCGATCGCAACGTGGTTTTTATTCTTTAACAACAAGTCCGATAGATCGTAATGAAAATATGGACTTTTAAGCTCGTTATCTTGGTCGTTTGATAAAACTACATATCTGAAATTAACCAAGTTGCTTTTAATCTTTTTAAGCTGCTCTTTAGTCAATCTCATTAGCTTTTTTCTCTACGCTTTCTTCAAATAGATTATAAGTCTTAACAGTTGTATCAAGCTTGCTGTTTTTAAATCCAGACATCTCAACCGCCTTAGCAAATATTGCAAGAAACTCTTGCTGGCTTATTTCTGAATTGTTTAACTTCTCGACTGCGATTAAAAAAGACTTGTTAACTATTTCATTTTTTAATTCTTCAAGTGTTCTCTTCTTTAACCAGCCTAAAGATTTTGCTTCACCACTAGGCTGATACTCAGAAGAAAATCTCTTCTGTTTTCCCTCTAAATGTTTTGGGGTTTTGTTTTCGTTTTTTTTCGTTTCTTTCTTCTTTGCCATAATCAATTATCCTCTCGGGTTGATTAAAAAAATGGGGGAACAAGAGAAAGCAAAAATTCCCCCTTGCCCGAAACTAACATAAAGTTTTTATTTAAAACATTTTGTATATATTTCATTAAGAACTTCTTTTTGTCCGTTGAAATTCTTTCTCAATTGTAAATAGATCCAATTCCCGTTAGCGTCTTTTCTGTTTGTTCTAGAAAAATCCCCATACCAGATATTCTGATTAGTCCAATTACCGCAAGGCATATCCTCTAGTCTTTTTATAAACGCCCTAAACTTAGCTTCTGCAATTACTCCTGTATAATCTTTAAGCAAATCTGTCCCATCGTGGAATTGTTTATACTCTCTAAACTTAGCTACGTTACATATAGGGCAAACACCATACTCAATTCTATGATAATTGGTTGAGTTATTAATAAGTATTCTAGAAAAACTCCCCGCGAAATGCGTGTTACAACAAGATAACATTAAGATCCTCAGGCAATAGTAACTCTACCCTATATTGCTCCGCTTCAGATGTGGAAACTCGTCGGAATGATTACACCACACCTACCACGTTTGCTAGGCTAATTGTATAGTAGCATTGTTTTTTACCTTTGTCCTCTACCAATAGGTAGATTTTTATAAAGAATAAAAAGCCCGCTTTTAGCGAGCTTTAAGGTGTGTTATAGCCTCTCAGCTAAATGGTATGCTAGATCGTCAGATTTTGGCATCATAGGATTTTCAAGCAATTTTTGAGTCATAAATACATAGTATGCGTAATCTGTAAATTTATCTTTAAACAAACAATATAAATAGTTCATAAGAAAAGCAAAATCATATTCGTAATAATCTTTTTGAGCAAAGTCTATTGAGGGAGATGCTACAGATATCACGTCATCATAACTCCACTTTACTTGATTTAGTTTATTTATGTATCTGTTATATAGCTTTTCTGTTGCTATATGACAACCGTATTCCTTATAATCTTCATAATCTTCAAACATATCCATAGCTACATCAGGCATTAACCTCATAAAGTTGTGCATAAAGTCCTTATCGGCATCAGGATATTTTGAGAGTATTTTATCGTATTCATTCATTACATCTGATCTTATCATTTTTTACCTCACAAATTTCTTATTATATGACCAACGGCATCTAAGCCGATTATTTCATCAACAATTTTTGCGTATTCCGATAGTTTTAAGGAGGGCAAGGTAATACAACCCTTGAGAGCTGGATATCTTTCAATAACATATTTTGTTAGTCTATCACCTTCAACCATACCGTCACTTGTCATATAATCTGAAATAAATGCCTCAAACATTTGTATTTTGTTGTTGATAAACTGTTCAAGCTTGATATTCTTTGACATTAAGTATAGCTGTATTACTTTACTACATTGGAGATTGTTAATATTTCCGAATATCTTTGTTAAAATATATTCTTCAAATCTATCCAACTCAGATTGTATTACCTCGTTTACCATATTTCCCTGCCTATGTTGTTGTAGCTGCTGCTGGTGTAATTGTCACATTACCCCATCCAGGGCAAACAGAGCTATTAGGAACAACTAACTTAGTAAGAGCTTCAAGAGCTGCTACTCTGTTTGTTAAGCAAGAGATTCTTTCAGCGTTAATTGCTTCTGCTACTGCGGAGTTTTTATCCATACCAGCAACAAACTGTCCTATTTCGTTAAACTTCTTGTTAAGTTCAGCATATACTTCAGTACCTACTTTGTCGGTGTAACGTTCTGCTTTTAACTTAGCGTTTTCGCTTTCAAGTGCAGAAATCATACGTGTATCGTGGCATTGCATATTGCCATTGTTGCCAAAGATACCGTTTAAACCACCGTTTTGTAACAAGCTTAGTGCAGTACCTGCAATACCTAAGCCCAAACCTGCACCAGCAACACCTGCTGAACCTACGTTTTCAATTCCGTCTGCTGTTTTAATTTGCATAATAAGCCATCCTTTCTTAATACAGCTAACAGAACCTCCTACTATTATTTTAAATCCTGCTAGGGTTTAAATAAATAGCCCAGTAGTCCTATATCCAAGAATAAAATTTAGGATTATAAAATTAGCATAAAAGTTTATTTATGTGGAGCGTGTATTATGTATCGAGAATTAGTAATAAGAGCTTATGGGGAAGAAGCTATTAAAAAAATAGATCAACTAAGACAATCAGGAATAAATATAACAGAACTAGTATTATCTGCTGTTATGTTAGCAGATATAGAAAAACTAAGAGAAGAAAAAAGAAAAAGATTAGCTTGTGTGTAATATTCCTAATCTTTATTGCTAAATATATCATTTTTTGCATCTAAAACATCTATGCCGTGAAGGTGCATAATAAATGCAAATATTATAAATAGTAATAAGGTGATTAATATAAACATTGTTATTCCTTAATCTGTTAAACTAAACATCTTAAAAATGGTGATGCCATATTTATCAGCTACAGCTTTTAATCTGTTATAATATTTTTCGTCTTTTTCTGGGTTTTCCATTATTAAAACTACTGCAGGCTTTTTATCTGTTTTTAAAGCATAATATAGACATTGCCCTATTGATTCAGCCCATTTATTAGCAAAATCAAACTCAACGGCATATTCTTCTGTTACGCAATCAACTCTAGCGCCACAATCTAAAACAACTTCTACTTCAGCATTATTCTTTTCAGCCCACGCAGCTTGATATTCTTTTTCAAAATGCAAGTGTTTTGCTTGGACTGGAAGAGTTAATAATGAAAAAACAATTATTAACCGCCACAAACTTTGCAAGGTATGCCACCTCTTTTAATTGCTTCTTTCTTTTCTATTTTAATACAATTCTTATTAACATATCTGCTAATAACAACCACAAGAAGGTGAATAAGAACCATCGCAACAAACAGCCCTGCCATTTGAGCAACCACAAACACCACCGTGATGACTACAACAACCTCTTCTATTTAAAACATTGCAATCTGGAGATGCCACAACTTCATACGTACAAAACAAAATAAATCCCAACAATAAAAATAACCCAAGTAAAAAAACTTTTTTCTTCATAAAATCACTCCTTTAATCCATATCAAAAGTTCTATATTCTCCAGTTTCATAATCATAGACTTCAACTTCATCACTTGAAACACTCTGAACTTCAACATCTTTATAAGTTCCAGTTGAATAATCATAAATTTCTATATCATTACCTGCTCTTACAAGATTACCTTTTTCTATTTCAATATAATCGCCTGTGTCATAATCATATCCATCCCAACTAAAAACAGGAGTATTAAATATAATTAACATTAAAAACAAAACAAATAACTTTTTCATTACAACCCCCTAGAAAGATTCTTTATAACCCTTCCTACTACATTTATCTCAATATCTGTATTAGGTTTTAATATTTCAGGCTCATATTTTGTATTATCGGAAATAATCTCTAGATCGCCATTAATTTTAAGGCGTAATCTCTTAACAAACCAATCATTATTTATAGTAAGAACATAAATACCGCCGTTATGATAATCAGTTCTAGATGTGTCTACAAGTAGTATATTCCCATCTTCAATAGTATCAGCCATCGAATCGCCAGAGGCTTTAAACAATTTCAATACTTCAGGGCTGGACACCTTCCAAATGTCTTTTATGACCTCTTTACCTATTCTTACAGGTGTAACATCGGCATTATCTAAAACAACTGTTCCACGACCGCAAGAAGGGGCTATGTGGATGTAATCTATTTCGATACTTCCTTCGTTGGTTTGAATACCTGAAATAGAACCAATAGGCAACACTAAGCCTTTTTCAATTTTTATCAATTCTTCTAATGAAAAATCTGTATCTCTTGCAACCTTATTACTAATTGCACTTGCGCCAACTTCTAATAACTCTGCAATATTTTTTTGTGATATTTTCGTATCTGTTAATTTTTGTAAACGCTCTAAAAGCTCGTTATACTTCATTTTTATCCTCTTTGTTTACTCTTTGTGAAAAAGTTCACTAAAGGTGTTGACAATAATTCACAAATGTGTTATAAATAGAACATAAGATGAAAACCGAAGGAGAAAAAATGGAATTCATTCACGTTCGAGTACCAGTAGAAGTTAGACAACAATTTAAAGCTATCACGGCTTCATTAGGTAAGTCTATGACTGAAGTCTGTGGTGAGTTAATACTTCAGTATTTAGAGGAGACAAAGAGAGCTAGTTAAACACAAGCCCTCAAATCTCTCCACATACAAATTTTATAACAAACAAAGCTTAAAAGCAAGTAAAAACGCTTGTTTTATTAAGCTTACTTAACATTGCAAAAATTGAACTTTGACAACTGAATAGCGAATGAAAGCATATTGCGAAAGTGATATGTAAGTAGGTATTGATGCAGAGTAGCAGGCTGGCGATGATATGAGCCAATCGAGCGAAAGCTAGAAACAATATAGCAGAAAACAGAGAACTTAATTAAAGTTTTTAAATAAGAGGGCAAACAATTGCCCTCAATCTTAAGAACTTAATTTTGGGATTACTCATATTGGGCAGGGCGGGACTCCTTTCTTATTTTGTGTATACTCATTACCGCCCTTTTTATTTTTACACACGTTGCATTATGAGGGGGGGCTTTTCCTCACGATCAAAATAACATAATCTGTAGCCCCCATTTTTTTAGACTTTTTCATAATATTCCATATTTTTACAGGGGTTTTTTATAATCCCTTTTTATTAGAAGTACATTAATACCTTATATAAACTGGGGCTAACCTCTCTTCTAGCCCCTCTTTTTTTTAAAACTACAACAAATCAACATAAAGGAGAAAGAGTTATGGAAATTTTAAAGAGAATTGATTACAAAAAGATTTTATTAGTAGCGGTATTGGGATTTATTTGTTTTAACGTAGCAAGCTTTGACATTATCAGCTTACAGATCCAGTCAGAAAGACTAAACAAAAAAATCTGTATACAAGAAATGATCCCATCAATGCCACCTTTGGAGGTGATTAGATAGTGTGCATAAATTTTGACATTATGAGCAGAGCTGATAACTACTCTAGCGAGTGGGAATGGTTTTTAGATTCCACACGCATAACATTATCAGAGGTTATCAGAATGTTTAACAAAAAACAAATAACAAAAGAAGAACTGGATTACGCAAAAGATTATTTAAAGGAAAAACTATTATGATTAAAGACTTGATTATTGATTACAAAGAAGGAATGGAAATTAAACCACCTTGTATTATTCGCAATATGCCTTCAGAAGTTTATCACTCTATAGAAGGATTATCAAACAGCGGACTCAAAATGTTACTAGATTGCCCTGCTAGATACTATTTTAAATACTTATCTGGCGAATATGAAGCAAAGGAAAAGCCTAGCTTCAAAATCGGAAAAGCTTGCCACACTTATATCTTAGAGGGTCAAGAAGCTTTTGAAAATACTTACTGGCACAATCCATATTCAGATTACACAAAAAAAGAGATCGTAAGAATTTTACAAGAGAAGTTTGGATATGATTGCACCATAGAAAAATACTTACTAGCTGATTTAATGGAAATGCTATTAGTCAGCGAAGGTATAGAAGCAAAAGAAATACATCTTACAAAAAACGAACTTAATCAGGTTATAGGAACAGCAAGAGCTATTAAATCAAACAAACACGCTTTAGCTGCATTTAGCCAAAAAGGTGAAAGTGAATTAAGTATTTTTTGGAAAGATAAAGATACAGGAGTATTGCTTAAGTGTCGTCCTGATTACTTGCCGTATGATTGCAAACTTGTACCAGATTACAAAACAGCTAGTAGCGTTAACCCTAACACTTTTTACGGTGACTTTATAAAGTTTGGGTATCACGTACAAACTGCAATGTATAAAGAAGGCATAAAAGCTGTTACAGGCATAGACGTTGAAAGCTTCTTTTTTGTAGCTCAAGAAAAAGAACCGCCATATATAACCCAAGTATATTTACCAGATGAAGGTATTATAACTTACGGTTACAAAGCGGTTAGAAAAGCTATAGAAACTTATTTAGAATGCACGGAAAAAGGATTCTGGGACACTTACACAAGCCATATTATACAGATGAGCCTAGAACCTAGGCCAGAAGATCTACCGATAAACTTTGATAAAGACACGGGCATTTGTTACGCCCCATATTATGTAGACAGTATTCTTGCTCAATATTAGAAAGGATTTATTATGAATGAAATTATTACTTATGAGCAAACGCAAGTTTTACCAAGCGTTTATTCAGATGTAGACTTGTATCAACAATTTTATAAAATGGCTGAGGGATTAAGCAAAACAGATTTAGTCCCAGATAATTACAGAAACAAACCAGAAAACTGTTTAATAGCCATAGACACAGCTAGACAAATAGGAGCAAAAAACCCTTTATTTGTTATGCAAAACTTATACATAGTTAAAGGGAAGCCAAGCTGGAGCGGTCAATATTGCTCAGCTTTAGTTTATACCAATTTCAAAAATGTAAAAGTAAACAGAATGGGGAATGTCGATAGCGGTTTACAGGGTATTTATATCACGGCTACCAATAAGAACGGGGAAAACTGCAGAGGATCTGTAGTCACACTAGAAATGGCACAAAAAGAAGGCTGGCTTAACAAAGATAATTCAAAATGGAAAACAATGCCAGAACAGATGTTAATTTATAGAGCTTTTGCATTTTTTGCACGTGCTTATTGCCCAGATAAATTACTAGGTATGCACGATGAATACGAAGTACAGGATATAACACCTGCAGACAATTCAAAAGCTAAAAATTTAGAAGATAAATTAAACAATGTAATAGAAGCAGAAATAGTAGAGGAGGAAAGCTAATGAAAATAGGTAGTGCTTGGAGAACACAAACAAGAGATAAACAAAAAGATTATATCGCTATTAAATTTGATGAGGTTGTATTAAATGCTATACCGCAATTAAAAGATTATGCGTTTCAATTATGGATTAATGAAATAACACCAACAACGCACGAGAACGCACCACATTATACTGTAGTAGCTCAATTAAAAGATAATAGACCAAAAGAAGAAGATAACAAACCTAAAGAGGAAGAAAAGCAAACTGAAAGCCCAACTATTCCTTATTAGAAGGAGAAATAATGGACGGATATTTAATTTTATATAGAAGTTTTTTGACGTGGGAGTGGTATTCTACTCCCGTAGTCAAAGACGTATTTTTACACTGTTTATTTAAAGCAAATTACAAAGACCAGAGCTGGAAAGGTCAAATTATTAAAAAAGGACAATTTGTTACATCATTAGATCATTTATCAAAAGAACTCGGCTTAAGTGTACAACAGATAAGGACTTCACTAAATAAGTTAGAAAAAACACAAAATATAACACGAACATCAACAAGCCGAAACACAATAATAACGGTGGTTAACTGGCATAAGTTCCACAAACTGCAACAAACAAATAACAAACAAATAACAAACAATCAACAACAACTAAATAAAGGAAATAAAGAAAATAAGAGAGATAGTAATAAATTACTATCTCTCTCAATAGAAGAGAGAGAGATTTTAAAAAAATATCTCATCAGAGAAAATAGAAAACTTCGTAAGCCAGTAGAAAATATTGACGGTTATATTTCAACTTTAGTAAGAAATGGTGATCACATATCTATTTTAGAAAGAGAAAAATTAAGACAAGAAAGGATTGAAGAAAAAAAAGTTGAATGCTTAATACAAGAAACATTTGAAAAAGTAGATCCACACGAAGTAGAAAGTTACAGAAAATTAGGAGAAAAACTTAAATCTAGGAGGGCAAGCTAATGACACATAAAGAGAGAGAAATACAAGCTTTTTTAGCTAAGAAAAGCAAAGCTTCAATAGTGCTAGAAATGCTGTTGAATAGGGAATATGTGACCGCAAGCGATATAATTAACTACTACAAGCAACAAGATCCAAACTGCCCTATCGTGTTTACTACAAGCCCTCATAAGCTTATAGAAACAATCAGAGAACACTTTGGATATGACTTTGTAAAAGACATTGAAAAACCATTTTTTAGGATTCAATACTCTAGCAAAGGTAAACAGTTTAAGGTAAGTGATACATACAAAGAATACTTTTTAGATAAGTTAGTGGGGGTAGCTTAATGAGTATCAAAGACGACTTAGCAAAATACCCTTGCTTTTTATTTCAACTAGGCACTATAAGACCTATCCCAGAGCTTTCAGCGTGGTCGAAAGATCAACAATTACATCACTTTATTAAGCAAAACGTGAGAAAAACCGACCCAAAGTTTTATGAGCGTGTTGAGCATTTGCAAAAGCTGATTTTAATGCCTGCTAAAATGCACTATGATTTACACGCTATGGGAGAAGATACTTTTTTGAAAAGATACGGAGTAAACAAGCACACATTGCTTTTTAACCGAAAAAAATGGAGGGAAGGCTTCTATGATGAACTTAACTAAAAGAGAGAAGGAAGTTTACAACAAAATAATCAATAATGTTGAGGGGAAATCCAGAAAAGAGCTAGCAAAAGAGTTATATATCTCAGCTGGTACTTTTCACACTCATTTGTTAAGGATTTTTGAAAAAACAGGAACAAATACACAAGTTGAATTAATAGTAAAACACTATCACTCATTAATGAGAAAGAATAAGATAGAACAGGGGGACTTTTATGGGATGCTCGATTAAATAAAAGCAGCAGAAAAACTTAAAAACCATTTTAAAGAATACGATATAGAAGCTATTTATTACGAGGAATTTATATGCGAGAAAGAACACTAGAAGACGAGTTTGAATTTTATAAACTTAGACATAAAACAACAATACTCCAAGCAAAACTTACTTTATATTATAAAACAATTCAAGAATCAGGCGTAAAGATTCCTTTTTTTATGCTTGAAAGCCCAGAGAAGAAAGCAGAAAAAGAAGTACAGAAGTTGTTTGGTAAAAACAGACTAGCTTTTGAAATGTTTTATGAAAAAGCTTGGAACGAATACGCTGAATGTTTACCATAGGAGGAAGAATGAATTATATGTATAATTGCAAACTTTGTTCAAACTACAGAGATGAAAACATTTGGGGTAATCAGGTGCAGTATTGTGCAGGAAATGTGCATAACCCTATAAAATGCACGCTAAGAAAAAGGGTTATAAACCCTGATATAGAAGAGTTTTACAATAATTTGAATAAACAGGAGAAGTAATGGAAGATTTATTAGGATTTCTTGCAGTAATTGCAATTATGGTAGCAATAGGTTATTGGGGGTTTAGATAATGACTAACTACGAAAGAATAAAGCAAATGACAGTTGATGAAATAGCTGAACATTACTTAAATATAAGGAATACTTGTATAACTTGCGTTGCTTTTTTGGAAACTTGCAATGGTGATAGTGAAAATGATTGTATTGATAACATTAAACAATGGCTCTTACAGGAGGTAGAAGAATGAAATTTATTGATAAATTTAAGGAATGGTGGAACGAGCCAAGCTTGGAAGATGAAATTTGTGAAAGATGGAACGATACAATGGTTACTTATGTTCAAGATATAAAAGAACAAAGAAGAGCAAGGCAAGAGAAGTTAAATTCTTACGAAAGTATGTCTGAAAGACAATTGTTAATAGAAATAGCTAAAAACACTTTAAAAGAGGTTGAACAATGACTAACGAACTAGAAAAACAGACAACAAGCTGGGTAACTTGCGAATGGTGTGGAGATAGAAGGTTAAAGTATCCAAGCGAGAAAAAGAAAACTACTCATAACTTTTGCTCTTTACAATGCTTTTATGAATGGAGAAAAGCAAATAAAAAAGCTGAGCTATTCAATCAAATAGAACTATTTGAAACCCACGCAGAGATTATTATAAATAGTCCTAAATATGGTGAAAAACGAGTTTTAATAGATTTAGATGATGTTGAAAAATGTAAGAATAAAGTCTATTCAGTAGCTAAAAGCAATAAAAATATATTTTATACAGTTTTTAAAAACGGAGATAAAACAATAAGATTACATCAATACATATTAGGTTGTAACGGTGAAACAATTGACCATATAAACCACAATGGGCTAGACAATAGAAAAGAAAATCTAAGAGTTGTAAGTAGAAGTATAAACTCTTTTAATAGGTCTGTTAAGTTAAGTAACACTGGATATATTGGTATTACATATAACAAAAAACACGATTTATATCAAGTTGCAATTGCTAAAAATGGTAAGACATATAGAAAACCTTATACAAAAGATTTAGAAACTGCTATTAAATACAAACAAGAGTTAGAAATGGAATTATACGGAGAAATAAGACAATGACCGATGAATTAACTAAAACCTTTTTTGATACGTTTGGGATTGAGCCAAAATACAAAGATTATAGAACTAAAAATGGTAAAATATACGATAATAAAAACCCAGAAAATAGAAACATAAGACTTTGTTACCCACAAATCACCGACCGTATATTGTTGGAGTTGATATGTATAGCTCATACTTCACCTGTTATTACTTTTTGTTCAAGAAATGTAGTTAATTTAAAAGAAGAAGTTTTAAACGTGCTTTGTAATTGGGTTGAAGAACATAACATTAAACACCAAGTACGCACACTATTTGAGGAGAGGTAAGATGAAATCTCAAAAGTTGGGTAAAAAACGTATTCCTTGGTGGACTGATACTCCTTGGAAAGGTTGGTGGAAGTTGTATAGACGTAGGCAGGCAAGAAATAGATTAAAGAAAGCAGGTAACAATGAATGAACAATTAGCAATATATTTATGGAGTATATCAACAAATATCTCTTGTGGTTTAGTCGGTATAGGTATAGCAACTATAATATTTGGTATTGTTTTTTTCCCAGCAATTGCAATGATGGAAGATGGTGATTTTCCTACTAAAAAAGTAATATCTTCTACAATAGTTGGAGCTATTATGTGTGCGCTATCTGGACTCGTTCCATCAAAACAGGATTTAGCTCTCAT
Organism: Alphaproteobacteria bacterium; assembly: GCA_045630985.1. Classification (GTDB taxonomy): domain Bacteria; phylum Pseudomonadota; class Alphaproteobacteria; order RF32; family CAG-239; genus CAG-267. Next base: position 30,116 of record JAZQTW010000024.1, read on the forward strand.
CTTTGCATATCCCTATCTAAAATCTGGAGCAGAACAAGCAATACAATCTGAAACTATGAAAAAGATTGCAACAATATCAAGCAAGTATCTTGATAAGGTGATAGCTGATTTAGAAGGAGCTCATAACAATGACAGATAAACAGATAACCGATAAATTTGAAATTAAATGTAAAAACTGCAATAGCACAGATATAGAGTTTGAATTTTATTCTGGGTATGTTAGCGATTGCGGTGGCGAAAGAAGTTTAATTAGCCACGATTACGCACGCAATTTTATATGTGATTTTGTTATAGGCAAAACACAAAATATAGGACAACAAAAACTATTTTAGCCCTAAGTATTACGGCAAGCACACAAAGTGATAATTGTTCTTTTTTGCAAGTCCAAAGGTAACGCTTGCCACCTTTGGCAAGGGCAAGCCCTATAGTATACGGCGGTACAAACGATTATTGTATTTACACAAAGTCCAGAGGGAAACCGCCCCCTTTGGCAAGGGCTTAACAATGTAACAAAACTTGTCATAAATTATAAAGGAGATTAAAATGACTAACATTATAAATTTTACAAGAGAGGAAATCCCAAACGACTTAATGTCATTTAAAGAAATAGAAATCAAGCACGGTATTAAGTATCAATACTTGTATAAGTGGGCTTGTACAATGGGGCAAATTCGCATTTTTAATAGGGGTAAACTTAAATTAAGCGAGAGAGAAGTTTTAGAATTTACAAATAGAAGGGCTTTAAAATATGGCAGGAATTAGAAAAAAAACATATATAAAAAGTGGTAAACAAATTACTAGATATTATATTGTTTATAAAGACATAAACGGCAATCAATGCTCTGGCGGTGGATATGAAACTAGAAAAGAAGCTCTTAGACATCTAACAGAGTTTGAGGATATCCAAGCAGAAGGCGATGTTACTCTTAAATATATCTTTGATTTATTCAAAAAGAAATCTATAAAATACGCTAAATCAACTCGTACAATGTACGATACTTATTATGAGCGTTATTTTAAAGAAATTGAAAATATTAAATATAAAAGGCTAACAAGCGTACAACTTCAAAACATATTTGATAAAATTGAAGCAGATAGCCCATATATTGCAATTATCTGTATGAAAATGTGTAAATCAGCAGTTAATAACGCAATAAAGAAAAAAATTATAACTATTAATAAGTTCAATGACGTTGATCCAATAAAAAAACCAAAAGCACAACATAAACATTTAACAGTAGAAAAGATAAAAGAAATCCTAGAAATTGCTAAAAAAGGTATTAAAGGATTTGAAAAAAATACAAAGAAATACTATACAATGCTTTATGTGTTTATTGGTACTGGAATGAGAGCAGGGGAAATAATAGCACTAAGCCCTAGCGATTTTGATTATAAAACTAAAACTCTTGATGTTAATAAGCAATACACTAAAAAAGAACTTAAGGATGTTAAGACTACTAACTCAAACAGAATTGTTTATGTGTTTCAAGAGCTAGCGGATGTTATAGAGGATTATAAGCAAGGCGTTGATGGAGATATTTTATTTCCTAGCGAAAAGGGCGGTTATATAGACTTACGAAACTTTAGCGAGCGTTACTGGAAACGACTTAAAGAAACAGCAGACATAACCGATAGAGTCAGGCTTCACGATTTAAGAGGCTCTTATATTGATATGTTATTATCAAGCGGTTTAAGTCCTAAGTTTGCACAAAACCAAGTAGGACACGCAAAGACTCAAACAACCCTTGATGTTTATGCTCAAAACAATGCAGATATGATTGGTATAGCAGAAGAAAAAATAGGTAAGATTTTCAAATCGGGTGGAAAATCGGTGGAAAAAGTTGAAGAGGTGGAAAAACCTAAGATAATTTCATTTTCAGAAGCAAGGGCTAAACGCAATAAAAAAGCCCCTTTCGGGACTTTTTAATAATGGAGCGGAAGACGAGACTCGAACTCGCGACAGTCTGCTTGGAAGGCAGTTTTTACAAAGTTTTTACAGTTTTTACAAATTTTATAAAGTTTATAAAAAGCAATAAAATCAATACTTTTGAGGATTTTATATTTTTTACACTTTTTATATATTTTATAGAGTTTATAAAAGTTGGGTGGAAAATGGGTGGAAAAATTGTCGCATAAAAAAAGCTCCTCATAAGAAGAGCTTAAAGAAGTTATGAACAGAGATTTAGTAAAAGTTTATTAATAATTTTTTAGATACCATTTAATTTTGTGTCTTATATAGTTCCCTGTTTTTTCTGGATCACCTTTAATAGTCGGCAATACTGTTAAATCTCTTTTGCCTATGTTTTGATATAACCACTCGTTATATGGTAAAAGTCTTTGAATAGTATTAGCCTTACACATTTGACCTATTTCAGCGTGCGTATAGAACTTGTCTACTGTTAAGTCGTATTCTTTTAACTTTTCTGCACAAGCCTTAAAGAAAGCTTCTTGCTGAATCTTTGTTATAGGAGTTCTAGCAAGACCACCACAGCAAGAAATATTATATGTTATTGAGTTCATACCTCCAGTTGATGCTGTTTTACCTACTGGTTTTCCCTCGTGTAGTTCTCCGTCATCATCTATTAAGAGTTGATAGCTGTCTAAATCAAGCTGGCAAGGTTTATAGTTTCCCCCAGTCCAATGGCCTACAATAAATTTAACCGTCATTATTTACCTCTAATTACTATGCTTTTGTATGATTAAATTTTTTATAAACTTAGTATCTTCTAAAATTATGTCTGTTTTTGTATCGTTCTTAACAAGAGCCTTTTTTATTGCATCAACTTCACTTTCAAGCTTTGTTACCCTATCAGGCAAGCCGTCAACTGTATGAATCCAGAAAAAACCAGCTGCCAATATCGAGACTATTGCTAAAATTGCTTCTAGATGTTTAAGAAAAAAACTTTTATTATTCATTACTTCCACTTATTCCCTTCTAAATCTTTTCCAAATAACTTTTGGAAATTATCCACTGCGTGATAAGCACCCTTCATAAATGGTTTCCATACCCCGCTTGCTATTCCAATTTCTCTAAATATCATAGAAGATAACTGACGATCATTATCTACTAGGGAATGTATATTGCATAATAAATCGTGTACCATTGAAGCATCTAACAGTTTGGGGTTATGTTGTAAACCTAGACAGTTTGTCCCATTCCACCTAAAACCTTTAGCTACTTTTATATTGTATATTGTACCCAAATAATTAACTGTAAAAACAACCCTGCGCCTGTTTATATAAGGAAATTTCTTTTTATATTTAGCAACTTTATCGCTATCTGTAGGTAAAGGCTTGCATACTCCAGTACTAGGCGCAACGTCACTTATAATTTTTAATTCTGGTTTGTCACACCAAATAATCTCTTTATTTTCCATACGTACCCCCTAAGAATATAGTAAATATTTGAAAAAGGGGCTTGTTTGGAATACTCCACGCCCCATATAAAAAGTAAGTTTTTAACCCAACCGCCAGAACTTACAAACTGTGGATAGCTACTTATGCGCCCTTTTCACTATCGCCGCCATTTTAGCATTGTTAAGAGGCTTGCAGCGTTACACTTCTTTTAAAACCTCCAAGTAATCTTAAACTTTTTTGTCACTATGACTTTTAGCAATGTTAATAATCTTTTCAAGGATGTCTCCTATTCTAGGGAATAATATTTTACCCTGTTCCAAAAATGAGTATAGTTCTTTTAATGTAGCATCGTTATCTTTACATACTTTTTCAATTTCTTTAGCAAGTTTAGAAATTGTCATTAATAACTTAATTTTTTTGAACATTTATAAGCCCTCCTACTGTTTCGAGTATCATTGCTATGTATCTGTTACCGTCAAAACCTTTAACCTTGATATTTTTAAACTGCTCTAAATATTTAGCCATAGCTTTAAGGTCTAAGAACTCAACAAGCGGTTTATCCCCTCTAGCGTTGTTTATTTTATTGCTTGCTAGTACAAGGTTTTTCCATTCTGTTTTTCCACCTTGTGAGATAGGGTGGAGATGTTCTAAACTTATGTTCTTTTTAGTTAAACGCTCACCATAAAACCCATATTTTACTTGCTTTAAAGCTCCCTTTTTCCAAGCTGTTTTTAGAGCGTGACTATACCCAAAGTTTGGATTCGGTGGATAATCTACTGTAGCTGGTGAACTAATTACAGGAGTTATTATCATTATTTACACCTCGTCGGTTTCTGTTTCAGTAATAACTGGATTTTCTTCAACTGATTCTTCAGAATTATCTACATCAGGCTCTGGAATTAAGTACGTATAATCGTTAAACTCAAAGAACTTATCAAGCTGTCCAATCGTAAATCCTAAAAGTTCTCCTACAGCACTTACGTAAGGATTACCACGATAGAAGTTGTTAGCTTTAAGTTCAATTTTAAGAGCTTTAATATCCAAGCCTTCTGGTTGAAGCTGTGTAACCATTGCTACAATATCGTCAAAGTCCATTCCTTTAGCTTGATAAATACCACGTTCAACGTCTGCACCTGTTAAGAATAGTTTTGCAATACGTTCACGTTCTGCTTGCGCTTGTTTTTCTTCCCAAGCTTCATCTTTTAAAACATACTCTTCACCATCTAAAACATATTCTAAGCTTGTTTCTTCAACTTTATCTAAGTTATAAAACTCTTGGTCTAAAGCTGTTTCTGTATAAAATTTAATTTTTCCGTTTTGATAACCTAAGTACATTAGTACGCTCCTTCCGCATAAATAAACTTAAAATGTGCTACCTCGCCACCAGCACTATATGTTACTGTAAATTGACCCCCCTTTCTAACTGGTATATATGTTTGTGCATATTGACCTGATAGTGGACACCAACAGTGACTTGATGTTTGGTTTGGGTATTGTGAAAGAAATATATACTGATTTGTTGCACTCGTTTTCTTGGCTAAAGCTACCCAACCATTAGCAGGAGCTGTGTATTTTGTTCCACTAGCCCCCAAAGTTAAATCAATATATTTATCCGATGGCATTGCATAACCAGCAATAACGCTTGAATTATCAGGTATTAAGCTTGCCACTTTCTCCTCAATCCTACCAGCGTTAATTAAATTAGCGTTTTGTACTGTTTCACCTACATAGAAGTAGAGGTATAAGTCGCTGTCGCTTGTTTCTATACCTGATTTTGTTGCGTCTGTTGATACACCGTACGTCATATTGACAGTACCCCAATCTGCTCCATTAATTGATGTTCCAGCTACAGTACCAGATGCTTGTAGGCATATCGCTGCAAGGTTTCCAGAATTACCAGTAACATTTCTTATTGCTAATCCGTATTCTCTTGAATTATCGGTAAGACCAAGAACCATACCATTACCAACAACAGCTTTACCACTAGCAAGTTTAACTTTTACAGGCAATCTGAATGTTTCTTCTGCTGTATTTATTCTAAAATCGTAATCAGTAGCACTTGTATCAGTATGTAACTTAACACTTACACCAGCTTTTGTTTCTGTACCGTTGTAGATTTTTAACAACAAGTCATAAACTGCTGGGTAAATAGCTTTTGAGTTGTATTGACCGTTAGAACGTAACCAAGAAATATTGTTTAGTTCATACTCTGAATATTTATAATCAAGCAATGAGAATGGATTATTTAACTCAATCTCATTTATAATATTATCCTCTATTTCTGCCCCTGTAGCTACTTGGATAAAGTAAGGATATTGGATTTGCTCTTGTTGAACTGTGTTAGAGTTGCTATAAATTGGATTTGAAAGTGAAGCGTCAATTGTTACCACACCTCTATCCATAGTACTAGATGTGTCACCTTGATAATCAGCATTCTGTTGAACAATGGTATCACGAATAGCCCCTGTTCCTTGTGAACCTTTTTTTGCTTCACCTCTAATTGTAGATGTACCAGTAATATTCGGCAACCCAGCTTCAACAATTTCAGCTAATTTACTTAAATCTGTTAAGCCTTGAATTGGCATTATGATTTTAGGTAAGCGAATTGTGCCAGCCTCGTCATCAATAACAAATTTACCAACTTGACCACCCACAGTCATTGTAGCTGTTGTTTGCCATTCTGATTCGGTACAAGCTAAAGAAGGATAAAGAGCTACTGTTGATTTAACCTTGTTTGTGAATTGGACATATTGCTCTTGGATAATTAGCTGACCGTTTAGGTAACGTCTTTTGCCTTGTGTTTCATCAATACCAAGAGGAGCTATGCCGATGTCGCCTATTTCAAGACC
>JAZQTW010000025.1:0-2297 GCA_045630985.1 Alphaproteobacteria bacterium
TGGTGCGGGTAACAGGAGTTGAACCTGCAAGCCTTGCGGCACTAGATCCTAAGTCTAGCGCGTCTGCCAATTCCGCCATACCCGCAAATTATGATTGGTGGACCCTATAGGACTCGAACCTATGACCGCCCGGTTATGAGCCGGATGCTCTAACCAACTGAGCTAAGGGTCCGCTGCTATTTAATAATAGCATATATTTTTATTGGTTGCAAGTAAAATGTTAAAAAAAATAGAGTTTTTTTTACTCTATTTTCCTAACATATTTAGTAAGTTGATTTTAAACATATCTTTTTCAGGATTTGTTTTCGAAATCATAACACCTTTGTATGTTGAAAGCTCTGCTCTATGGCCTTCATCTAAAATACCTTCTGGTGTAATATTTGTAAGTAAGATAATACCTTTTTCAGTATAAACTGTATAATGTAAGATTATTTCTCCATGAACTTTTGCAAATAATTCATCTGTAGGTAATTTTAATTCATAAGTAACTGTATTGTCTTTATCATTTCTACTTACTTCTTTTCCTAAAAATGTACCTTTACGTAATTCTGGATAATAATTAAAAGTTAATTTTTTGTAAGCTAACATATTATACTTTCTTACAGATCTTTCTTTTTTTCTAAAATCATTTTCATCTAAATATTCGAATATGTACGTATTTTGCATATATATTCAACCCCCTATAACTAAAAAATGTATAGTCTTTTGAAGAACCCCTCTTGTACCTTCAAAGTACACATATTATAGCATATTATTACTATTTTGTCAAATTTTTCCCTTATTTATACACAAAAAAAGGCTATTTTAAGCCTTTTTTACTACTTTGTATATACTTTTGCTGCTTCAGCTTCGCCTTGACCTTCAAGACTAGCGATATAAGCATTAACGATTTCTTCATTAGTCATTGATGTTCCACCATAGTATGGCTCTTCATATTCAACAAGACCTTCATTATCAACATATTCATCATCTGTTGTAGTTGTTCCTGTTGTTGATGAAGCAGTTCCATCAAAGATTGCTCCTGTTTGATTTGGATCTGGTAAATCGTTTTCAGTTTTTGCTCCAGTTCCATCTGTTGTAATGTCAGTTACAGAATCGTTAAGATTTCCATTTCCATCTTCATGTTCTGGATCAAAATCAACATTATGATCACCAAAGTCATCTTCATTTACAGTTCCGCCATTGTTAATAGTGTCATTTGCATTATCAACTTTATTTTGCATATCTGCTTGGTCATTAGCAACTTCATTTTTAGCTGCTGTTGAGTTTTTATCTGCTTCTGCTTGCGCTTGTTGTTTAGCAGCTGCATTTTGTTTTTCTAATTCTTCATCTACTGCTGTTTCAGCCTTCTTAACAGCCTCTTCTCCAGCTTGACTTACAGCTTCATTTCTATCTCCAGTAACTGTTACTGGAGTTTCTGTTTTTGGTGTTGTAGATATAGTAGTGTTTGGAACTATAACTCCAGTATTAACTCCATTTACAATCTCAAAGTGTCCATTTACCCATTTTTGGAATTCAGCTAGTTGACTTAAATCTCTTCTTTCATCGCTAATTGGATAATTTCCTTCATATATTAATTCTTTTATTTTTGCATCTCTGAATTCTGTATATAATGGTTGATTTTCATCTGTTGTTGATGTAAGTGTAATTGTTTCAACTCTTGCAAATTCTTCATCAATTAAGTTACATAATCCTAATTCATTGAAATAGGCAATTGCTTTATCAGATAATGTATGGTCAATGCCTGATGTATTTTGGAACATTATTTCTGCAGCCATCACCATTGGTGTAACTGCTGTTTTATGTTTTGCAACTAATGCTACATCATCAGCATGTGAGATTCCTTCTGTTTTTGCTTCTTCTGTAATTGGGAAATCTTTATATAACTCATCATAGAATGCCTTTATAGCTGCAACTTGTTCCTCTCCTGTTGTTTCTTTCATTTTATAGAATAAGTCACTATATTTATCAACGAATGCTTTTTCATCTTCATTTGTTAAGAATGCAGATGAGTTAACTGGATGTTGTCTATTTGAGATAACATATGCTCCCATTAATTGTAGGTTTGCATTTCTATAAGCGTTGCTTAATGCTGTTGCATCTACTTCTGCACCATTAAACATTATTCTAATTTGTTCTTTTGAATAAGTATTATACGCTAAATTTAATGCCATCATTTCTTCCCATGTTAATGATGCTTTTATATTTTTTCCTGCTTCAATATAGTTATCAGCAAAATCTCTATTAAATAAATCTAATGTATTACTTTGATGTTGCATAGCAGCTTTTTGGTCTGC
>JAZQTW010000026.1:0-18142 GCA_045630985.1 Alphaproteobacteria bacterium
CGTTGGGATCACCAATACAAACAGCACTCTTTTTAGAGTGCTGTTTTGCTATATAAACCAAGCCTTAATAGTGTTTAATTCAGTTTTAAAAAACACCTTTTTAGGTAAACACCTGAAATATTTTAGATTAATGAAATAATACTTGTATTAATCTTGCTTTTATGTTACTATTAGATAAAAGCAATAAAGGAGGTAAACTATGCAATATTTAGATAAATTAGAAGATGATTTAAAACCAGGATATTCAACTTATGTTTTAAATTATAATTCGGACAAGATTGGTTTTTTGGCATATACAGGTAATACAGCTAGTGGCGCTGATAAACAAGATCAACAAATCAAAGATTCGATGAGGGGATATTTTCTCAGAAAAGGTTTTTTTGATGCTATTACGGCGGCGGACCCAAATGTAGTTACGCCTATGTATAGAGATAATGAGGGTAAAGAAGTTCATCTGTGTTCCTCTGCAGAAGCTAAAAAATTGATATACGAAGGAAAAATTAATATTTGTGGTTTCAGTTTTGCTAAAGACGCTACAGATGCTCAAAAAGAAGAGGCTTTTGGTAAAATAATTAATACTTTTGTATTAGCTTCTAAAAATTTAGATTTTAGTTCTGAGCAAAACTTATTTGTTGTTAATGGCAAGTTTTCTCGAGTTATTTATAACAACGGCGGGCCTGAAAAAATGAAAATTAATGGAGCTGATGTACAAGAGCGACTGGGCTTAAATACAAAAGATGTTGCTGTAAATAAAATTATGCGTGAACGTATGAAAAAATTTGATCGCGGTTAATAAATTTTCAACTAACCCTAAAAATTATATCTAATACATAAAGTAGGCTGAAAAAATGCCTACTGTTTCTTTATTTTCCAGGCCTTTCATCAGTTTCGAGTGTTAGTTTTTTAAAAATTAATATTTTAGGCAAATATTCGAAATGATTTTAACTCTATTTGTTTTTAATAAATTAAATATTCAAAATATTTTTAGAAAATATAAATGTTTTATATCTTATTATCGGATTATAATATATTATCAAGGAGTGCTTATGAACAGTTGTACTATTAGAAAAGCGGAGATTAAAGATTGGCCTACGTTAATCAATATTTTTGATAAATCTCTAAGAACAACAGATGAGTTATCGGATGAAGATTGGGCTTCTTTATATAAAAATCTGATGTCTTTTTCTTATCCTACATATGATACATATGTTTTTGTAATAGAAGGTGAGATTGTTGCATATATAAGTTATTGGCTTGAAAAGAAACTTATCAAAATGTTATACGTATTACCCGAATATATGAATCAAGGAATTGGAAGTAAATTAATAAAACATATATTAGATACTTATGAGGAAGAAATGACTATTGGTGTTAAAGCAACAAATGAAGTTGCTTTACATTTATATAAAAAATTTGGTTTTGAAATATTTTCCAAAGAGGAATATGATACTTCTGGTATATATTATCCTCACTATGTGTTAAAAAGGAAAATGTAAGTTAATAAAACGATAGTTATAAAAGCTATCGTTTTTATTTTAAGTAAGTTCTAAATGCGATTATCATTGCAAGTATTGGTATTTTATGGTATAATGTTGCATATATATTTTTTGAGAGGGTATTGTTATGGGATTTTGGGATGATTTGAAGAAAAAGTGGCAAGAGAGTACTACAAAAATTGATGAGAAGTTGGCCGATGTTCAGCAAGAGCATGCGTCTAAGATAGATGATGACTTTTTAGATAGCACAAGAGAAGGAACAGTGATGGTTGCTAGTAGAGGGCTTCATAAGGTTCTTCCTCAACAAGATGGCAATGAAAAAGCTGTAGCAGTAACTGATGTAGCTGTTAATTCTATGATGTCTGATTATAATGGTGATTTAAGTATGGAGAGAGTTTTATCCTCTAAAGATAGTCCATTTATGCCATTGCCAGCGATGTTAGGTGCTTGGTCTGAAAATCATGGATTTTCTGAGATTGAGTATGAGGGAACTTCATTAAATAAGGAAGATGTAAAAGGTAAATATGTATTAACATACTATGAGACACTAGCTCCTAGTTGGCTAGGTAGAACAACTGATGATATTGCCGATACTTCTAATAAGCATTTTTATTCTCACTGTAAATCCTCAATATATGATGAAAATGGTAGTCCTCTTTATACATCTAATCCAGAACTTGAATTTAATGATGCTGAACATGATGCTACGGTTTATGTGCCAGAAGATTCTCGTTCATTTGTTATTGATTATGAAAAATTAGGATTAAAAAGAGAAGATATTGAAGATGGGTTTGCTTATCAATCTGAAGGTATTAATGTTATGCATCCAGATGTTCAACAGGCAATATTTAGAATGAACAAAGCAAATCTTTCAAGAGAGGATATTATTTCTTTATGGAAGAGTGATGTTGTTTTAACAGATTCTGAAAATTTATCTAAGATTGAAGAATATTTGTTAAAAGGTGGCGATAAATCTAAAATATCAGAGCTAGATTTGGTTAAGAACGCAGAAGGTAATAAGTATAGATATAATTTACAGGATTATAGTTGTGCAATTCAGCCAACAGCACCTGTTTTGTATGCTACAAGTGCTAAAATTGATAGAGAAGGAATGGATGAAAAACAAGCTGATGCTTTTAGAAAAGAGGTAGGTTTGTATAATATATATGATGAAGAAAATTATGGCGAAATAAATACTTCATTTAATAAAAAGTACGGAAAAGGTGTGTGGTCTGATATAAAGCAAGATTCTAAAGAATTTTGGAATAATTTGAAGGAAAATCCTCAAGAAACTATGCGAGGTTTAAGCTCAAATATTTATCATACAGCAGTGGCAGCTGGTGTTAAAACTGTTAGAGATACTCCAACAGTTATAAAGCGTTTTAGTGATAAGCTTAAGGAACGTCGTAATCAGAAAATGGTTGAAGAGAAGACTAAAGATCTTCATGCATACTATCAAAATGGTAAAGAAGAGTCAGTTGCTGAACAAGATGAAACAACATCTGTGGTAACAACTCGTGCAATGCCAACAGTGAATCCAAATGATATGGAAAGATAAATAAAAAAGCAGTCGTTTTGACTGCTTTTTTATGTTGTTATAAACTTTCACAGAATTCTTTGAGCCGTTTAATTGATTCTTTTATTTGTTCTTCAGAACAAGCATAGCTTAAACGAATATATTCTGGAGCGCCAAAAGATTCACAAGGAATAACAGTTAATAGCTTTTTCTCTAGTAATTCTTCTGCAAAATCTTTTGCTGTTTTGCCTGTTTTAGAGATGTTGCACATAACATAAAAAGCTCCTTGTGGTTCAATAAAGCTTATTTGTGGTATTTCTTTTAGCAATTTGCATAGCAATTCTCTACGGCGTGCGAATGTTTTTACCATATTATTTACATCTTCATCAGCATCTCCTTGCAAAGCTACAACAGCAGCGTATTGTACAAAAGTTGTTGCGTTGCTAGTTGCATGGCTTTGTAATGCAGATATTCTTTTAACTAGCCATGTTGGGGCTGATAAATAACCTAAACGCCATCCTGTCATAGCATATGCTTTTGAAAAACCATTTACAGTGATTGTTAAATCAGCAATTTTTTCATTTAATGAAGCAATGCTAACGTGTTTGATGGTGTTGTCATAAATAAGTTTTTCATAGATTTCATCAGATAAAACCATAATGTTGTGTTTTACAGCTAAATCTGCAATCATGCTAAGAGTTTCTTCTGAATATACAGCGCCTGTTGGGTTGCTTGGTGAGTTAACAATAATCAATTTTGTATTTGGTGTTATTGCTTTTTCTAAATCTTCTTTTGTTGGGGCAAAGTTATTTTCTGCTTTTGTGTTAACAATTACAGTTTTTGCACCAGATGCTTTTATCATTTCTGGATATGATAACCAAAATGGTGCTAATACGATAACTTCATCACCTATACCACAAAGGGCTGTAATTGCTTGGAATAGAGCAAATTTAGCGCCAGTTGAAATAATAATATTGTTTGCGGTAGTTTTTACTCCATTTGATGCAAGTTTTTTTACAATTTCATCTTTTAATTCTGGTAAGCCACTTGATGCTATGTAGCGAACTTTTCCTTCTTCTAAAGCTTTAATGGCTGCGTCTTTAATAGCTTTGGGAGTGTCAAAATCAGGTTCTCCTACAGACATTGAATAAACGTCTAAACCTTGTTTTTTTAATTCTTTAGCTCGAGCAGCTAGAGCTAGAGTAACAGATGGTGATAGTGTTCCAAGTGGGCTAAAATTATTTTGTAAATCTTCCATTATTTTTCTCCTATTTGTATGGAAATTCTTCTATAATGCCATCTTTTGCTATTGTACATAGCATGCTTAAAGCTTTTTCTTCATTTTGATTTGGAACGGAAACAGCGTATTTCATTGGTCGGTCTAATAAAACAGCGGATGCAATAGCACAAACAGTTGTTGCAATTCCATAATATGTTTTACCTTTTCCTTCAATAATGGTCATGCCTGCACGTTTAACATCTTCAGCAAGTTGTTGTTTTTCTTCATCAGAGAAGTTTGCAGGTTTGCCGTCTATTGTAACCTCATCCCAAAGAACAATTTGTTCGTCACCATGTTCTCCTACAACAGGTGCGTTAATGTTTGAAGCAGGTTTGTTTAATCTTTCTGCTAAAAGTGCAACCATTCGAGAAGTATCAAGAGTACAACCTGTGCCAAAAACTCTACCTTTAGGAAGGTCTAAAAATTTAGCGGCGTGGTTTGCTAGTACATCAACTGGGTTTGATACAACTACCACTATAGCATTTGTGTTTGTATTTTTGATTTCAGTACAAATTCCTTCCATAATTTTGGAGTTTTTTATTAATAAGTCATTGCGACTTTCTCCAACTTTGCGGGCAACACCGGCGGTGATTACAATAACATCACTGTCTGCACAATCTTGATAAGTTCCCTTTTTTACTGTTGTTTTGCTAATTTCTGGGAAACCATGTCTAATATCCCATACTTCTGCATTTGAGCGTTTATCATCAATATCAACCAAAGCAATTTCGTCAGCAATTTCTTTTAACATCATAGAGTAAACAGATGTTGCACCAACTAGGCCTGCACCGATTACAGTTATTTTTTTCATCATAATCTCCTTAAAGGTAGTATATTCTAAAACTTAGATGGGGTTATGATAAATCAAATTAAATTTAGTATCTAGTGTTTTTTATATAAAGCGCACATGTTAAGCTTTTTGAGTCTTTTTCGTAAAAAAGATATTGCAAAAAAAACATTTTTTTTACAATGGTGTTGTTTCTTATAAAATTATAATTTGGAGGTTGTAATGGCAGATAAAGATTCTTTTATAGATAATGTTACTAAAGTTCATAATGAAGAACAGGTAAAAAGATGTTATGATATAATCAAAAATGAACGTGGATGTAGCGTTGCAACCGCGTCATATTCATTAAAAGGTGCGGAGTGTGATGTACTTTTATCAAAATGTTCTAAAGGTTTAGACATAGCGTTAATTAGTCACAATGATGGAAAGTATGTACGTTTTTCTTCTACTATAGGAAAAGATTTGACTGCAATAGCGGGTAATATTGAAAACCCTGGTAAAGATAGACGTGAAATAAGCATTCCAATGAATAGAGTTGGTGTTTTTTCAACCAAATCCATTAGCGAAGCTATTAAGAATAATTCGCCTGACTTTGCAAAAATATTTGATAAATATGTGCCAAAAGAATTTAATGAAATTGCAGAAGAGTTAGATATGTATGAAGTAATGAGCGAACCAGATAAGTCATCTAAAAATGATATGGGATTAGCGTTGTCATCTTTCGAGCGAGATTTATTTTAATTTTACTTAATTGTAATTATGTAGGCAAAACGGTAGATAATACATCTGCCGTTTTGTTTTTTTTGCATATTTGGTAATAGAAACGAGATTGACAAAGAGTTTTAAAGAGCTTATGCATTAAGTATGGTTTGTGTATTTGGTAAAAAGGAAGAGATAAAAATAATGAAAAAATATAGAATAATTGGAAATATGACAGGTAATTCTATGGATGCCATTGATTTGGTGTTAACAGAATTTGATGGCGATGTTATGAGTGATGTCTGTACTTTTACAAAGCCATATTCTAAAGAAATGCAAGAAAATATGGAGTTTTTGCGACAAGCTACTTTTAACAAAACAAAGGATGAAATAGAAAGTATAAGCAATTTTAAGAAAATACATGATGCATATGTTATAGAGATTGCGGAGTGTGTTAATGAAATGTGTGAAAAATATGACATTGATAAGAGTAGTATTGATGCTATTGGTTTTCATGGTAAAACATTAGATCATAATCCTCCATCTAAAGCAAAAATTGATATGACAATCCCTTATACATTGCAGATTGGTTCAGGGCAAATGTTGGCGGATTTAACAAATATTCCGGTGGTTTATGATTTTAGATCTGATTATATAATGAATGGCTTTGAAGGTGCGCCTTTGGTGCCTCCACATAATGCACATATTTCTGCTTCTGAAGGTGATGGTATTTATTACAATGGTGGAAATACATCAAATTTTGCGGTTGTTGTAGATGGTAAAGCTGTTATAGGGACTGATGCGGGACCTTTTAATGAATATGTAGATAATTTTATTAGGCAAAATACAGAAAAATCATTTGATGAAGACGGTTGTTTGGGCAAGAAAGGTGTGCTTAATATAAAATTATTGCAAAAAATGTTTGAAATGGGGCAAGACTTTTATAAAAGTTCATTACCAAAATCTGGCGACCCTCAGTATTATCATAAAAAAGAAATTTTTGATTATGTGGCTGAAAATAGTATAAAAGTAGAAGATGCGGTATATACGTTTGAGTACTTTTCGGCCTATATTGCTGTATATACTATGTGTTTGATTGATGAAAAAATAGATTTACCAAAGAATATTGTATTGTTTGGCGGTGGTTGGAAAAACCCTGTTACAAGAAATATTTTTGAAGGTTTGTTGTTTGGTGAAGGATTTATTTTGCCTGAGCATGTAAATTTATTTGCAAAGCTTAATGAACGACTTAAAAATGAGGTAATTGTAAGAAATTCTTCGTTTGGGGATTATATGGAAGCAAGATTATTTGCTGATTTAGCGAGATATAAATTGGAAAATAAGTGCTGGGAAATTCCTGAAGTTGTTGAAGCAGGCAAAGATATTATTTGCGGAGTTGTTGCATATCCAAGTGATAAAAAAGATAAATATGATGACTGTGTAAACAGAGCTGTAAAAGGTTGGCAAGATAATTAATCTTTGAGTTCTTTAGAGCGCAAAATATTTAGTAATCCTGCAGTTAAGATTGGTGATTTTTCTTGGAATTCACCCTTAGCATCAAAACCTTCTTCGCCACTAATGATTGTATATTCATGGCCTTTTCTGATGTCTCCATTAGAATCAGGATATTCATTGTGAGTTTCTCCAGCATGCATGGCTTCACGGTATCCTGGAAAAACTTCGTCTAAAATATTTGCAGTATTTTCTACTTCTAGTTTTCTAACAGTTGTTTTGTTGCCGTTTTGTTTTTCTAGTTTTTGCGCAAAAGCGTTGAATACTGCATGTGGGTCATCTGGATAGGTTAGACTTGGTTCTGCATAATATTTTTCTCCAAATGAACGATCATTAATGTAGCTATGGTCTAATGCTTTATCTGTATGAGGGGGGAATGTTCCTATTAATGCATCACCTAAACAACTATGAAATATGGTAGGCAAGCCAATAGCAGTTGCTTGTGTATTTGCCCAGTATTTGTATACATCCCAAGCTTCTAGAACTTCAAAATCTTTTCCTTCTAGGCCGTTAGGTATAGTTTCTGGAGTAGGTTTTTTGCTAATAATTGCTTCAATATATTTGGTATTTTCTTCTCCAAAAGCATCAATTAAAAATTTTTCAGCAGAATTGCATGTATATACAGTTTGAATGTTATTTTTAACAAGCATATCATACCAATTATCTGCCTTTAATACAACCAAACCGCCATAACCACTTGGAGCATCTTGGTGTAATTTTTTACATAAATCAGATATGATTGGTTGATGAGATACAATTTCTATACATTGCATATTACATTCATTGGCAAGAATAATTGCTGTATCTAAAGCCTCTTTGGATATGCCGGATCCTTCATGTAAGCGTATATCGTAAAAAGCACCAGGATTTTGTAGCAAATTTACTTGCATTGCAATAGTTTGCATGCGCATTGTGTTTCTGGTTCGGCTAATTGGAGAATAAAAAAAGTGTTCAATTGGAGGAATTTTTGCCACTTCGGATAAATGTTTTCCTACAAGATATTCTTCAACAGCTCCTTTGGCGGAAAGATTTGTACCTGCGGTATCTCCGTGTCGTGATAAAACCAAATACACTCCGTTGTTTTTTTCCATTTTGTCTGCCTCCAATACAATATGCCAGTAGTATATCATATTTTTTGCGTAGAGGCAATAGAATATTTGAGTGGTTAATTGGTTAGTATAATTAAGGAAATGCTAGATATTACGAGTAGTGCAACATATCTCCATTTTGTATGCGGATATTTTTTTCCAATTTTATATTTTGCGGTTATATGATTGCCTATTATGTTCCATAGAACAGTTAAGTATATGATGGCAGATACGTATGTAGGGTTTATGGAAAGCCCCATAGATGCATTTTTACAAATCATACTTAGCAACATGAGAGCAAACATTATAAAAATTTTCCAGTTAAATTGTTTGTATGCAAGTTTTATGTTTTGTATGTTTCCTTTTAGGGCAAATGTATTAACAACTCCAACAACTAGGCTCATAATAAATGAGTAATATATTCCTGTAGCTATAGGGTTTATAGTTCCATAACGAGTGGTTAATTTGTTTACAATATTTATTAAAACAGAGGTACATATTATTGGAAACATGTAACGAAGTGCTTCTTTGCATGTTTTTTGTTGGTTGTATTTATAGATGGAAAAGGTTATTCCAAATAAAGATAATATAATCATGAAAAAAGTTGTTTTGTTTGCCCAATATTCTTGTAAAATAGATGGGGCTACAAAAAACCAAACAAAAAACAAGAACGCTGTACTTAACGGTTGGATTGCAGATACCATTTCTGCACCATATTTTTTTGTGGCTTTGTAGTTAATTAAGTCATTGTATGCAACAATTGCTCCTTGCAATATACATAAAGCATAAAATTGCCAATGGGTTGGATGTGGGTATAAAAATAAAAATGGTAAAGCTATAAAAGCTGTGATATATCCTCTAAATAGTATAAAGATTGTAGGGGTTAATTTTATTGTTTGTTTACCCATATCATAAAAAGAGTTAATTATACTTGTTAATACTGCAAATATTACCCACATAGAAAATCCTTAAATTTATTGTTTGAGGTATGATTATATTTTTATGTTTAATTTTTCGTAAAAAAAGAATTTTAGGAGATATATTTCTTGACCCAAAATAAGATTTTAATGTATAATACAGGTAGATTGTAGAATATTTTGAGGAGATTAACTTTGATTAAAAATGATGTTTTGGGTTTGATTGCAAATACACCAAAAGGTGAAGAACGTGCTAAGTTATTGGAAAATCCTGAAATTAGAAAAGCTGTTTTGAGTAGTGGCGCAAATGTTACAATATATTCTGGTGAGGTTAATTCTGAGGCAAAGTTTAGCAAAGGAATGTTTGCTGATGTTTTTATTGGGCTAATTCAGCGCAAAAATAGAAAAGGTAAATTGGATGGTTTAGGTGCTTTAGGTGGTTTGGCTGAGCGTACTGATAAAAAAGAATTTTATTTGTTATCTGATGAACAAAAGAGGGACTTAGTTGGTAAAAAAGATGATGTTATAGAAAAAGATGGCGAAGCTATACTAATTGATGATATTGATATTATTCGAAAAAACAATGTTTTAAGAGAAATGTGTGAAGAATTATCTGATATTGGCATAACAGATATAGTAATAAATAAAGAAAAAATGGAACTTATTGAGATGCCAAATGTTAAAGATGATAATTATATGACTAATATTTGGGACGGTAAAGGAGAATGTTTTGCGATATCTCCTTATTGTCATATATATAAAGACGAAGAAGGCTTAATAGATGAAATTGTGAAACGTTCTCAAGAGCAAGAAATAGGTGAAGTTGTAGAGTATAAAAAAGTTAATTTGTTTGATGCTCTAAGCGCTTATGGAAATATAGGTAAAGAGGATAAGGCTTTAGAAAATGGTCGAAATGCCGAAAAGGATTATAGATATCCTCACGAATATCTTGCTGCTTGGGCGTTGGCCTCTAAACTTCTTGAGGGAGATTCAAAAAAAATGGTAAATTTAGCGGTTGATGTACAAAATAGCTGTAGTCATAGAATATCATTTGCAAGGATTGCAAAAGATACAAAGCAGAGCATGGAAGATGTTGCAAAAATTTTAGGTGTTAGTGATGAAACGTTATTTAAGATGGAGAAAGCAACAGAAGTAGCGTTTAATTATAAAATATCAAAAGATAAACTAAGATAGATAAACCATTCTTGACAACAAATATGTGTAATGTTAAGTTTTTGCATAAAGTGTAATAATAAGGGTTTAAAAATATGAAAGATGTTATTTTAACTGGAGATAGACCTACAGGTAAGCTTCATTTGGGTCATTATGTTGGATCTTTGAAAAGACGTGTTGCTATGCAAAATAGTGGCAATTATAATGATATATATATTATGATTGCAGATGCACAAGCTTTGACTGATAATGCAGATGATATTAATAAAGTAAGAAACAATATATCTGAGGTTGCTTTAGATTATTTGGCATGTGGTTTAAGTCCTGAAAAATCTACAATTTTTATTCAATCACAAATTCCAGAACTTTGTGAACTTTCTTTTTATTATATGAATTTGGTTACTGTTGCTAGATTGCAACGTAATCCTACTGTTAAAACAGAAATTCAGATGAGAAAGTTTAATCAAAGTATACCTGTTGGATTTTTTACTTATCCAATTAGTCAAGCAGCGGACATTACTGCGTTTAAGGCAAATCTTGTTCCAGTTGGAGAAGATCAATTACCTATGATTGAACAAACAAGAGAGATTGTTCGTTCTTTTAACTCTATGTATAAAGAAGTTTTGGTTGAGCCAAAGGCTATTATTCCAGAAAATGAGCTTTGTTCTCGTCTTCCTGGTTTGGATGGGGCGGCAAAGATGAGTAAATCTTTGGGCAATTGTATATATCTTTCTGATAGTGCTAATGATATTAAGAAAAAAGTTCAAAGTATGTTTACAGACCCAACTCATTTAAGAGTTGAAGACCCTGGTCATACAGAAGGTAATGCTGTGTTTACATATTTAGATGCGTTTTGTGAAGATAAGCATTTTGAAGCATTTTTACCTGCGTATGCGAATTTAGATGAGTTAAAAGCTCATTATCGTAGAGGTGGATTAGGTGATGGTACTGTTAAGAAATTTCTTAATGAGATTATGCAAAATGAACTTGGTCCAATTAGAGAAAGACGCGATGAGTTTGCTAAAGATTTAGGGGAAATCTTTAATATGCTACAAATTGGTAGTGAAAAAGCAAGAGAAGTTGCTTCTAATACGTTGGATGAAGTTAAAACAGCTATGGGAATAAATTACTTTAAAGGTAACTCTTTGAAAAAATAGGAGATTTTGAATGGCTGAGGTTGATATAGACTTTTCACCAATTTTAATTATGGATTTTATTCGTCAAATGGCGGTGGTTCGTGTATTGAACTCTGAAGATCTGAATTTAGCTACAAAGTTTAAAATTTCTAAGAAGTATTATGATGAGATTGCTAACTTTTATATTCAAGCTCCATTTATTGGAATGAATCCCGTGTATGATGAAAGTTCTGAAATTTTGACAGTTAAGCCAGAAGAAAGAGTTATTGAGCACTTTAAAAGCCAAAAGTCATTAATTGAAATGTGCGGTAAGTGTGAGGGGTTGTATAAAGAGCGTTATAAGGCGTATGTTGAGGTTTGTGAGGCATAATTGATTAATAAATTTGAATTTTCAGCTAAAGAAAAAGGCTTAAATGTTTTAATTTTAGGTGCAATTCATGGTAATGAAACTGCGGGTCCTAAGGCTATTAGTCGTTTAATCGATGAAATAAATTTAGGAAAGATAAAATTATTAAAAGGAACATTGAAACTTGTTCCTGTTTGTAATGTTGAAGCAAATAAAAAAGATGTGCGTTCTATTGATGAAAATTTAAATAGAGTAATTACTGAGCATAAAAATCCTACAACATATGAGCAAAAGCTAGCTAATGAAATATGTCCGCTGATAAAAGAGTGTGACATTATGTTGGATTTACACTCAACACATTGCAAAGGAGATGTTCCTTTTGCTTTTTGTGATTATCCAAGTGTTGAAAATGGAAAATTGATAGATGTATTGCCTGTTAAATATGTTTTAGAAGGTTGGCCACAAATTTATGATGGGCAAGGTGAAATTAATGATTTTTCTACAGAAAGATATGCTCATGCGTGTGGAAATGTTGGTACAACGTTAGAGTGTGGATATCACAAGGCTGAAGATGCAGGAAATATTGCATATCAAGCTATTATAAATGTTTTGAATAAGTTTGGATTGATCGAAACAGTTGAAGTTAGATCCTTTGTAAAAACACATATTTTGATGAAAAACTATGTGGTTAAAAAGAAAGAGGGTAGATTGTGCCAAAACTTTAAACACTTAGATGGCATTAAAAAAGGCGAGCTAATTGCTCGCTATGATGATGGTGAGGAGTTATTTGCTATAGATGATGGCTTTATTCTTTTACCAAATCTTGAAGCTGAAAGTGGAACAGAGTGGTATTACTTTGGTGTAGAAAAATAATTACATTGTTCCTGTTTTAGCATATTGGTAAAGATATGCTGGGTTATAGCTAAATGTTTTTTCTTTTACTGCGTCTTGTTTTTCCCATATTAAAGATTGAGTTTCTTTATTAATGCCAACACCGTGATATCCATTTTTTACCAAATATTGCATTTTATTGAATAGAAATGGGATTTTTGTGTGAATGTCATTACCTAAAAACATATTATATGAGTTTGTTGTGATTGGTGGTTCTTGTTGTTTGATTTCTTTTTCAAGATAAATAACTTTTACGCCATCTGCAGGGTCTTTATCAACTTTTGTGATAGACATACCGTGTTTTAGAGCATTAATCCAACTGGCTGGGTTATCTATAGCTATTTGAATTATTGAATGTGTTCTATTTTTATCAATGAGGTTTTCTTCAATATATTCTAACATTTTTTTCATTAAGCTTCCACCTCTATAAGATGGGTCAACTAAGATTGCTTCATAGATAACTAGTTCATTGTTTGGAATGTCGGATTTAAATTCTGGCATATCTCTTTGCTCTCCATTTTGAGGTAGAGCATATATTATTTGAGCGATTAATTTATCGTTATCAAATACGCCAAGCATGTTTGAACTTGTTCCAGATAATGATTTTAGATAATCTTTTTCTGTTCTGTGTAATATGAAGTGTTGCTCATCTGAATGAAGGTTAGAAATTATTCTTGTCTGTAAAGACATTACGTCTTGTAAGTTTGCTATATCTAATTTTTTTAATGTTAAATGTTTTTTACTCATATTCTTTAATCCTATTATTGCAAATTAAAATAAAAAAAAGATTTGAGAAAACTCAAACCTTGCGACTGATTATCTTGTTTTTAAGTAAAGACAATCATCGTCGCATATTTAATGTGCGGCGGCGTAAAGAAATATGTGTAAATACTATACTCATTTTTTTCTTTCTAAAATTTAACCGATAATATGTTTACCATATTGTGTTTTTTTGTCAATAGTTATTTTAAAAACAATAAAAGCCACCTGTTGGGGTGGCTTTTATAAGTAGATTATCTTGGACAATTCATATGTATGATTTGCTTAAAGATGTTAGAGCGAGCACTGTTCTCAAATAGATTGTAGAAAAATTCAATTTCGTAGATTCTTTCTTCTTCTCTAAGAGCGCAAAGAGTCTCTTTAAAGTATCTATCTCCATCGTATTTTAAATGGAAAGAGCTTCTTACAAGTGCAACCTTTTGCTCAAAAAGTTTTTCATCTTTTGTTCCTAGCCATAAACAACTAAGGTCATTGATGATTTTTTGGCTGTATTCGTAAGCTCCACTTCCTATGTAGTCCCCGTCTATTTCGATAACTGCTTCTTTTTTGAAGTTTACTTTTCCATATTTGTTTTCAATAACGTTGAAAAGTTTCAGATATACTTTTTTGCGGTTATCTATGTAGGCATTGTACTCTTCATCGTTTTCAAGTTTTGCAAAGTTTATTTTGTGGTAAACAAATCTATCTGCAATATTAGATAAGAAAATAATTGCTAAGATTTCTTTTTTGTACCTTTCTATTTCTGCACATCGATTGTGTGTGAGATAGATGTTAAACATGTTTAGTTTGAAAGCGATTTCTGACAGATTTTCGTATATCTCTGTTTTCAGAATAGATACCATTTTTTTCCATGCAAGTGCAATTTTTTCACTTTCTATTTCTGGTGAAAATAGTGTTGCAAATGTAGGGAATAGATATCTTTCCATCAAAGCATGGTGGACAATAGCAGGAACGTAACGATATGCGGCCTCATATTCACCTAAATCGCAGAGTGTTTTGACGGCGCTAGATGATACGCATTTTAAGAAGTTATTGTTTTGCGCAAGAAGTTCTGTATACAGAGAATAATTTCTTGTGCTAGCAATAAGTTGGTTGGCAGTTGCGTTGGTTTCTTCAAATGTTTGATCTTCAAAACGCATACCTCTTATGAGAACATGAATGTCTAATGACATAGCCAAGTCAACAGTGGAACCGGTATATTTTAATACCTTGATTCTACGTCTTTTGGGGTGATTTTTGAAGACTTCTTTGATTAATTCAACGCGTTCTGTGGCACTGAAAAACGTGTTTTTGTTGGGGTTACATCCTACTCCAATATAAACCGTTTCATACGACAGTAAGGCTCTTTCTACAATGTCTAGATGCCCAACTGTAAAAGGATCAAATGATCCTGCATACAAAGCTTTTGTTGGTTTCATAAAAATTTGTTAGTAGTTTTTGATTAATAATAATTATTATTTAGTGCATGGTAGTTTGAGGTAATGTTTGTTTTTTGTCAAGTAAAAAAGGCAGAAAAAATCTGCCTTAAACTTGGTTTTAATTGGCTTGATTAATTTCAACAATATATCCTTCAATAGCTTGACCTTGCATATCTGGTGTTTGTTGTTGGGCTGTGTTTGGGGTAATTTCGTGCATTCCTTTATGAAATTTTTTATGTTTCATATGTTTATATTGTTTGGCTAGATATGGACCATAAGGATAACTATCTATATAAGGTCGACTAGTGCAGTTACCAACCATAATACCAGCCATAAAAGTAAGAATTAATAAAACTAACATCATAAATACTTTTTTGCAGTGACAGCAATCGCAGTCATATTGAGAATATGGGTAATCATTAATATTATCATTGTTAGTTTTAGAGCTTTTGTATTCAACCATTTGCTTTCTCCAAAATGTTATCATTTAAACTTACTCCTTTGTTTGAAGGTATGCTTTATATAATAACGAAGATAAGTTTTCCAATAGAGGGAATAATTTTATTTGAAAATTTAATTATAATATATAGACTTGAGTTGAGAGAGGTTTATATGTCAAAATTGCTAGATATATTTATTGATTTATTCAAATGGCCGGTGGCTTTTTTATCCGTGGTATCATTACCAGCTTTGATAAATGCTTTGGATTATTTGAATGTTACAAATATGAGGTTTGTAGTATTTGCTATTGGTATGTTTATATATTTAGCGTTGAAAATAGTGGCAGGGGCTAGAACAAATGTTTCTATGCAAATATTGGCACATGAATTTACGCATACGTTTTTTGCTTTGTTAACATTGCATAGAGTTACGCATATTCATCTTAATATGGACGAATCTGGTGGTGCAATGCGTTTTAAAGGGCGTGGTAACTGGTTGATTGTTATTGGTCCTTACTTTTTTCCTCTATTTTTGTTTTTTATGATGCTAGGAATTACCTATTTTTATAGTAGTATTCCTGAGGGATATTGGGTTAATGGAATTTTGGGATACTTTTTTGCTTATCATGTAGAAAGTATTATGGTGCAAATTCATGGCGACCAACCAGACTTTAAGATTGTAGGTTTTCCGTTTTGCATCTTCTTTTTACCAGGTGCAAATATATTTATGTGCTCAATGATTGTGGCATTTAACAATGGTGGTTGGCTTAGTATTGAAAAGTATATAACTATTGTTTCAAAACTTTGTTTAAGATATTTTGATATTGCTTTGCAATATTTTACCAACTAATAGAGCATTCTTTGGGGCTTGATTTTAGTGTGATGATTTTATTTAGTGGCACTACATATCTTTCTTTTATATGACCATAAGCAAAATTTGTTATAATTGGTATATCTAGTCCTTTTGTGAAATCTTTTATGCAATCTTCAATTGTTCCATCTTCTTTATCTGAAATAATACAGTTATGAAATTGTCCTATAATGATTGCTTTTAGCTTGTTAAAATTCTTTTGTTGTTTTAATTGATTTAGCATTAAATCTATT
The DNA here is from genome assembly GCA_045630985.1 of Alphaproteobacteria bacterium. GTDB lineage: Bacteria > Pseudomonadota > Alphaproteobacteria > RF32 > CAG-239 > CAG-267. The sequence goes on from JAZQTW010000026.1 coordinate 16,583, forward strand.
TTGTATGTTTTTTCACCAATATCTTCTAGAAGTAAAATTTTTCCAGATAAGTTTGGGAAATATTGTGTTCCACAAAGATAGGTTAGTACACTTAAACAACCACCAATAATCTTTCCTTTACACTCTCCTTTTTTTAAGCAATTTCCAGAAGTGATTGTTTGATGATTGTTGAATAGAGTGTTTTGAAGTGCTGTATCTAAGGTTTTATTTATTTTGTCTTCCAAGTCGTATAAAGGTAAAAAACCAGTATAGCTAGGGTTGTTTGTTTTAGTTATAAGTGCATTTTGCAAAGCAGTGGAATCGCTTAATCCAAATACAGGTTTTTTATTTTGTTTTATTAAATCGTAGTCAAGCAAGTCTAACATTCGGGTAGCTCCAGCGCCGCCACGTAAACAAAATAAGGCTTTTATGGAATCATCTTTGAATAATTTGTTGATATTATCTGCACGCTCTTTATCTGTTCCAGCCATATAACGGTAGTTCTTACTTAAGTTTTTTGCAAATACAGGAGTTAATCCGATATTTTTGAAATAATTTATAGTTGGAGTTATATCTTTATCGTTCAATCCAATAGAAGGAGCGATTATTCCAATTTTATCACCTTTTTTTAGTATGCTCATTTTAATTTCTCCAATAATTCAAATCCCATATCGGTTATAGTATTATCTCTAGCACCCATTAGTACAATGCGATCGTTGGGTTGAGCTATTTCTAGGATGTGTTGTTTTAATTCATCTCTAGTTTGGAAAAATTTTGCATTTGCCCCAAGTGATGTTGCATGGTTTACTAAATCAAGAGATGATATATCTCTTTTTACAGTTCCTCCAGCAAAGAAAATTTCTGGAATAAGTAAAATATCTTCTTTGCCCATGTGCTTAGCAAAGCTTTCAATAATTTCTTTTCCCATTAAACGCATGGGAGAAAAACCATGAGGTTGGAACATTAGGATTAATCTTCCGGCATAACTTTTTAGTGCCGACATGGAAGCATTTACTTTGTCTGGGTTGTGTGCAAAGTCATCAATTACTGTGATGTTATTTGTATGACCCAATACTTCTAATCTTCTTTTTGTACCAAGGAATGATTCTAAGAAAGAGCAAGAGTCCTCTGGTTTTATTCCTAATAAAGAACAACATGCAACAGCACACATTGCATTTGATACATTAAACTTGCCGATGAGGTTTAATTTGTATTTTTTGCTGTTGAATGTATATGATGTACCATTTTGAATGGCAGTTATGTTTTCTGCAAAGAAATCTGCCGAAGAATCGGAGATGCTAAAAGTTAGTGTTGTTGGATTAAGAGATGTGAGTTCTTTACTGTTTAGACAGTCCTTATTGATAATTGCTCCTTTTTTAGCTTTTTTAGCAAAATCACCAAATAATTGTTTAAGTTCATCAATTGATTTATGGTCTAGAGAGATATTGTTAATAACAGAAATATAAGGAGTATATTTTTCTATTGAGCCATCGCTTTCATCTGCTTCTATTACACAATAATCTCCATCGTTTAAGATTATATTAGGAATACCTTGTTGATTTTCGTAGTTTTTTAGTAAAG
>JAZQTW010000027.1:0-7116 GCA_045630985.1 Alphaproteobacteria bacterium
ATTACACCATCCATATATTAAAAATAAACAGATACTTAAAAGGATTATATACAAAGTGATATCACAAACCCGCATATCATCAACACTTTTCCACGCGAGGGGAGAGAACTAATGCCCCAAATCAGCGTCATCATGCCTGTATATAGTATTAAAATAAAACTCAAAAGAAAGAAAAAATAACCCACAAGGCACTTCGGTGTCTTTTTTGTTGTAGCAAACCAACTCCCTCGTTGCTTCAATCTTCTTCGGTAATAAACAAAATAAAACCCCATCACTAGGATAGGGTTTTCTTCAGTTGGTTGCGAGGGAAGGATTTGAACCAACGACCTTCAGGTTATGAGCCTGACGAGCTACCGGGCTGCTCTACCTCGCGATACATACCGTTGCTTAAACAACGAACTAACGTATAACCCCAAAAAAAATAGTTGTCAATAATATTTTTTAATATTTTGCATAAAATTTTTTCTTATGCTACCATCCTCACATCTTTAATCTAAAATAAGGTTGTTATTATGGCAAAAAACACTTCTTCAACCCCAACCAATCCCCAAATTGCAGAAAGGCCCATGCGCAAACTCGGCATTATCGCCGGTGGTGAATCTCTCCCCAAGCGCCTCATAGACTGGTGCAAAGAACATAATCGTCCATACTTTGTCTTAGCCATAAAAGATAATGCAAACCCAGATTATTTCACTCCAGATGTAAATCATAAATGGATACGTCTTGGTCAAGCAGGCACCGGTTTCAAATATTTCAAAGACGAAGAAGTAAAAGAAATCGTTTTAATCGGCACTATCAAACGCCCAACATTAGCAGACCTTGTGCCAGACCTTAGAACAACTGCATTCTTTGCTAAACTTGGTGCTAAAGCTCTGGGGGATGATGGTCTCTTACGTGCTGTTGTTAAAGAAATTGAAGGCGAGGGGATGAAGGTTGTTGGCGTACAAGAAGTTGTGCCAGATTTATTGGCGCACTCCGGCGTTTTAACCAAAACCAAACCATCAGAAGAAGATGAAGAAGATATCCGTCGTGGCATAGAAGTTGCATACAACCTCGGCCGTCTAGACGTCGGACAATCTGTAGTAATCCAACAAGGCTTAGTACTAGGAGTAGAGGGAATAGAGGGCACAGACAAGCTTATCCAACGCTGTGCAGACTATAAACGCAAAGGTAAAGCTCCAATATTGGTAAAACTACGCAAACCACAACAAGATATGCGTATAGACCTCCCAACAATCGGCCCTAAAACTATAGAAAACGCTCACAAATCAGGCTTTAGAGGTATTGCTGTCCACACCGGCAACACTCTAATCGTAAATGAAGAAGAGGTATTAAAACTCGCAAATAAATACAAAATGTTCATTAAAGGTATAACCCCAACGGAGTATGACATATGCTAATATATCTAATTGCAGGCGAACCTTCTGGCGATATGATTGGCGCACGTCTAATGCGCGCAATCAAAGAACGTGATAATAACATCCAATTTGCCGGCGTATGAGGTGATAATATGGAAAAAGAGGGCATGAAATCCCTTTTTGATATCTCAGACTTAGCTATTATGGGCTTGGTAGAGGTAATCCCAAGTATCCCAAAGGTACTTCGTCATATCAAAAACACAGTAGACGATATACAAGCTAAAAAACCAGATATCGTAATCACAATAGATAGCTGGAGCTTCTCCGCCCGTGTCCACAAAGCAATCAGAAAACGTGGCATCAAGGTTAAGCAAATCCACTATGTCGCTCCACAAGTTTGGGCTTGGAAAAAGGGTAGAGCAAAAACTATGTATAAATACATAGACCACCTATTAACTCTATTTCCAAACGAACCAAAATATTTCACACCATACAACTTGCCAACAGAATGCGTAGGACATCCTGCCGTTGAAAGCTCAATGGTAAACGCCGACCCAAAATCATTCTTAGAGAAATACAACCTCCCACAAAATGGCAAAAATATAGCCTTAATCCTACCAGGGTCTCGCCATAACGAGGTTGCAAACCTACTTCCAACATTCTTAGAAGTTGCTGATAGAATTAAAAAAGAACACCCTGAATTGCAACTAGTTTTACCAACTGTTAAAACTGTAGAAAAACGAGTAAGAGAAATTGTTGAGCAACATGGTTCTGATATTTTAATCATCAACACTCAAGAAGAACGCTATTCAGCCGTTCAGTCAGCTTGTGTTGCAATAGCCGCATCAGGTACAGTTGCATTAGAGTTAGCCCTTGTTGGCGTTCCTCATCTAATCGCATATAAAGCACCAAAGCTAACAGCATGGCTAATAAGACGTATAGCTAATATCAAATATGTAAATCTAACTAACATAATATTAGATAAGCTAATCGTTCCCGAGCTTTTACAAGAAGATTGTAATACAGAAAACATCTACAACCACGCAAAAGAACTATTAAATAAAGGCGATATCTATAACCGAGAAATTGAAGAATTTGAAAAATTACGCCAAGCACTCGGTATGGGTAAGCTAAAACCAAGCCAAAAAGCAACAGATATTATCTTAAAATTAATTAAAGGATAATTTTATGTGGTGGATAAGAAAGCAACTACTACGCCTCAAATTATATCTTTCTGAAAACTATCAAAACGAATCAGAAAGCTTAATTATTTGGTACGCAGTATGCTTCGCCCTAGGTTCAGCCTTCTACTTTGCTTTACCAATAGAATTATCATCATGGGTAATAGTAGGTCTTTTTGAAGCCGTTTTAGTGCTTTTATACCTCACACGACAAAAAGAAGTATACTTTAAAATTCTAACCTATGTAGCAATGTTTATGCTAGGCTTAAGCATCGCTAAAGCAGACGCTATGCATCGCTTAAATAATCTAGAAAAAGACTTACCTGAAGTTATGTATATTAATGGCTATGTCAAAAATCTCGATTATAATTCAAGCCAACGCCCACGCTTACACCTAACAGATGTAAACAACTTTGAAAGAGAGCTAAAAGGCGACTTCAGAATAAGTGCAACTTATGCTCCAGATTGGCTAAAAGCTGGTAAATGTGTTGAATTAGTCGCTAAATTGCCACAAAAATATACCCCAAATCCCATCGGTAATTATAATTTTGAACGAGCAAACTTCTATAAAGGTATAAGCGCAACAGGTTATAGCATAGGACCAATATTTGAAAAAGATTGCGAACAATCTCCAAGGAAAACTACCTCTCTAATCATAAAAATACGTAATTACATAAAAAATATAATTCAAGAAAATTCCCCCAAAGATGAAGGATCAATAATCACAGCATTAACAATTGGTGATAAAAGTTATATCTCTAAAGAGTTATCAGACAATTATCGTACCTCAGGTCTAGCTCACTTCTTAGCTATATCAGGAATGCACATGGGAATGATTGCACTCTTGGTGTTCTTCTTAATTCGCACATTCTTATTCCCATTAGGCGAGGGGAGATATGACTTAAGAAAGCCCGCCGCAATCGTATCAATACTTTTCACCACAATGTATTTCCTAATCTCCGGACAAAGCATATCATGTGTGCGTGCATTCGTCATGACAATGATAATATTACTAGGGGTTTTGCTAAACCGACGAGCCATATCTCTAAGACTTTGGGCCTTTGCTATAATTATAGTAACGATAATAAGCCCAGAAGCGGTAGTCACCCCCGGATTTTTAATGTCATTTTCAGCAGTTCTCGGATTAGTATCCTTTTATGAAAGCAATGCAACACGCTTACACGATTGGTTAAAAGCACGCTCATTTGCAGGTAAATTTGGCGCATATCTATTAGGTGTTATCATAACTGATTTAGTAGCCACAATAATGACAATGCCATACAGTTTTTACTATTTTCAACAAGTATCAATTTACACAAGCATAGGTAATCTATTAGCCGGTCCTGTTATTGCCTTTTTCGTAATGCCAAGTTTGTTACTATTCTTAATTAGCCTTCCTCTTGGGATATCTAGCTATTGTATTATTCCTCTAAATTATAGTGTTGATTTGATAAACAAAATAACTTCATTCGTATCATCAATACCAGGAGCACATACAGGTGAAGCACTTGGATTAATGCCAGAGTGGGGAATATTCCTTATCACATTCGGCTTTTTATGGTTATGCATATGGCAATCCAAATGGCGCTATTGGGGGATATTATGTATTGTAATAGGCTTAATTAGCATTCTAACTATATCAAAACCTGACTTTATATTTGATGAAACTGGCTCTACTTATGCTTTTAGAAATTCTCAAAATAAATTAATTCCAAGCCAATATCAAAAAAATAAATTTTTAACCAAAATATGGACTGGTAATGCTAAACACCAACCATTAGAAGAAACTATAGTTTGCAATAAAGATAAATGTACATACAAAAACAAAATAGAATTTACTAGCGGTAAAGTTACTTACAATAATAATGACATACCTCTACAATCAGGTGGCTATATCAATATAAGCGAAGGAATAGTTTACCATAATCCTGAAAAAAATAGATTATGGAATAAATAAAAAAAGAGGTAGAAATTAATCTACCCCTCATAAAAACGATCTAAACAAAATCAATCTTCATCTTCAAAATCGTCATCACCATCATCAATGAAGTCATCATCAAAATCATCTTCTTCATCATCTAGTAAATCGTCATCAGCATCATCTGCAACTTGACCCTCCAACATAAGCTGTTCAGCAATTTCAGATTTTTTACGACGACCACGACGTTTCTTAGCAGGAGCTTTTTTCTGTAAAGCACTTATAACATAATTACCAACAATTTTATAAAGATCAACTAAATGACCATTATACATATGATCACCATCTTCAATCATGGCAAAATCTACATCAATATGACGTTGATTGTTTAGTTTAAAAGCCATATCTTCAACAAGTTTAGGATTACCAATATCATCCTTACCACCTTGAATAATAAGACCAGAAGTAGGGCAAGGTGCTAAGAATGTAAAATCTTTCTCATTCGCAGGAGGAGATACTGCAACAAAATTATTAATATCAGGACGGCGCATTAATAATTGTAAACCAATCCAAGAACCAAAAGAATAACCAGCAATCCAACATTGACGAGCATCTGGATTATTTGCTTGAAGCCAATCCAAAGCCATTGTTGCATCAGATAATTCACCTGGACCATCTTCAAACTGTCCTTGAGAACGACCAACGCCTCTAAAATTAAAGCGTAAAACAGAAAAACCCAAATCCTTAAAGCAAGTAAATAAAGCATAAGCAACTTTATTATTCATAGTGCCACCATATTGAGGATGTGGATGTAAAATTAAAGCCACTGGAGCATCAGGACGCTTACCTCTATGATAACGACCTTCAAGTCTACCAGCATGTCCATTTATTATAACTTCTTCCATATTGTACTCTTTTTAACTTGATTTAACAAACAATCGAATATATATTTACACTAAGATTTATTAATTAGTTCTTAATACTGGAGAGGATTATAGCAGATATGAAAACAAAATTCAAGCAATTTCTTAGTGATCTCGATACAATTATAGCCAAAGACCCAGCAACATCAAGCCGTTTAGAGGCTTTTTTGTGCTCGCCAGGGTATCACAGCATACTTTTTTACCGCTTATCCAATAAGCTCTGGCAATATAACTGGAGACTAAGTGCTAGAATAATCTCACAGTTTGCTCGTTTTTTAACTGGAGTAGAAATTCATCCTGGAGCAACAATTGGTAAAAACTTTTTTATAGACCACGGCATGGGAATAGTTATTGGTGAAACAGCCATAATAGGCGACAATGTTACAATGTATCATGGTGTAACTTTAGGTGGAACAAAATCTTATAATAACAAAGATGGAAAACGTCACCCAACAATCGAAAACAATGTGGTAATTGGTTCAGGTGCTCAAATCTTAGGACCTATAACTGTAGGAGCAAATGCTAAAATTGGCGCTAATGCTACTGTTGTAAAAGATGTTAGCGCAAATACCACAGTAATTGGAATTCCAGCCCACAAGGTGGAAATATCAAAAACATCCACATTTACACCATACGGTATCAATTCCAAAATTGTTGATCCATATGAAGAAATATTAAAAAACTTAGAAAAGGAAAATATAAAAAATAAAAAGCAAAAGAACTAAATAAAAAGCTCCATTAATTTGGAGCTTTTTCCTTTCTGATAACACTAAGCGCTTCCTCAATATATTTTAGCAATTCATCCTCAGAAACTTCTTGCCCATTTAATTTCTTTAAGGTCTTACGCATTGTAGCCATCGCAAAATTAATTTCATCTGCATTAAATCCTCTTTCTACAGCTTTATTAGATAATGTCTCCATGATATCTTCAACAACAATATTTTGCTGCACATTTCTATTCCAACTATTAAATTCAAGCAATCCATAACCTATAGCCAAAAACAACATACACAAAGCCAAAAAGCGAAATTTATTGATAATCTTTACATTATCAAAACCATAAATTTCATCTTCATCATTTGGATCACCATAAATTCCTTCTGTTAAATCTGATGGTTTTGAAAATAGAATTATTAAATAAACACTCCAACCTAAAGCTAAAATACAAGGTATAGTACCCAAAAATATGGTCAATAAAATTAATAAAATCTCTAAACCTAAATGCCACAAAGCACTACGATTAACATCATGCATACGTCTGCACATAACAGCAAGTGTAGGAATAGCAGTAGACATTAAATAGTAATAAGGCAACATTTTCATATCAATATAAACACCTAACCCATATAAGCAATAAAATACTATTAATGTAGCAACAGAGAAGCCCCAAAACTCTAAACGAGTAGCTCTTCCTCTAAACTCAAGGTATTTACTAGTAATATCTATTAAAAAATAATCAAAAGCATCTCCCCAAGCTTCATGCATATGTGCTTTATATTCTTTTCGTCTTTGAGCATTTAATTCTTTATCAATAGATTTTGCAGAGGCAGTCTCTTCAATCAAAATATCCTTATCTTTAATTAACATTAGCTTCTCCTTTATTTTCATCAATAATATCCGACTTAGAAACTTTTGTATTTTTCTCAAAACTCACTTTTTGTGATTTTAATACTGGATAAATATAGAAAAAGTCATACATCTTGAAATATAAAATACTCACAAAAACTAAAACCATA
>JAZQTW010000028.1:0-12193 GCA_045630985.1 Alphaproteobacteria bacterium
CACTATACAAAATTGTTAACAGTATTAATTACTATTGTTCAAGGTTATGGTATTGCATTTGGTTTGATGAGTTTATCTAATGCTGATGGTAGTAGTGCAGTAATTATCGCTCCTTATACATTTGTATTTTCTACAATCATCTCTTTGGTTGGTGGTACAATGTTTATTGTATGGTTGGGTGAACAAATTACTTCTCGTGGTGTTGGTAATGGTTCTTCTTTAATCATTACTGTTGGTATTATTGCTAATATTCCTCCTGCAATTGCTCAAACTTTAGAGTTAGGTCGTATTGGTTCTATGTCTCCATTAGTAATTTTGAGCTTGTTTGTTATGAGTATTGCTTTGGTATACATCATCTTGAAGGTAGAAATGGCTCAACGCAGAATTTTGGTTCAATATCCAAAGCGTCAAGTTGGTTTGAGGGTTTCTTCTGCAGAAAGCTCTCACTTACCTTTAAAGGTTAATCCAACTGGTGTTATTCCTCCAATCTTTGCAAGTGCTTTGTTATTATTGCCTGTAACAGTAGCTAACATTTGGTCAAATAATGGTCCTGAATGGGTGCAAACATTGAGCCGTTATTTAGGTCATGGTCAACCTGTTTATTTGGTGTTGTATGCTTCTTTGATTATTTTCTTTGCATTTTTCTACACAGCTGTTGTAGTGAATCCTGAAGAAACTGCTGAAAACTTGAAGAAACATGGTGGCTTTATTGCTGGTATTAGACCTGGTAAAAATACAGCTGAATATTTGGACTATGTTGTTACAAGATTAACAGTATTAGGTTCTTTGTATTTGGCAGCTCTTTGTATTTTGCCAGAAATTTTGATTGCTAAACTTTCTGTTCCATTCGTGTTGGGTGGTACAACATTGCTCATCGTGGTACAAGTTACTTTAGACTTTATTACTCAAGTTCAATCTCACTTGATTGTTTATCAATATGAGGGCTTGTTGAAAAAGGCAGCGTTGGTTAGCAAGAAAAAGAGATAATAATATTATCTAGAGAAAATAAGCGCTACAGTTTATGTGGCGCTTTTTTTTATATGTTTTTTTATGAATATTTACTTTGTGGAGTTTTTTGTGAAATAATGGGGCAAAAATGGAGTAAAAAAAGATGTAAAATTTGAATATTTATGATAATTTTTTAGAAAATTTTTGTGATGATGTTAAAATAATTTGTTAAAAAAACTAAAAAATTTGTATTTTTTTTAAAAGAATTGTTGACTCTAATAATTTATGCCCTATAATCCGCATTAATTTTGAAAAGTGGTGATCAACTTTTTGAATGGTTTAATATTTTATAATGGAGAGTTAATTTGGCTCGTATAGCTGGTGTAAATATCCCAACTGCCAAGAAATTAGAGATTGCTTTGACCTCTATCTATGGCATTGGTAGAGAAACAGCACAGGTTATCTGTGCAAAAGCGGGCGTAGAAGGTATTCGTCGTGTACATGAATTGTCTGACGAAGATATCGCTAAAGTTCGTGATGTTATTGACAGAGAATACCTCGTTGAAGGTGAACTTCGTCGTGAAGTAGGCGTTAATATCAAACGTTTGATGGACTTAGGTTGTTACCGTGGTCTTCGTCATCGTAAAGGTTTGCCTGTTCGCGGTCAAAGTACTAAACAAAATGCGAGAACTCGTAAGGGTAAACGCAAGACCGTGGCTAATAAGAAGAAGTAAGGTGAGGTAGCGATGGCAAAAACAGTTATTAAAAGAAAAGAAAAGAAAAACATCACATCTGGTGTTGCTCATATCAATTCTACATTTAACAATACTAGAGTAACAATTACAGATGCACAAGGTAATACAGTTTCTTGGTCTACAGCTGGTGCACAAGGTTTTAAAGGTTCTCGTAAATCTACTCCTTATGCTGCTCAAATTGCCGCTGAAGAAGCAGGAAAGAAAGCTCAAGAAAACGGTATGAAAACTTTGGAAGTGGAAGTTAAAGGTCCTGGTTCTGGTCGCGAATCTGCAATTAGAGCATTACAAGTGATCGGTTTTACAATCACATCTATTCGTGATGTAACTCCTATTCCACATAACGGCTGCCGTTTAAGAAAACGCCGCAGAGTTTAATTTTTAAGTTTTAAGTAGAGGGAAGTTTTTTCTTTCCCTCTGCCTATTTTTAGTGTAGCGTATAAACTAGTTAAGAGGGTATTCCAGTGATTCAGAAGAATTGGCAAGAACTTATAAAACCAACTAATCTCGGGGTTGTTCCAGGCGAAGGCAGGAATGTTGCTAAGATAGTTGTAGAGCCTTTAGAGAGAGGTTTTGGTTTAACTCTGGGTAACGCTTTAAGAAGAGTTTTATTATCTTCTTTACAAGGCGGTGCAGTTACAGCGGTAAAAATTGACGGTGTATTGCATGAGTTTTCTATTATTGAAGGCGTACGCGAAGATGTTACTGATGTTATCTTGAATATTAAAGGTTTAGCAGTTGCTGTTCATTCTGAAGGGCAGAAAACTATGCGCTTAAAGGCTGAAGGTCCAATGGTTGTTACAGCTGGTATGATTGAAACAGGTCATGATGTTGAAATTATGAACCCTGATCATGTTATCTGTACATTGGATGCTGGTGCAAGAATCGCTATGGAATTGACTGTTGGTACAGGTAAAGGTTATGTGCCAGCTGTTCAAAACAAATCTGCAGATGCACCAATTGGTGTGATTGCAGTTGATGCGATTTATTCTCCAGTAAGAAAAGTATCTTACAAAGTTGATAAGACTCGTGTTGGTCAAAACACAGATTATGACAAGTTGACAATGGTTGTTGAAACTAATGGTGTGTTAACTCCAGAAGATGCAGTAGCTTTGTCTGCTAGAATCTTACAAGACCAATTGAAGCCTTTCATTAACTTTGATGAGCCAGAAAGCGATGCAGAAGATATTAAAGAAGAGCTTCCATTTGATAGAAATCTTCTTCGTAAAGTTGACGAACTTGAGTTATCAGTTCGTTCTGCAAACTGCTTGAAGAATGACAATATTGTTTATATTGGTGATTTGGTACAAAAAACTGAGGCAGAAATGCTTAGAACACCTAACTTTGGTAGAAAATCTTTGAACGAAATCAAAGAAGTTCTTTCTAAGATGGGTATTCACTTAGGCATGGATACTCCAGGATGGCCACCTGAGAATATTGAAGAATTAATCAGAAAATGTGATGAACATTTTTAAGATATTCTAAGTGTTAAGATTAAAAAGAACCGTTTTGTAGCGGTTCTTTTTTTTATGGCTTGAAAACCTTGTATTTTCTGATGCGAATCGGCAATATTGGTGCTTTGGATTGACAATTTTATAAAAATATGTTATGATGCATTATCGGAGGTAAGATATGGATTATAATGAGTTTATAGCTAAATATAAAGATTTTGGAAAAGATTTATATGGTATGTATAAGTCTTATACTGGTATTTTGCTTCAGTCAACAGAAGATGATTTATATAATAAAGGTGTGAATGAACGAGATCCAGATAATCCTATAAAAGGTAATATTGTGGTAGCGAATGCTAAACAGTTTGATATTGCTTTGAGAAGAAGCAAAATTTTGCATCCTGATATGGATGAGGTAGATGTAAAAGCTATGGTTGTTTTTGATTTCTTGCAAAAGAATGGGCAAGATTTTTCTTATGAAAAAAATGCAGATGATATATTATGGCCAGGTGGTCCTGCTCGTAAGTTATTTTATGGTGGTGAAAAATATGGTGTTTATGATGAAATAGTAGGTAACACCAATTTTAAAGATAGACATGTGGGAGATATGCAGATTATTTCTCTTCCTGAAATTAAAGCAGAAATGCCGAGAGGTACAGATGAGTTGTTGTCTAAGGTAAATGCTTCTGGAATATCTAAGGAAGAATGGAATGCGATTATGCTTAAAAGAGGTTTGTATCATGAGGCTATTCATGCTGCGTGTGGTACAAATGATGAGCGCAAATGCGATGTGTTTGCGTTGTTGAAAATTATGAAAGAACATCCTAAGCATGCAAAGTTGGCTTTTGATGTATATAACTATGCTCGTTCTAAGATTGGGCATACAGTTAGCTCTATCAATGGAGCTAGAAAATCAGATTTTGATATGCAAAGGCAAATTAAGGGCGGTGCGATGACTTATATGATGCCTGAGACATATGAAAAACTTAAAGAGTATGCATTAAATCCAGCTAGAATTCCATCGTCTGATAAAGATATTTTGAAGTTAACTTGGGTATTTACTGAGAAACCTGATTTTAGCAAAGAGCAGGTACAAGAGTTTCATAATGTAGTGTGTCAAGATAAGGTTAGTAAAAAAGCTCTATCTGAGTGCAGTATTGTTCAAGCTTGTATGAAACAAGGTGGTTTTAAGTCTATAGATGAGTATATCCAAAGTGATAAGACTTTGAGCGGATTTATGGATAAAAAAGGAATTAATGACTTAGATATGTCATCTGAAAAGCAGGAAACAAACAGTATGCCAATGCAGAAGGGTAGCTATTTTACGAAATAGTTTTTGATTATCTTTAGAGGTTTTATTCCTGTTTTAATCTTAATTTTAAAGCCTAAGATGTTTATTGTTTTATATTTACGTTTTTTCTCAAGCGAAGGTAAATTATGGTCTAATAGTTCATATATTTCAGAATAATGACTTAGAAGATTATTTAATTGTATATCATTTCTTCCATTTCTAACGTTGTCATGACAGAGTGCAGTTGTTTGGCTGCCAAGGATGGTTTTTAGCTTGCTTTTATAAACGTTGATTGGTTGTATTTTTGTGTGATTAAGAAGAGCCATTGCCCAAAACCATAAATCATCTGCGTGAGGGCATAGGGAAGTAAATAGATTTTCGTTTGTTGTATCTTTGTGTAAAGAGTGTGGTGGATATAACACCCCTCCAACGCCTGTAAATAGTAAGTTATAACTAGATGTATCGCTGCTGATATTAAAATTCCAGTCAGTGTATTTTTTTATCTCATTATTTTCATCAAATAGTATTTGATGAGCTCGATGACAATATATGGTTTGAGTTTGGTTTATAATATATGGTAAGTATAATGTTTCTAACCATTTGCTATCGTATAAAATATCATCATCAGATGTAATAATAGTAGCATTAGGATATTCTATTAGAGTAGGTATTAGTTTTTTATATGATCTAATGTCTTTATGATACCAGTTTATAGATAAACCTTTTTTAGTTAAAGACAGTAGTTTGTTTGGTAGGTCTTTTTCTTTATTGGGAAATTGACTTTCTGCTAGCCATAAAATTACCTTATCAGCTTTTAGAGTTTGATTTAGTAATGTTTCGATGGTTTTATGTACAATTTTTATACGTGCAGGGAAAGATGTTAGAGATATTAAAACATCATCTTTTTTTTGAGTTAGAAGTATGTCTTTACTATTTTTAACACAAACTCCTTCATTTGCGTAAATTGTCTGTGGGTAGTAAAATAAAACCTGTTTTAATAATGATTTTTCAAAAGTTTGGAAGCCTGGTATATTTGTTTTATAGTTTTTGTGTAAAAGAGATATTGAAATCAGTTTGTTTAGTAAGGTATCTGAATTTTTGCTATATTTATTTTGCAAATTTGTGCATTCAACGACTACGTCTGTTTGCTCTTTTGCAGCAGTATATAATTTTTGATAAAAGTCTTCAGATATGTAGTCTTCATTATTTATAAAAGATACATATTTTCCTTTTAATTCTTTTATTGTTTGGGAAAGTGTTTGCTCTAAATTGTTTGAAGTAGTGTTTAATATATTTATGCGATTATCCTTTTCCTTGTAAAAATTTAGAGTTTGCAATACATTGGTATCTTCAGTTGTATTTATACATATGATTTCAAAATTTTTAAAGTTTTGAGATAATATGCTGTCTATGGTTTTATCAATATTTTTTTCAGTTTGAACTGTGAGTATAACTGATATATCAATCATGGCAATTCCCTGTAGTTAGGTTTCTCCAAATAAAAAACTACTAAAACAATGTAGCAAAAAGGCGTATTTTTATAAGGTAAAAACTAGTATAATATAGCTTCATACAATGTTTAATTTGTATGAGAGGATTTTATTTTATGATAAACTATTAGTCAATTAAAAAGTATTATTTACAAAAATTATCACTTATATCAAAAGTTGGTGTGTTATTAATGTATTGTGATATGTTTTTTACGATTGTTTCTTTTTTATAAACAATGCCGTGTATGCCTAAATTTTGGGCTGAGAGGACGTTTTTTTCTTTATCATCTATGAATATAAGCTGATTAAACTCTACACCTAATTTTTGTTGGACAGTTTGATAAATAAGTGGGTCAGGTTTTAATAACCCTAATTTATATGAAGTAAATGAGTATTCGGGGTTGGTAATATCATTTCCTGTATCGGCTAAGAGAGGTAGGGCATTTGATAATAAGCAAATTTCTATATTATTCTTTTTTAGTATGTCCATTGCTTTTTTTGTTTCTTCGAATCGAGGACCACATCCTTCGTGTAAGGCTTGGTTGATTTTTTGAAACATATCATCGCTATAAGGTACTCTACAGAAAAAACATAGCTCTTTAGCAAATTTTATGTCAGACATTTCTCCTTTCATATAAGGTTTGTAATCATACTCTTTAGGAGAATGTTTGTTGTTGTAGATATTCTCCTCTGTTGTATGCTCTTTCATTAACTCACATAGTGGATTTAATGAGTAAGGATATATTACTTGCCCTACGTCAAATATTGCATACTTTATTTTAGTCATTATATAACTCCTTTTTAAGAGCGAATATGTTCAGCCATAGCATGTAGAATTGCATTATCATCCATCATATGGCGCTTTTTTTGAATGTCTCTTATTTCATCTTGGTATTTGATTGCGGTACTAGTAATGCGATCAAAGTTTTTGATATCTGCATCTGTTAATGTAGACCAAGTTTTAGAAACTTTCTCTTTAGCATTTTTACCTAATTCATCAAAGCTTTCAGGTAATATTCCCATCATCTTTAAGTAATAGGTTTTGTTTAGATATTCGTCATCATCTGTGGTGAATTGGGTAGCACCATCAAATGGAATATAATCTTCTACGATATAGTTTTTACGTAGTGTTTCTATTGATTTTTCATAACGTCCATCTTCATCACAAGGTAAACGATGTAGACCTCTAGCATTATCGTCTATCCATAATATTTTGTTCATGAGGTACATGTTACTTTGGTGAACAGCGTTACGGTGAATTTTTACGCATAAAGCCTTTTTTTCTTCACATTGTTTTTTTAGCTGAATCATTTTCTTTTTGGCTTCAGTTGTTTTTTTCTTTTGGTATAATTCGCATTGCTTTTTGTATTGAGCTTCTAGTTTGCGATATTCTTCATATACTTTATGTGAGCGAATATGGGCAAAGAACATATTTGTTTGTTTGAATTGAAATTCTATTGTAAAGCTTATATTAGTGTTTGGTATGGTTATTGTTGCGCTTTTTTTAATATCAAAATAAATACGTTTATTTTTACTCAATTTTTCTTTATAAAGATTGCGCTCACCTTCCTCAAACTTAATATAAGAAGGGAAATTTTCTTCAAGATTTGTTATTAGTTCTTCAAGCTCTTCAGGATATGTTGCCGTTACTGTTAAACGATAAATATCTCTAGGTAAACAACCTTCTTTGGCATAGTTAACAAGAGCATCTTTAGTTTGTTTTGCATTTCTTTTTTCTTGAATTAGTTGTTTGAGGTGGCAACCAGAACCTTCTGTATTTAGTGTAAATTTTTTGTTTTCGGTAGAGTATGTTAAAGGAAGTTCAGGCTCATCTTCGTAACAATCTTTTTCAAATTTTGACATTTCTTCATTTCTTTTTTCTTCCCTTTCTTCTAGTCGTTCATCAAAAATTTTCTCAAGAGAACGAATAATACTTTTGATGGGAGGGATGATTACATAAACATCATTACAATTTTTGTTGATGTAATGTAGCATAGATGTTGTGCAAGGAGCGATGCCTTCTGTTGAATAGCTAATTTTACGTCCGTTTCTATCTGTTTCTATGGAGCCATCTGTAAGGTCTATGTTGTAGATGTGCTCTGGGAAACCTGGATTAGATTTTGTTGAAAAGCCTTGAACTATGGCATTGCATAGAAAGCGGAATTTTTGCATAGTATTTGTGTAATTTTCTTTTAAATCTGTAAGTTCACCTTTCTTCATTACAGAAAGGAGCTTATCTTCATATAGCTCTATATATTCTAAATCTTCTCTATCACAAGTTTTTTGAATGCGCTCCATATCTTCTGGAGAGTGTTTTGTAAATTGATTAAGGCGATATGTTTTCATTGTCATCTCCGCTTTTAAAACAAGATGATTTATTCTAACATAATTTTTGCGATATAGCAAATATTTTTTTGATAATCTTTGCTTGACAAAGTGGTTTTGTTTGTCTAAAACAATGCATGGTCAATTTTTAAAGGGGAAATATCGTGCATCCATGGCATCAAGTAAATCATTATTCGCAGTTTCCTGATATAATTCCTGCGATTATCGAAGTACCAAAAGGCTCTCAAGTTAAGTACGAATTGGATAAAGAGAGTGGTCTAGTTAAGGTAGATCGTATCTTATATTCTGCAGTGCACTATCCTGCAAACTATGGCTTTATACCGCAGACATATTGCGATGATAATGATCCTTTAGATATTTTGGTTTTAGGTCAAGAATCTATCTATCCATTGTCAATTATGAGAGCTCGTCCTATTGGTGTGATGAAGATGATTGATTGTGGTGAGGCAGATGATAAGATTATTGCTATTCATGAAGATGATCCAGAGTATAATGGTTATACAGATATATCTCAACTTCCTCCTCATATTTTGAGAATTTTGAAGCGCTTTTTTGAAGATTATAAAGTTTTAGAGAAAAAACAGGTGACTATTGAGAGCTTTTTAGGACCTGATGAGGCTAAAAAGCTTATAGAAGAAGCTAGAGACGCATATGAAGTGAAGTTTTCTGATAATTAAATGATGAATAAAAAAAATCCCTCTTTGTAGAGGGGTTTTATTTTATGATATTATCGAGTTATTCTTTTTTTGTTATTATTTGCCATACATCACCAATACGATTAAAGAATGTGCCTGTATCTTTAAAATATCGACTTTTAAGATCATGTTTTTGGTGTATATCTTTAATTTGTGGAGCCTGATTATACATGCTTAAATATGATGTACCAAAACCAATAAATAGTATTAACCAGAGTAGACGTTTTCCTAATATAAAAAATAAGAGGGACAAGAAAGTCAGAACACCTAAAGTTAAGTATGCGGTATAAATAGTTCCCCCAACATTTTTGGTTAATTCTAAATCTTCAAAGAAGAAGAGGCCAACAACTGCTAATGCAAGGTATTTTAGAATAGCAAGTGTGATTGTTAACAATATAAGCATTTTAGTTTCTTTCATAAAAGCCCCATGTTTGGTATGGGGCTATGTTTGTATAAATTAAGCACCTTTTTTGGTTGTTAACATTTCTCTTATGCCGTCAACAGAGCTTAAAACAGCGCTTGCTTCATAAGGCATGTAAACAATCTTATTATCTTGTCCTGATGTCATTTCTTTCATTGTTTCAAGATACTTCATGGCGATAAGATATTTATCGGCTTGTCCTTTGGTTGATAGAGCTTCAATAATACGATTGATTGCTTCTTTTTCTGCTTCGGCTTCTACCATTCTTGCTTGAGCGATACCTTCAGCTTTTAAGATAGCTGATTCTTTTTCACCTTCTGCTTGACGGATGGCAGCTTCTTTCTTACCTTCTGCAATGCGGATTGAAGCTTCTTTTTCACCTTCTGCTTCATATATCATAGCACGTTTCTCACGTTCTGCCTTCATTTGTTTATCCATGGCTGATTGAATATCAGATGGAGGTGTTATGTCTTGAAGTTCAATACGATTTACTTTTACGCCCCATTTATCAGATGCGCTATCTAAGATTTCTCTTAGTTCAATATTTATCTTATCACGTGAGGTTAATGTTTCTTGTAATTCCATTTTACCGATAAGTTGACGTAGAGTTGTTTGAGTTAATTTTTCAATTGCTTCATAAAGGTTCTCAACGCCATATACAGATTTTTCTGGGTTGATGATTTGGAAGTATAATACTGCATTTATTGAGATTGATACGTTATCTTTGGTAATCACACTTTGACGTGGAAAATCGCAAACTGTTTCACGTAAATCTATGCGAGTTGTTTTTTGCATATATGATGTTGTTCTTCCGTCAGGATAATTTACTGTTACTTTGCGATAAATTGTTTTAGGGGAATCGATAAAAGGAAAGATAAAGTTTAATCCAGCAGTTAATGTTTCTTTGTATTTACCGAGACGTTGGATAATCATAACTTCTTGTTGTTCAACAATAATACAACCTTTAATTACAAATAGAATTCCAGAAAAGATTAATAGTGTTAAAAATGTACTCATTGTTTTTTTCCTTTCAATTCAACATACATAATTAAATCTGTGTGTCGAATAATTGTTACTTTTTTACCTTTTGTAATTGGTTTAGTATTTTCGTCATTTAGACGAGCTTCCCAATTTTCATCATATATAGTAATACGACCAGAAAAAGGAGTTATTTCTGAAATTGTGGTCGCTTCCTTTCCTATATATTGTGATTCAAAATATTGGCTTTTTTCTTTGTTTGGATTTATATTTAAAAATGGGCGTAGGAATATAATTGATAATAAAGACAGCACTACAAATAGAGGAATTAGAATGTTGTAACTATCTATTATTAAAGAAAATAATGCGCAACATATGCTGGCAATTGAGAAGTTTAAGAAAAACATTGTTGGAGTGTATATTTCTGCTATAAAAAACAGTAATGCAACTATTAAAAAAACAATCCAAGTAGCCATAGTAAATTTATCCTTTCGAAAGTTGTTTTTATAACTGAGTATGATATTTTTTATTATTTTATTTTTGGTTAATTTGGTGATATTTTCCGTTTATTTATTTTATATAGTAGTATAGCAAATATACTCATATAGAAAATGGCAAATAATGTGAATGCGGATGAAAAAGATAGTCCGGTTGATGTGTTATTTGGAGCTACTATAAATTTAAATAGAATTAATGATAATCCTGAAATTGTTTGTTGTAACATGTTGTTTACAGATGAAATTGTTGCTCGTGTTTCTTCAAGTGCGTGATTATGAATATGTCCTATATTAGCTATTGCAAATGCTAATTGGAATCCTATGCCAATGCATACAAATATTAAGCTTAGAGAAGATATGTTTGGCAGTTTAAAGTAGAAACTTAGTATCATACAAGCAAAAGAATATAAGCATAAAAATGTTGTGACAACAAGTAGTCTATTAAAGCCAAAAAACTTCTTTAATTTGTTTACATAAAAAGAGAAGCCGGCACGTAATCCGTGATTGATTACATATACAAAACTAAACATAAATACAGGTGCAGATGACATTTTTAGTAAAGGTTGGAAACACCAGCAAAATAGCGATGTTGTAGAAAATAATAAAGCAGAATACAAAATGTATAAATTTATATTTTTATTTTTAATAGTTGCAATAGATGTATCTCTTATTTCTATGAATTTTTGTTTTAATGTTATGCCTTGCGGTTTTGCAGAAGGTGGATTAGGAAGAGTGGTTAGCAAAATAATACTAATAAGCGTTAGTATGAACTCTAAAGATAGTAGAACCATTGTTCCGTAATGTTTATATAATATAGCACTAAAAATAGCGGCAAACATGGCACCTGAAGACATAGCAAAATTTGTTCTACCACATTCTTTTAGCATGCGATTTGTTTTGTTTTTACTCTTTAGATAATCGTATATGTAACTATCATAAACACCAGATAAAAAAGCACGAGATAGGGCATTAAATAGTTCACCTAAAAGTACAATATAAATACCAGAAAAACTCAACCAAATGGCAGCTCTTAGGAAGAAGCATGTAAATGCTAAAATTAGTACTTTTTTCTTTGAAATGGTGTCTGCAATATAACCGCAAGGAATTTCAAAAAGTATACCCGTTAATTGAAAAATTCCTTGAAACATAACAAAATCAGCAATTGTTAATCCGTTTTGTTGATAGAATAATAAGAGGATTGGAGCTAGGTATAATTGTGAACGTAAAAAACAAGCTATATCTAGTTTTTTTAATGGTGATAATGCTTTCATGAAATATGCCTTACATGGTTTGTTTTAAATCATTTTAAGGCAGTAAACTTTAA
>JAZQTW010000029.1:0-6509 GCA_045630985.1 Alphaproteobacteria bacterium
GTACATAATTTATCTAGAGGAAATTACTTTTTTGATAATACTAGAGATAATGTTAAATTATCTAAAATCATTCTATCATTCAATGATAAAAATAGCATAACATTCATTAAAAACAATGATTTGTGGAGAATTGATGAATCTGATGATTACTATGCATCTTTCTCTAAAATTAATTCTCTTATTGAATTACTTAGAAATACTGTAATTTATAGGGCAGATGCTATAAAAAATAATCAGTATATATCTTTTGATAATTTTATAAAAATTCGAACCTTTGATAATCAGAATAATTTGATTGATTCTGCCATTATTTCTGAACATAATGATATAAATAAATATCATTATGCTTTATTAAATAATGATAATTTTTTATATCAGTTAAGTTCTAAAATACTGCTGTCTTCAAATGTAAATGATTGGTTACAAATGCCAATATTAAATTTATTAAATACTGATATTAAGCAAGTAAGTTTTGATAATATTAGTTTTTATCGCAGATTTAAAAATGAAAAGTTTATACTCGATGGCACCAATTATACAAAACCAGAAATTTATAGGCTATTAAACAATATTCGAAATATAAATCCAGAAGAAATTAAACATGCGTCTAATTTTAATCGTGATATATATATAAAGGATAGACATTTTTTATTAACTACATTTGATGGTATAATATATAAAATTGATTTATATAAAGGTGAAAATGATTATTGGATAAATGTTTATTTAGATAAAAAGCAATTAATCTCGCCTGAAACATATAAAAGAGTGATGGATAATATTATGTTATACAATGGGTGGTTTTTCAAAATAAATAATGATAAAGGAAAGATTTTATCTAATTTTAAAATTTAAGAAAAAGCTCTATCTTGAAAGATAGAGCTTTTATTTTTTTAGCGTTCTAATTTTTTATATTTAATTCGATGTGGATTACAAGCATCCTCGCCTAAACGACGTATCTTATCTTTTTCGTAATCCTCAAAGTTGCCTTCAAACCATTCTACATGACCTTCATCTTCATAAGCTAAAATATGTGTAGCTAAACGGTCTAAAAACCATCTATCGTGTGATGTTACTAAAACACAACCTGGATAGTTCATTATACCTTCTTCTAAAGAGCGAAGTGTATCTACATCTAAATCATTTGTTGGTTCATCAAGAAGGATTACATTTGCACCTTTTCTTAGCATTTTAGCTAAGTGAACGCGATTTCTTTCACCACCTGATAGCTGTCCTATTTTCTTTTGTTGATCTGTACCTTTAAAGTTAAATTGACCAACATAGGCGCGAGATGGTATTTGCTTTTTGCCTAACTCTATTATATCTAACCCATCTGAAATTTCTTCCCAAATATTTTTATTAGGATTTAATTCATCTCTACTCTGATCAACATATCCCAAATCTACAGTATCGCCTATTAAAATTTCACCAGAATCTGGTTTTTCTTGTCCTGTTATCATTCTGAATAATGTTGTTTTACCTGCACCGTTTGGACCTATAATACCAACAATTGCACCCTTTGGAATTTTGAAAGAAAGATTATCTATGAGAACCTTTTCACCATATGCTTTAGAGATATTTTTAGCTTCTATTACTAGGTCACCGAGTCTATCTGTCATTGGAATATTGATATATGCTTGGCTTATTTGCTCTTTAGATGTTTCTGCTAATAATTCTTCATATGCATTAATACGAGCTTTTGACTTAGCTTGACGAGCCTTTGGATTTTTTCTAATCCACTCTAGCTCATTTGCTAAAGTTTTTTGACGAGCATTCTCTTCTCTACTTTCTTGTTCAATTCTTTTTTGCTTTTGCTCCAACCAAGAAGTATAATTTCCTTCATACGGTATACCTTGTCCTCTATCTAATTCTAGGATCCATCCTGTGACATTATCCAAGAAGTATCTATCGTGAGTTACCATTACCACTGTCCCCTTATAATCACGTAAGTGATGTTCTAACCATGCTACCGACTCGGCATCTAAGTGGTTAGTTGGTTCGTCTAGTAATAGCATATCTGGTTTTGATAACAATAGACGACATAGTGCTACTCGTCTCTTTTCTCCACCAGATAATCTTGTTACATCTGCATCAGCAGGAGGACAGCGTAATGCATCCATCGCGATTTGAACAGTTCTTTCGATATCCCATCCGTTTACGGCATCAATTTTTTCCTGCAATGAAGCCTGCTCTTCGATAAGAGCATTCATTTCATCATCAGACATTGGCTCTGCAAATTTCATTGATACTTCTTCAAATTTCTTCAATAATTCTACAGTTTCACCTAAACCGTCCATTACGTTTTCCATAACAGTTTTATTAGCGTCTAATTTGGGTTCTTGCTCCAAATAACCAACTTTAACACCATCTGCGGCCCATGCCTCACCATTAAATTCTTTATCTACTCCGGCCATTATTTTTAGTAGTGTAGATTTACCTGCACCATTTACACCTAAAACACCTATTTTTGCACCAGGAAAAAACGATAAGCTTATATTTTTGAACAGCTCTTTTCCTCCTGGAAATACTTTACTTAAATTTTGCATAACATAGATATATTGATATGAAGCCATATTTTTATTTCCTTTATATTGTGGATTGTTAAAAACTTACTTTAATATTTTCTACTTTTCTTTTCAAATTCTTTAAATTTTTGAAAGATTCCTTCTTCCTGTGCTTGTTTTTTCTTTTTATTTTGGATTTTCTCATATAAATCATTCATTTTGCTTCTTTCGTCTTCTGTTCTATCATATAATAAAGAGGCATCATAATCTTGTCTGGGCTTAATTATTTTGCCATCTGGTAATTTGATAGTACCATTTTTATATAATTTCGACTGTAAGATTTTTTGATTATTAAAACGAATATTTACCTCATCACAGCCAATTAAGCCGCTTGCTTTTTTTCTTGTATACCCCTTTACTTTTGCCTGATTATACATATACATACCATCTGCTTGTTCTTTATCTGATTTTGCAGAGCTAACCATATATGCCCTTGCTATTGTCTCATAAGATGGATATTTTTGTGCTCCACAGGCAAGCCCCTCGCCTGAAACGTAGCCAAGATTTTCAACATCTTTTAAATAATCAGAGCATACTGCGTTATTAGTATATATTAATGCGATAAAAAACAAAGTATATATTTTTAATTTCATATCTTTCTCAGCAAATTATTTCAGATGTTTCGATTATAATGATAAATAAATCTAATTCAAGTGAAAAAATTGTTTGACAAATTAAAACAAGTATCGTATGTTGCCCTCAAACTTTTGTGTAAGGAATAAGAAAATGAAATTGTATAGTTCTTTGAAGTCTAAGAAGGCACGTGTTAGAGGTTGCAAACTCGTTCGCCGTAAAGGTCGCCTTTATGTAATTAACAAAAAGGAACCTAAATATAAATGCCGTCAAGGTTAATTTAGACTAGTAAAAAATTTAAATCGGGCTTATTTGCCCGATTTTTTATACCTCTATAACAGCAACAGAATTTGCATACTCTTTTTCATTTGATATCGTTATATGTACTGTATAGCGTTGATTTTTTGCAATTTCTTGACACTTAAACAATGCTTTATCATGAAGATTAACTAGAGGCTTACCTAATTTATCATGAATAATTTCTATATCTTTTAGAGTTATACCATCTCGAAAACCCGTACCCAACGCCTTTGCAACTGCTTCTTTAGCAGCAAATCTACTAGCCACAGAAGGTGTTAATACATCAATATCATTGATATTCTTTTTTTCTTTAAGCTCTGTTATTTCTTTATGGGTAAAATGTTTTTCCATAAATCTAAACAAGAAGTCTTTGCCTTTTGCGAATCGTGATATTTGAACTATATCGCACCCTAATCCTAGTATCATTACTCTTTCTCCTTTTTATTTTCACCCTTTAATACATGATAAATTGAGTGATAAACAATTGCCCATACTACTATACAAAAAGGAATACAGCCTATAAGCATTGGATAGAACTCAGGCCAAATATCGCTTATAAACGCATCAAAGTCAAGAGTTAATACAGCATGAAATAACTCCTTAAAAATACTTTTAAAATCAACATCAGAACTAATTTCATTTTTATATAAAATAAAACGCCCTGTATGTAGTGTAGCATACCAGATAAATGGAAAAGTCCATGGATTACCTACAAGCGTTCCCAACGCAGATGACGTTGCATTTTGTTTTGTAATTTTAGCTACAAATAACGATAACAATAAGTGGAAACCAACAAAAGGTGTAAACGATACTGCAACGCCAGTAGCAAATCCTTTTGCTATCTCTTTAGGTTTTCCTTTCAGAGAATCTAATTTACTTAGAGTTTTATAATATATATGCTTAAGTCCTAGTCCCGCTTTTTTGATAAGGGACATAAATACTCCTATACTCTTGAAACAAAACTTACAACTTTAGATGATTTAAGAGCAGACATTATATCATTAAGGTGATCTGTGTTTTTTACATCTAAATCAACTAGTAACTCAAAATAACTAATCGTTCTGTATACAATATTCAAGTTTGTAATATTTGCATTATGACGAGCGATTAAATTAGATAGTTCACCGAGTGTGCCTGGCTCATTACTTAACATTACTTTTATTCTTGCTGTATGTGTTTCTTTTTGAGCTTCTTCACCCCATGAAATATCTAGCCATCTTTCTGGTTCATCAGCATGCTTTTCAAGAGCTTTACATGACAGAGAGTGAATAGCCACACCTTTACCTGTGGTTACAATACCAACAATTCTATCTCCTGGAATTGGGTGACAACAACCAGCAAAATGAACCGCCATTCCCGTAATTAAACCTTCTATTTTGAGTGAATTTGCCTTTTTCTTCTTTGGTTTTGAAAGTTTTATAGAATTTACAACTTTGGTTATTTTTGATTGTTTATATGCAGGATATACTGCTCTTAATACTTCCCATCCAGTAACTAAGCCCTCACCTACTTTTGCATATAAGTCTTCTAAACTTTCTGTTTCAAAATTTGGTAGAACGCCATATATACCTTTTTCTGTGAATTCAAGATTTTCTTGTTTAAACAATTTTTCTAGAATATCTTTTCCTAGTGATAGGAATTGCTCTCTTTTGCAAGCTCTTACATATCTACGAATCGCTGCTTTTGCTTTACCTGTAACAACAAATCGCTCCCACTCCGTAGATGGATGTTGAGCTTTTGATGTTAGCACTTCTACTTGATCACCATTTTGTAATACACTTCGTAGAGGTTTTATTTCTCCATTAATTTTAGCACCAACACATTTATCACCAACACTAGAGTGAACAGCATAAGCAAAATCAACCGGAGTTGAACCGAATGGCAATCCTATTAAATCACCTTTTGGTGTAAAACAGAAAACTTGGTCATTATACATTTCAAGTTTAGTATTTTCCAAAAACTCATCTGGATTTTGAGCTTGTTCAAGAATTTCTAGCAACTCACGTATCCATCTAAAGCTACGACCTGCAACCTTTTGACCTTGCTTATAAGCCCAGTGGGCAGCAACGCCTTTTTCATTTATCTCGTGCATTTCGTTAGTGCGAATTTGTATTTCTATTCTAGTATTTTCCGGTCCGATAATACCGGTGTGAATTGATTGGTAACCATTTGGCTTTGGTGTTGAAATATAATCTTTAAAACGTCTTGGAACCATATGATATTTACTATGAATTATACCTAACGCTTGATAACAAGATGCAATATCATCCACACAAACACGGAATGCCATAATATCTGAAAGCTGTTCAAATGACGCATTCTTTAATTGCATTTTTCTCCATATTGAATAAGGAGCTTTTTCTCTACCTGTAACATTAGCTTTAACTCCATTACTTTCCATATCATTTTCAATTTGTTCAATAATTTTAGGAACAAGATTACTCCCTTGTTCCCTTAAAAAGTTAAGTCTTGCCACAATAGAATCGTGAGCTTCTTTATGTAACTCTGCGAATGCAATTTCTTCTAATTCTGCCTTAATCTCTTGCATACCAATACGCTCTGCCAATGGAGCATATATATCTAGAGTTTCTTTTGCTATTCTTTTGCGTTTTTCTTCTTTGCAGAAATGTAGTGTTCTAATATTATGCAAGCGGTCGGCTAACTTTATAAGTAAAACACGAATATCTTCCGACATGGCTAGCAATAATTTACGAAAGTTCTCTGCTTGTTTGCTAGAACCTGATTTTTGCTCAATAATTGCTAATTTTGTTACGCCATCTACAATAGCTGCCACTTGAGGACCAAAAAGATCTTTTATTTCTTCTACTGTTGTTTCTGTATCTTCAACTGTATCATGCAAAAGTCCTGCAATAATGGAATTACAGTCCAGCCTAAACTTTGTTAAAATACCTGCTACTTCAATAGGATGTGAATAGTATGGGTCACCTGATGTACGCAACTGTGCACCGTGTTTTTTCATTGCAAACACGTATGCCCTATTCAATGCATCTTCATCAGCATTAGGATCATATGATTTAACTAAGTCTACTAATTCATACTGTCTTAACATAT
>JAZQTW010000030.1:0-17279 GCA_045630985.1 Alphaproteobacteria bacterium
ATTTTTTTTAATGTCAATATAAAAAATTCATTGTTTTTCAAGATTTTACAAAATAGTATTATAATACCATTTATCAACTTATTGATTTCACGTAATTATATTAGATTAATCAAAATTTAAACTTATGATTCTATTATATAATAAGCATTTTTTCTTGGGGACTAAATTTATGAGACGTTATTTTATAGCAATTTTATTGCTCTGCTCATTTCTTTTTGTGGGAATCGCAGAAGCAAGACGCTACAATCCAAATCAAATTAAAAATTATGTAGAAAGAACGCCACGAAAAGTAGAAAATTATATTCCTTCTCTTGCTAAGTATTTATCCGAACCATTCGACAATGATTATGATAAAGCGATGGCTATTGCATTTTGGATTGCAAGTCGTATTAATTATGATGAATATTTATATAGCAATGGAAAAACATCTAGATTAAGAGGAAATTATAGAGGACAGAATCCTAATCAGCTTATTCAATCTAGAGTTGGTATATGTGGTGATTTTGCTGATTTATTTGTTGCACTATGTCGTAAGGCTGGTATTCAAGCAAGAGAAGTTGTTGGATATGCCTACCCTTATGGTAAATTTGTTAGTTTAGCGCAGAAAAGAAGCTCTGGTCATGCGTGGAACTATTTTGTATACAATGGAAAAAAAGTTTATGTTGATACAACTTTTATGGCAAAAGGTACTACAGGAGTGAAAGGGGTACAAAATCATCAAAATAGAAGACGCGCCCTTAATCAGATAAAAAGAGAGAATAGACTCGAAAGCACTATAAACTCATTTGATGATTATTATTTTGACTTTAATTATAAAGCTGAAATAAAAGACAGAAAATACAAACATGAAGAGAGATAAAAAGGCGGGTTTGAAACCCGCCTTTTATAATTGATTTATAGTTGTTTAGAATGGGATATCATCATCTACAACGCCAGCATCTGCAGAAGGAGTATTATCCCAACCTGAAGCAGCAGAATCGTAAATATCACCACTACCCATTGGAGCGCCATCGCCAGCACGGCCGTCTAGCATAACTAATGTACTATTGAAGTTTTGTAATACAACTTCTGTTGTGTAACGTTTTTGGCCATTTTGATCTTCCCAAGAGCGTGTTTGTAATTGACCTTCTAGGTATACTTTTGAACCTTTACGAAGATATCTTTCTGCAGTTTCAGCTAAACCTGCGCTAAAGATAACAACGTTGTGCCATTCTGTTCTGTCACGACGTTCGCCAGTTGCTCTATCTTTCCAAGATTCACTTGTAGCAACGCTAAATGAAACAATCTTTGTACCACTTTGTGTGTTGCTTACGCGTGGGTCTTGACCTAAGTTACCTACTAAAATTACTTTATTTATGCTTCCTGCCATTTTCATTACCTTTTCAAAAATTAATTTTGCTTAAGTATAATAATATAATTTTATGATACAAGAGTTTTTGCATGCCTTGGTACAAATTTATTAATATACCTGCTTAAACTCCTGATTTTGAATTTGTTCTATAGTATATTTAGAAGACTTTATACTACCACTGTGCATTAAAAACTCACTCCATTTTTCTTTCATCTCAGAGCTATTTGCTGCATCTGATAATTTTTTATATGAGAAACCTCCAACATGGTTAACTAGGTCACCCCATAACTTTATGGCCATATAGCTATATACTTCCATTCCTTCAAGTTCTATGCCTGCTAGTCTTAAATTTACTAGTGTTTCTGTAAACATCAAACTATCCTTAAGGCTTGGCAAGCTCATTACATATACTCCGTTTGAAGCATCACCCAAATCTTTTACAACCTTTTCATCTAAAACTCTTTTGGTTGTAAATATTATCAAATTTTCATTAGTAGATTTAGCTGTTTTAATAAACTCTATTGTATCATCAGCCTTACCAATTACAAAAACAATATTTATGCTGTCTTTTATCATAGCATTCACAATATCTTGCTTACCATTTTCATTATTAATTGTATAGAATTTTAACAAGTCTGCCTTACCGTACTTTCTGAACTCTTCAAACATTGTTTTTGCTACTTCAGAATTTCTGCTATCAGGCATATCATCATATACAAAACCAACCTTTAGGCCTGCAAAATTATTGTTATAAAACTGAAAAAAATCTCCACTAATTTGCGCTTGAGTGCCTAGCAAAAGTATTTGCCCTCTTTTTTCTGTACTTCCTGCGCTATATGCTATTGTTGTTGGAACGATTTGGAAAATTTGTGATTTTTCGTAAATATCTGCAATTTCATTAAATCTGTTAGAACAATAAGGGCCAACAACTAATCCTATTTTTTTTGACTTTAACAATCCTAACATCTCTGCAGTTGAAACCGCTAGTCTATCATCACATCTATCATCTATAGTTAATAAATCTAGCTTTTCTCCACTTAATCCGCCATTATTATTAATTTCATCTACAGCAAGTTTGGCTCCAGAAAAAAGCTCTTTTCCGATACTAGAATGTTCTCCTGCCTTAGGAGCCACTATAGCTAACGTTATATCTGCAGTTGCTTTTATTGGTAAGCAAATACCTATAAGCAACATTAAAAGTGTAAATTTTTTTAGCATTATTTTTACGTTCAAATTACATATAATATATAGTGTTCTTATATACATTATTTTTTATTTAGCAAGTCTAAAGTACTACTATTTGTTATATGCAAAAAGAAAGACTACCTTTTGGGGTAGCCTTTCTACTAAAATTTAGAACTTTTCTTGCAACTCAAAGAAGTATGCTTTTGGATGTTCGCATACGGGGCAAAGCTCTGGAGCTTTGAGGCTCTCAACTCTATGACCACAGTTTGCACATTCCCAGATTACTTTAGTTGGACGTTCAAAAACTTTACCTTCTTCTAATGCTGTTAATAATGCATTGTAACGTTCTTCATGACTTTTTTCGATTTTAGCAACAGCTCTGAATAATCCAGCAATTCTTTTGAAACCTTCTTCATCAGCTTCTTTTGCCATTGTATCATACATATCTGTCCACTCATAACGCTCACCAGCTGCTGCATCTTTTAAGTTTTCAACTGTAGATGGCATACCATCATGAAGTAATTTAAACCATATTTTTGCGTGCTCTTTTTCATTATTTGCTGTTTCTTCAAATTTAGCTGCAATAATATTGTATCCTTCTTTTTTAGCCTTTGATGCATAGTATGTGTACTTATTTCTAGCCATTGATTCACCAGCAAATGCTGCTTGTAAATTAGCTTCTGTTTTTGAACCTTTTAATTCCATTCTAGTTCTCCTTAAATAAAATATTAGCACTGGAGATATTCTATAACGGTCTTTTTTTATTTAGCAAGCAATTAATTAAAAAACTCAAAAAAAAGATAGTCTGTTGAGCGACTATCCTTTAATTCTTTTAGTTTGAAGCAGATTTTTGACTATCATTTTCTGCTGAAGCATATGCTTTCTTTTCGTTTGCTAGATTTGCAATCTTTTTAACTTCCTCTTTAAATCTAGCCAACTCGGTGCCACTTAAATTTGTTCCTGTTGCGGCCTTAACTTTAAGTGGATCTACCTTTTTGCCATTTTTTATAATCTCAAAGTGGAGGTGGGGACCTGTTGATCGACCTGTTGATCCAACATATCCTATAACTTGACCTTGCTTTACTCTAACACCTGGTTTTATACCTCTAGCAAAATTACTCATATGAGCATAACCAGTTGAGTACTCTGAATTATGGCGTATAACCACATATTTACCATACCCACCAGCCCATTGCGCTCTTTTTATAACTCCATCACCACTTGCATATATGCGTGATCCTGTTGGAGCAGCATAGTCTACACCACTGTGAAGTATGCGACGTTTGAGTATTGGGTGTTTTCGCCATCCAAAACGAGATGAAATGCGAGCAGAACGAAACTCCATAGGTTTTCTATCTAGACTTCTTTTTAGCACTAGACCTTTCTCATTATAATAGTCAACTCCGCCACTCTTATCTTTGTAACGATAAAGTGCTATTTTATCATTATTAAGATTTAACTCTGCGTATAAAATATCTCCGTTCTTTATAACTTTTCCGTCTGGAGAAACTTTTCTATCATATAAAACCTTAAACGTATTACCTGCTTTTATATCTGTTCTAAAATCTACTGTATATGCAAAAATATTAATAAAGTTACCAATAACACTTTGTGGAATTCCTGCCTTTCCCATTGCCACTGCTAATGAAGAATCGATACTTCCTTCTATGATTTTATTTTCTATTTTTAATTCTAGCTCTTCTTTTTCTGCAACAAACTTTTCATCTTCATTACGAGTAAGAACATATTTAACACCAGCAGAGGCTTCTACTGTTATTTTATCAACACTCAATAATTCACCAAAAGGAACATCTACTGTTTTTTTAATATTAATTTTCTGCCCTACTCTTAAACTCCTTACATCATATCCAACAGCTTTAAGACTACTTGCTGCCTGACTTGCTTCTTGGTATTCCATACCAATTTTTTGCAATATTCCTATGAAATGAGCCCCCTTTTCAACTACAATAACGTCTTCTTTTGTTTCTGGCTGATTTTCCTCTCCTTCAACAGTCCATTCTACTTCTGGATTATCAAAACTTTCTTCTTCAGCAGTAAATACCTCCGCAGTAACTTCAGGTTGATTGTTTACATCTACCTTACTAACTACTGCCAATTTCTCTTCATTTGCTTCTTCTCTATTTTCAAAATTTTTACATAAAACTAACACTAGAGCAAATGTTACTATTGCACTATAAGCGAAGAGAAGTACATTTTGGATACTAATGTTTTTCTTATTAGTTCCTATATTTGAGATATCTAAAAACGACATATATCCCCCTATTTCTTACTGACGAGAACTTAAAGCAACCATTATAAATTGAAAGTTATTTTTGTTTTTTATACACATTATGCAATTTTTACATTGCTTATACCATAAGTAAGTTTTATTTATATTTAGCATGTTAGGATATTTTATAGTTAAGATTTTTATAAAAGGTTAAATATGAACGAAAGTATAACAGCCAGCACAAGTAACGCTTTTAAGTTATTATATGTGATTGCTATATTTATGGTTATTGATGGACATATTGGTGCTTTTGACTATCTTAATCTAAGTGGCTTTTTGAGATATCAAAATTATCACTTAGCTCTTTTCATGTTTACTTCTGGATATTTCTTAAATTTGAACAGAACCTATAAAGATTTTCTTGTTCGAAAATTTTCACATCTAATTGTGCCTTTGTATATTTGGAATTTCATTTATGGAATCGTTTGTTTCATTTTGAATAATTATTTCAGTTTTAGAATCGGCGGTGAATTATCTTTTTACAATATGCTTTATGCACCTTTAATCGATGGGCATCAATTTATATTTAATATGGCTTCTTGGTTTTTAGTTCCGCTATTCTTTGTTCAAGCAATTTGCTTCGTTTGCTTAAAGCTACATAACAATAACAAAAAAGATGATTATAGAAACAGAGGAATTATATTATTTATAATTACATTATTACTATCTTGCCTAATACTTCCGCTAGCATATAAAAATTTAGGTAATGCTTCTATATTACTTTTAATTTTTAGATGTATTTATTTTCTACCTATTTTTACTTTTGGATTTATATTTAGGCATTTATTAGAAAAGATAGATAATAAGATAAATTCTATTCTATATTTTATGGTTATATTTGGTTTGCTATATTTTTTATATTTAACTTTTCCTGATTATAATCATACTCCATCATGGTTAAACGATATAAGAGTTTATCCTATGGTAATTTACTTAATTTGCTTTTTATCAATTTTATTTTGGCTTAGAATCGCAAAAATATTTTCACCAATTATGTACAAAAGTAAAATTTTACAGTATATATCTAATAACACATTCTCACTGATGATACATCATTTTGTTGGTTTCATGATTGTAAAATCATTATTATCAGAACATAGTGAATTTGATTGGTATAGATATAAAACTGATATTTGGTATTATTTCTTTCCTTATTCTGAAAAGTATTTTTCTTTGATATATATTTTTATAACTATAGTAATAGCTCTTTTTATAGGGTTTACATATGAAAAATTATATAGTAATATTAAACGTATATTAACTAAAATACTTTATCAAAAGATATAAATATTGCTTGTGGTCGGAGACTTTAGATGAGAGTTTGTGAAAAAGGTCGTTCTATGATTGAAATGCTAGGTGTTTTGGCAATCGTTGGCGTACTATCTGTGGGAGGAATTGCTGGCTATAGTAAAGCTATGGCTAAATATAAGATGAACACATTGTTATCGCAAGTTAGTGAATTAACAATGAATATCCGAAGCCTTTATATGTCTCAAAAGGATTATCACGGACTATCAGAGAAAGTTGTTATAAGTGCAGGAGTTGTACCTAATGGCATTACAGTTAGTGGTTCATCAACTCTTATTCATATTTTAAATGGTAATATCAAATTTTTTGAAAGCCTAGCTGACGATGGAACACCCAAGGCTTTTGAGATGTATATTACTGGTTTGACTAATTTAACATGCGTTAGCTTTGCAACAATGGATTGGGGACAAGATCCTGCTTCCGGTTTTCAGGCTATGTTTGTTGGAACTGGTGAAATTGATACACAACAAATGTATAGTGTAACAAATCCATCCCACCATAGTTCCCAGCTAGGTATATATACAAATGGGTCTCATGAGGGAGCTCTTCCATTGGCTGTAGTTACTGCATCTAGTCAATGTGCATGCAGCGCAAATGAATGCGTTGTTGGATTAAAGTTCTTTTTATAATAATTATAAATTTAAATTGTTTAGGTGGCTGGTTTCAACTTCAGCCACCTTGTTTTTATTAAAAAGTATAGCGAAGACCTGCAGTTACTTCCATTAGATTATCTAGCTTTTCCATACCAATATAACTATATCTACCTACAACTCTGAACGAAACATTGTCTGTAAAGTTGTATGACATACCTATACCAGCGCGATAACCAACTCTTTGTTTATCTTCACTACCTCGATTAAATTTATATTTAACATTGTAATCTGCGATACCTAATGAACCGAGCAAATCAAATCCAGAGCACATTATGGGCATTCGACCATATAAATCCAATCCCCAAGCGTAAAATTCAGATTTTACTCTTTCTTTTTCAAAATTATTTTTTCTTTCACCGGATTGTTGGAAGAATGCTTCAATACTTGTATATTTTGCAATATCTGTACCAACATTTACCATCCATGAGCTATAATTTTTTTTCAAATCTTTAGCTTCTCCACCATGTTTTGCGTGTGAATAAACATAGTCAGCACCAACATATGGTCTAAACATGTGATTTCCCTTACTCCAATCAGTGGCATTTGCGTTTAATGCAAATAAAGACACCGCTGCAGATAATAAATAAATTTTTTTCATATTTTAACTCCATTACAAACTAAAATTAACTTTAGTCCTAAAGTATTATGATTTGTATAATACTTCTCGCTAGCTATATATGTGCAAAAATCTCTTTTTAAATAGGCATATTTATTTTTTTTGCATATTATTCGTTTAATTTTTATAATTATTGATATTTGGAGAAATAATAATGAGCTTTATACCACCAGATAGAAATTGTAATCTGTGTGATAGATTGTGCCTTTTTAGGAAACAAAATATAAAAAAATTTCCATCTTACTATAATGGCGCAGTTGAACCTTTTGGAGATTTAGATGCCGAAGTTCTTGTTGTTGGACTTGCTCCAGGATTAAATGGTGCCAATCAGACAGGTCGTCCTTTTACTAATGATTACGCTGGTGATATTTTATACCCCATATTAAAAGAGTGTGATTTCGCAAAAGGCAATTATCAAAAACATAAAAATGATGGATTTGAATTAATTAATGTTAGAGTAACTAATGCAGTTAGGTGCGTTCCTCCTGAAAACAAACCAACAACAGAAGAGGAAAAAACTTGTAGGAACTTTTTAAAAAAAGAAATAGCATCTATGTCTAACTTAAAAGTTATTCTATGCTTAGGTACAATTTCTCATAAAAATGTTTTACAAGCTTTGGAACTAAAGCAATCTTTTGCCAAATTCAAACATGGGGACATTATTGATTTACCACAATACAACTTTAAGATTGTTGACAGTTATCATACATCTCGTTACAATATTAATACAGGCGTTTTAAGTTATAATATGTTTAAAGATATTATTAAAAAAATTAGGGGACTTTTGTAATTATGAATTTTTTAAAAAAATTATTTGATTTGACGGTACTTTCTTTTTTGGCTGCTACCACTATTGTTTTTTCAGTTTTATTATATATAAAATGGGTATGGCCAAATGCTGATTTTGAGCAAATATCAATGACCATAAAAGACTTAACTCCTAGAGTTTTTGCCGCGAATACAACAATATGGGATTATGTATTTGGCTTTTTATTTTTTGTGATTATTTTCCCTCTATGCTATTTATTTTTGAACACACTGCAACAATTAGTTGTTGCTTCATTACTTGCTGGCATAATTTTATATAGTTCTGGATATATTCATTATATTGTATATACCAACTCTACATCAACACTATATGAAGATCATTATATAGCTTTAGATAAGATAGATATTAAATTTCCTGAAAAAAAACGTAATCTAATTTTGATTTATCTAGAAAGTTTTGAAAATAATTTTGCTGAGGAAAAACATTATCAAAAAAACCTTATTCCTAATTTATCTAAATTGCAAAAAGAGGGAGAATTTTCTATAAATCATCACAGTTTACCTGGTTCTGACTATTCTATTGCTGCACTTGTTGCATCTCAATGCGGTATTCCGCTTAGATTTATTCAAGAGCGCGATATTTGGTCTTCTAAATATTTTTTACCACAAGCTAATTGTTTTGCTGAAGTACTAAAAAATGAAGGATATCAAACAGCTTTAGTTAAAGCTGCTGATATTACTTTTACAAATGCGGATAGGTTTGCTCTAACTCATGGATATAATGAAGCACTTGGTGTTGATGAAATACTAGCAACTATTCCCCAAAAAGAACGAGCTTCTAACATTGGGACCTTTGAAGGGGTTAAAGATAAAACACTTTTAAATTTTGCAAAACAAAAGCTTGCATCGTTTGATAAAGATAAGCCTTTTATGTTAACTCTTTTTTCTTTAGATACACATACTCCTGGATATTTTTATGATAATTTATGTACTCGTGAATTTAATGACTTGAGAGATATTTTTATGTGCTCAGATCAAACTATCAGTGAGTTTATTAATTGGTTAAAAGAATCTCCATATTGGGATAATACTACTGTCGTTGTTATTGGTGATCATCTTTTGCCTTCTAGAATAAAAACTGTTGGGTACCCTAAAAAAGGAATATACAATGCTTTTCTTAATCTTCCAGAAGGATTAGAGATTGATGCAACCAAGAATTTTTCTACATATGATATAACACCTACTTTGTTAGAAAGTTTAAGTATAAAACTTACACCAAGAGCTTGGGGCTTGGGTCGTTCTATGTTTGCAAATGAGGATACTTTAGTGAAAAAACTTGGTGCTAATAATTTTAAAATTTTGCTTAGAAAAAAATCTGAAATATATAATAAATTGACTACTCCCAAAGATAAACGAATTAATAAGTTTGAACCATATTCTCTTGGAACTCATTTAAGTAGTAAAGATTTGACCAGATATTCTGATTCTTTTGATGACTTCTTGAATGCAATATATTTTGATAGTTTTAGCTTTATGCTAGAGGATATTTCATCAGATTACTATACTGTAGATTTGAAATTTATTTCTATTTCATCAAATAGAGTATACAAATTAGATATAACTGCTAATGGAAAGAATGTACATAGTTTTTCAAATAATGGAAAACATAATCCTCCATATATAATATCTTTTGATATACCTAAATCACTTATACAAGATGGAAAATTAAATTTAAAACTTAAGAGCAACAATAATACTGTAACTCCTGTACAAATGGGTATTAATCCTTTAGATTTTGTTATTTCTGAAAAAAAGCAATAATTTTATTGTCAGGTATTATTTTTAAACATTATTTAAATGAGCTGTTATATTATATATAATAAGTTAGGAATGTTTTGGTATGTTTAAAAAGTTTTTATTTGTAACATTTTTTTATTTTTTATCTTTATCAAAAGCTATTGCCTTAAGTTTTAGCAATAGTAATGATATAGTAAAAGTTACTGTAATACCTCAATATGAAACTATGTCTTTGAAAACCAGTAAGACTGATATTCTTACCAAAGTTGAAATAAAAAAAGGATGGCATTTATATTGGAAAAATCCTGGAGATACTGGAGATATTGCAATATTAGATTTTTCAGATAATCCCTTTTTTAGCAAAATATCTGAACAACAAAGTTTTCCTACCAAAGAAACATTTGATGATATTATAACTTCTTTTACATATAAAGATGTCTTTTATTTTAAACATACATTTGATATAGATAAACCTGCAGAAAAACTACCTTTATCTGTTACACTTAAATACTCTGCTTGTATGGATGAGTGTATTCCTGGAGAAATAAGTATTAACGGTATAATACCCATTTATAATGATATTAAAGATAACTATTTGTACAATCAAGAAGCATATAAAGCTGATAAAACATTTCCTACAAAAATTGATACCTCAGCATATATTGAGGATGATATATTTCATCTAAAATTCAACAAACAAACACTAACTAACTGTAATAAAATAGAATTTATTAGTAATCATCCTAAAGTAAATATTGTATCTAATTTACCTGATACTTTGGGCTTTGATAAAAATAATTTTTTAAAAATTAAATTTCATGAAGAACCTATAAATTATAATGGGTTAATTTTATGCGATAATACAGCTTATGAAATTAACCCAAGTATGAGAGATAATATAAAAAATGAAGTATCATCGTTAGTGTATTATATTATTATTGCTTTTATAGCTGGTTTAATTTTAAATTTAATGCCTTGTGTATTGCCAATTTTAAGTCTTAAGGCTCTATACATTTTAAAACAACAAACTCGTTCGATTTTATCTGCATTTTTTTATTTATTGGGTGTTGTTGCCTCTTTCTTATCATTATCTGCAATTTTATTTTATTTAAAACTAAAAGGTGAAGAATTAGGATGGGGATTTCAATTACAATCACCTGCTTTTAACATTTTTTTACTGGTGTTTTTCTTTATTGTATTTTTACTTATGGCTGATTTTATTCATATTTCTGATAGATGGACTGGCTTTTTAAGTAAATTATCTAACAACAAAAGTTTTTTAACAGGCTTTTTTGCAGTTATAATTGCTTGTCCTTGTACTGGACCTTTTATGGGAGCTGCTATTGGATATGCTATATCTCAACCAGCTATTATTTATTTTAGTATATTTATATTTTTAGGATTGGGTTATGCTTTGCCTTATGTGTTAATTGAACTATTTCCTAATACGTTTATTACATTATTACCAAAACCTGGGCGTTGGATGATTACTCTAAAACACTTTTTAGCTATTCCTATCGCTCTTACTTGCATGTGGCTTGGTTGGGTTATATTTAATCAATTATCTTTTAAGCCTTATTCTGATATTGAATGGGAAGAATTTTCTAAAGAAAAAGTTGAACAGGCTATTAAAGATAACAACCCTGTTTTTATTAACTTTACTGCGAAGTGGTGTTTAATTTGTTTATTAAACGATAAAACTACACTAGCTACAAATGAGTTTAAAAAACTAACTCAAGAAAAAAAATTACGACTATTTAAGGCTGACTGGACTAATCGCAGTAAAGAAATTAATGATGCATTATCCTTGTATGGAAGAAATAGCATACCTCTTTATGTTTATCATCCAAATAACAATAGCAAACCTATCATATTGCCTCAAATATTAACTAATGAAACATTAGTAAAAATTGTGAAATAATATTATAACTTTGCTTTTAGCTCATATAATTTATCTAATGCTTCTCTTGGGGATAAACTATCTACATCTATGTTTTTAATTTCATCTATAAGAGGATGTGGCTCTTCTTTTTTAGATGTTTCTCTTAACACCTCAAACAATGGCAAATCTACATCTATTGTTGATAAAATTTTATTTTGCTTCTCCTCTTCTAACAACTTCAAAACTTGTTCAGCTCTTCTTACTGTTAGATCTGGAAGCCCTGCAAGCCTTGCTACATGTATACCATACGATCTATCTGCGGCACCATTAATTACTTCGTGCATAAAGATAACATCTCCGTCAAATTCTTTTATTTTCATACAATGTAAGCTTAGAGCTTTTATTCTGCTATTTAATTTTGTTAATTCATGATAATGGGTTGCAAAAAGTGTGCGACATTTATTTATTTCTGCTAATTGTTCAACTACCGCCCATGCGATAGATAAACCGTCAAATGTTGCTGTACCTCTACCTATTTCATCTAGAATAACAAATGATTTTTCGGTTGCTTGATTTAATATGGCAGCAGTTTCTACCATTTCCACCATAAAAGTTGAACGACCTCTAGCCAATTCATCACTTGCACCTACTCGTGAAAAAACTTTATCAACTATACCGATTTTAGCACTTTTAGCTGGAACATATGAACCCATTTGAGCTAAAATTGTTATTAGTGCATTTTGACGAAGAAATGTTGATTTACCGGCCATATTAGGACCTGTTAACAACCAAATTGTATCTTCATCTTTTTTTAGTATACAATCATTTCCAGTAAAGCTACCTAAGCATTCTGTTTTCATAACCGCTTCAACGACTGGGTGGCGACCTTCAATTACTTCAAAATCAGTACTATCATCTACAATTGGACGACAATAGTTATATTCTATTGCCAATTCTGCTATTGATGAAGCAACATCTAATGCTGCCAATATTTCTGCAGAACGACTAATTGCGTCACATTGAGCAATTACTCTATCTGTCAATTCATTAAATATTTTTAATTCTAACTCTAACGCTTTTTCATCTGAAGAATTAACATCTGCATCTAACTCTGATAATTCAACTGTTGTAAAACGTACTGCATTAAGTACTGTTTGACGATGTATAAATCTTTTATCTTCAAAAAATTTATCTGCATATTTTGTTGGTACTTCAATAAAATATCCAATGAGCGAATTGTCTTTAATTTTTACTTGTACACCCATCTCTTGGCTATATTTTTCTTTTAACTCTTCTGTTTTTGTTTGAGCTTCTTTTCGTATATTGCGCAAATAATCTAATGGTGCATAAGCTCCATCTTTGATAAATCCACCTACCCTAGCTAGTGCTGGCATTTCTTCTTTATTATCTAATAAAACTCTTAAAATTTCTTCTTCTAAAGCTGAGTGGTCAAAGAATTTTTTATTCAACTCTAACAAAGATGCAGGAGCTTGAGCATAAATACTACTTTCTTGATATGATGAAAAGCTCAAGATTATATCTTTTATATAGGGAATTAAATGTAGAGTTGTTGCTAAATCATACAAATCACGCGGACCTCCACGACTTATACTCAATCTTTGTACAGATCGTTTTAAGTCCTGACATTTGCGTAATTGATTGCGAATTTCTCTTCTTATTTTATTATTTTCTATAAAGAAAGAAACCATATCTAAACGGTCATTTATTTCTTTTATATCCATAATTGGGGATGCTAATCTATCTGATAGCATTCTCCCCCCCATAGCAGTTACAGTTCTGTCTATAACTTTTAATAGGCAAATTCCTGTGTCTGTATTAGGTTTTGTTAATTCTAAGCTACGTCTTGTTGCCCCATCTATTTCCAAGATATCTCCAGATAAAATACGATGTGGTATTTCTAGTCTTGGCAATTTCCCTCTTTGAGTATTCTCAACATATTCTAACAATACTCCGGATGCTATTAATTCTATTTTTGAAAAATCACCAAATGCATCTAGTGTTTTTACTTTATATGCTTTCATTAGCGTATTGATTGCGCTATCTATATTAAATAATGCACGTGGGCGAACAGCTAATTTTTCTTTGTATTCTGCAAACAAGGAGAAGTATTCTGGAAATTCTAATAATTTATCTTCGATTAACAATTCTGCTGGTGACAATCTTGCTAGAGCTGATGACAATAGAGAAACAGCTCGTTTTTTTTCTATTGGTATATTTTGCATAAAGAATGAACCTGTAGAAATATCCATCCATGCTAAACCTATTTCAGAGGAACGCACGCAACATGAAGCTATAAAGTTATTGCTTTTTGCATTTAGCAACGAATCCTCGGTAATTGTACCTGCTGTTATTAATCTGACTACTTCTCTTTTAACAACTGCTTTACTTCCATCTCTTTTTTTAGCTTCTTCAGGGGTTTCTGTTTGTTCACAAATAGCTACTTTATAACCAAGTTTAATTAAGCGTTCTAGATGTAATTCGTAGGCATGATAAGGTACACCACACATTGGTATATTCTTATCATCTATTTTGCTTCTACTTGTAAGTGTTAATCCAAGAGCTCCTGCAACTGTAATCGCGTCTTCAAAAAACAACTCATAAAAATCACCCATACGATAAAATAACAAATATTCACTATGCTCATTTTTTATTTCTACATATTGAGCCATAGCTGGAGTTAGCTTTTTATAGTCTAATTCTTTAATAGAAGCACTTTTTTCATCCACTCCATTTGTATTATTTTCTTGTAAAGAGCTTATATTGTTCATTCGTATCCTCTGTATTAACTAAATCTAAACTTGATATGTATATATTACGTTTATATTTGATAGTCTATAAATTTTTAGAGATATACTAATGATAAATCAAGATGACGAATTTTTAGGAATTGATAAAAACTCTGACTTTTCGTTAAGAGTTCTTGTCCTTTCTATACCTGCTGGATTAATTTTTTTGATTTTAGCTCTTTTAGAAGTTCTACCTTTTACTCTTGCTGGTTTATCTTATATCTGTGTATTATTTTTTAATACGGTATTTCTAATGCCTTTATCTACAGAAATTCAAAAAATTAAAAAGTATTTAGAAAAAATGGCTACTGGTGAAAATATAGATTATCTATTAAAAGATATGACGGAGCAAGAAACTAAAAATTTAACCGAAATAATAAACTCCATGCATCGATTTTGGGTTGATAAAACTGAGATTTTGGAGAATCGAACATTATCCGATGCTGCAGTTTTGGATACATTACCAGATCCTTTGATTATGGTTAACAAAGAATGTATGATTATTGGTGCCAATTTAGCTGCTCGTAGATTATTTTCTACAGATTTATCTAATAAAAGCTTTTTATCATTTATTGATGATGATAAAGTTATTGACGCTATTGGCAAAGTATTAAATAAAAGTATTCGTAAAATTGATTTAAATATTTGCCTTAAACAATTAAAAGATAAGCCTAAATTTTATCTAAGAATAAACGATCTACCTTGGTTTGCTAAAGGTGATATTGTGGCTGTTATATCTTTTTACGATTTAAATAAGGTATTAAAATTTGAGCAAATGCATCAAGACTTTGTTGCTAACGCTAGCCATGAATTGCGTACGCCTCTCTCTGTAATATCTGGTTTTATCGAAACACTTCAAACTAGTGCAAAAGATGATGAAAAAGTTAGAGATAAGTTTCTTAACATTATGCAGGAACAAACTCTTTATATGTCTCAGTTGATTGATAATCTGCTATCACTTTCTAAAATTGACTTATCTCTTACTTCTATTCCAGACGAAAAAGTATCCATCAATCCTATTATAAGAGAAATAAAAGATGCTTTACAGCTTAAACTAAATGACAAGAATCTTATGATTAAAACTAGTTTTGCTCGTCTTCCAAAAATAACTGGCGATAATGCACAAATTACTCAGATCTTACGCAATCTTATTGATAATG
Source organism: Alphaproteobacteria bacterium (assembly GCA_045630985.1). Lineage (GTDB taxonomy): Bacteria > Pseudomonadota > Alphaproteobacteria > RF32 > CAG-239 > CAG-267. Next base: position 15,818 of record JAZQTW010000030.1, read on the forward strand.
CTATTAAATATGCTGATAACAATACTTCAATTTCGATCAAAACATCAAAAGTAACAGAAGTACCTCATCATCCTTATTATGATGTTGCTCCAGGTGAAGCTGTTGAATTTTCTATTTCCAACTATGGCCTAACTATAAATAAAAATGATTTAGATAGATTAACAGAGAGATTTTATAGATTACAAGAACACAAAAATAGAAACATTAAAGGTACTGGTCTTGGATTATCAATTGCATCTCAAATTATCAAAAGACACAAGGGTAATATTATAATCACTTCAGAAGATAATCTAACAACATTTAAGGTGTATCTACCAATAACCATAGAAAATTAACTATCTATATTTATCAGCCTTATACGTACCAAGGAAATGCATATTTTCTGTATATTCCTTTAACTCTTTGAGGGCTTTTTTAACATTATCACTTTCACAATGTCCTTCTAGTTCGATATAGAATTGCGCTGAAATAAAATTACCATTTACAACATAACTCTCCAATTTTGTAACATTAATGTCTCGCTTTGCAAATACACCTAATGCATGATATAAAGATGATGGAACATGCTTAACCATAAAAACAAGTGATGTTATATATTTATCATCATCCAATGGAGGAAGATTTTTATTTTTGCTCATAATTAAAAATCTAGTAGTATTGTTGCTATCATTTTCAATATTTGCTGCAAGTGTTTTCATACCATATATTTCACCTGCTTTTGAAGAAGCTATTACTGCAACAGATTTATCTCTTTTCTCAATAACATCTATACAGGATTTTGCTGTATCTATTTGAGAAATAGTCTTGAGTTTATATCGTTTTAGATAATTTGAACATTGAGCTAGTGCTTGAGGATGCGAAGCTACACATTTTATATCTTCCATAGTTGCATCTGGTAACGATAATAGTTGATGCTCTATACGTAAAAAATATTCTCCTATAATAGTCAAACTAGTTTGAGGTAAAAGAAAATGAACATCTGTTACTCTACCAGCATTAGAGTTTTCTACTGGAATAACTGCATAATCAGCCTCATCTTGTTGCACCAAAGACATCGCCTTTTCAAATGTATCTACTGGAATATAATTACTATCAGGAAATACCTTTTCTGAAGCTATATTTGAATATGCCCCTAAAGCTCCTTGAAATGCTATTTTACTCATATTTACCTCTTTCACTATTACTAACTATGGAACATAAGTCACAATATCTTTAACAACAACATTTTCATATCCATTATTAACAAAATTACAATCCAAACATAAATGAATTGGAAATATTTATATAAAGCAAAAGGGATAGCAATTGCTATCCCTTATTTAATGGTACACCCGAGGCGATTCGAACGCCTGACCCACAGCTTAGAAGGCTGTTGCTCTATCCTACTGAGCTACTGGCGCTTATCACTTTGATTAAGCACTAATAAGTGTCTTCTCAATTTTCTTTCTGTAAGACCTAATCT
>JAZQTW010000031.1:0-13072 GCA_045630985.1 Alphaproteobacteria bacterium
CGGTTCAATTTCAGTTTAGCATTATAAACAAAAACAATCTTATTCAAATATCAATAGCTCGCTATGTATAAAATGTGTTACAATATGTGATGAATTAGAGCACAGTGCTTTATCGATAACTGATGGAAAAGTAGTTGTAGATACAGATGAATGTGTCGGATGTTCATTTTGCTCTCATGTTTGTCCAGAACTTGCAATCAATATGAAGTAATGTATTAGAGTTTTTTGATATTTGTAGGTAATTCTTTACAAAAGTTTTTTCAGCTCAAAAAAAGGCTAAAATCTGCTAATTTATTGAAAAATATAGAAGTGAGTTCGAAGATGCTATAAAACAAGCCTTCAAAATATATTCATCTTCGAACCAGCTTAAATGCTTGTAAAATAACAAAAAAGTCGCAATTCTGACGACTTTTTAACTCTGGCTGGGGCGGCTGGATTCGGACCAACGAATGTCGGCACCAAAAGCCGATGCCTTACCACTTGGCGACGCCCCAATCAAATGTGGTAACGCTCATTTCTCAACAAGCAAAAATATTTCTATACCAAAAAAAAATAAATGCAAGCATTTTTTTATCTTTTTTCTATAAAAAGTTTATAAAATAGATAAGTCTATGAAAATATGTTTTATTTATTTCTACCCACGATACTACAAAAAAAATAAATTTAAAGCAAAAAAATAAACTTTTTTGAAAATAAAGTATTTGATTTTAAAAGATAAACTGCTAGAAGAGAGTTGAATGAAAATTATTTAGATAAACACTAATACTACATATTATGAACAAATCCACTTCTAACGAGTGTGTGGCTCAAGGAGCTACTACATGGGATGAACGCGAAGAACATCAGCGTATCATGAAAGAACTGGAGGAGGTTACGTATTGGGATGAAGTGCACCACACAACTGATGAAGAATGGGAAATGATGTCTGATCTTCCATCAAGTTGGTCTGAAAGAAAAACAAAAGTTCTTCCAAAAGAAGAGGTGCTTTACATCTTGAAACGTAACAACCTCGAAGAAATTCGTTACATGTTCGAAAGATATGGACGAATTATCGAAAACTGCGTATGTCTCTATCAAAGAGAATACTTCTCTGCAGAAGCTCAAGAGATTATTGCAAGACGTAATAATCGTACAGAGATTGAAATAATGCTCAAGTATTACGGATTCTGTGACGAGGTTCAGATGATTATCTTAACAGAGTGGTCAAAAGATGACATTCTTTGGTACAATAATTATCATGGCTTTGGGACAAAAGGTCAGCAATACATTGTTGAGAACTGGAATCATGATGAGATTATGACTTATGTTCGTCGTCATGGTTTTACAAGCGATGGTGAAAAAGCTCTCATTAATCGTGGCAATCACTACGAGATTATGACTTATATGCATCATCATGGTCTTCATCGTGACAACGTTGTGGTGCTTTTAAATCGTCGTAACAAGGATGAGATACATGAACTCATTTCTGTAACAAAATACACTTTTGCAAAAGACGATATAGATCTTCTGCTTAAGCCGGAACATTATGATGATTTTGATACATACATCCAGCGCTTTAGCCTTAATCAGGATACTGTTATTGAGATGATCAATGAACTTGCTGATTATAGTATAAAGAGCAGACTTATGCGTTATGCCAAGCTTCACAAATTTACGGAAGCTAGTGAAAAGCACATGATTGCCGTAGCTGACGAAGAATTCTTTAATTATTACATAACTCTCTACCCAATTTGTCACAATAACCATGTTGACCTTGTGGAAAAGCGTCGTAGATACGAAGTTATGGCTTATGTAAGACGTTATGGAACGCTTTCTGAAGATGCAGAAAAAGTATTTTTTGCAGAAGCTACAAGCGAGAATAAAAAGGAGTATCTTGAAAAGAGAACTTGTTATGGCGTAAAAATACTCAATATTTTATTTGAGGTAAGGCCAATCGATTATGAACTTCTAACGCTTGCTTTTTTGAAGTGCCAAAAATATCTTACAAAGGATAAAGCACTTGCAACAGCCACAAGAGAAGATGTTATTGCTCGCATCTCCGAGGAAAAGGAACTCACAACAGCAGAAGTTGTAGCTCTTTTCTTCCGTAACGAGCCAGATCTCTTTGAGGATTATATCAACACTCATAAGGTGAAATTTTAACCATCAGCCCCTCCAAAGTTATAAGCTTTTGGAGGGATTTTTTTTATAGATAAAGCGTTGCATAACTTTTTGCATCTCTTTACAATAAAAAAACATTCCCTATATTCAAGCTCATAAGATACATATTTAATTTAAGAGGTTAAAAATGAGTTTTCTATCAGAGTTTAGTTTGCGAGAATTATTTAGTGCATTTATGGTATTATTGGCTATTACCGATATTCCAGGAAATCTCCCAATCGTACTAAATTTTCAAAACAAAGGGATTCATATCAGTGCAAGGCGCGCTGCACTATATTCATTTATCTTGTTAATAGCATTTTTCTATGCCGGAGAGGCGTTCTTAGATTTATTCGGCGTAGATTTATCATCATTCGCTATTGCCGGCTCTTTGATATTATTCTTATTCGCGATAGAGATGATATTGGATGTTAGTATATTCTGCGAGGGAACAGGTGTATCAAGTGATGCAACAATAATCCCAATTGTTTTCCCATTGTTTGTGGGGTCAGGTGTGTTGACAACGCTATTATCAATCCGTTCACAATACTCAGATATCAACGTATTGTTAGCAGTAGTAATAAACTGTATCGCAATATATCTAACCATACGTCTTTCTCGTATATTGAAAAAACATATAAGCGATGCCGCAATATATGTTACAAAAAAAGTATTTGGTATGATATTGCTCGCAATGTCCATCAAACTATTTATTACCAACGTAACCGCACTAGTTCATCAAATAGCAGGATAATATCAAAATAAAATCTTGACAAGATGAGTAAATAGTTACAAACTGACCGAGTAAAAGAAAGGAATAAAATGTATAGAAATTTTGAAAACTGTTGCTGTTGTAAGAACTCCTAAGCCTTGCTGCCGGAGCTGTTTTCAGCTATACAATTTTATAAAGGCAGCCTTAGAGCTGCTTTTTTTAACTTAAATATTAAAAGGAAACATAAAATGAGCGTATATTTATACAATACAAAGACAAGAAACAAAGAAGAGTTTAAACCATTGAATGATAAAATGGTAACAATGTATTGTTGCGGTCCAACTGTATATTCATACGCACATATTGGTAACCTTCGCACATACATCTTTGAAGATTTGATAGCAAATACTTTGCGTCTTGCAGGCTACAAAGTTAAACACGTGATGAATGTAACTGACGTTGGTCACTTAACTAGTGATGGCGATGAAGGTGAAGATAAAATGTTGATAGCGGCAGAACGTGAGAAAAAAAGCGTTATGGAAATTGCAAGACATTATGAAGATACATTCTTCCGTCACACATCAGAATTAGGATTAAGACGTCCAACAATCGTGTGCCGTGCAACTGAACATATTAACGACATGATATCTTTCGTATCTTCATTAGAAGAAAAAGGATTTGCATACGTTTCAAATGGTAACGTATATTTTGATACAGCAAAATTCCCTAAATATGGATGCTTATCTGGTCAAAATCGTGATGACTTAAAACATGGCGCAAGAACAGAACAAGATACAAATAAACGTAATCCTTCAGATTTCGTGCTATGGTTTACATCATCAAAATTTGAAAATCAAATTTTGCAATGGGATTCTCCATGGGGTAGGGGTTATCCTGGTTGGCATATTGAGTGCTCAGCAATGTCTACAAAATATTTAGGTGAACGTATAGATATCCATTGCGGTGGTATCGACCATATTCCAGTTCACCACGAAAATGAAATTGCTCAAAGTGAAGCTCACTTAGGTCATGAATGGGTTAATTATTGGGTGCATATGGAGTTTTTAAATACCAAAGCTGGTAAAATGAGTAAATCTACCGGTGGCAAAACAACAATAGATACTCTAAAAGAGCTTGGATATATGCCAATGCACTATAAATACTTCACTTTAACATCTCATTATCGTAGTTCAGCAGTATTTTCTGAAGAAGCAATGGATGGAGCTAAAAAGGCTTATGAAAATCTATGCGATTATGTGGCTGAATTTAAAGCTTCAACACAAGGTAAATCTTTAACTTCAGAAGAAAATGTAGAGCTAGAGAAACTAAAATCAGAATTTAATGAATATCTATTTGATGATATCAAAACTCCATTAGCTCTATCACACATGTGGGGTGTGGCAAAAGATAATAAAAAATCCGATTCTGTACGTTTAGCATACTTAATGCATGTAGATAGTGTATTAAACTTAGAACTCAAAAATGTTGAAGCTAAAAAAGCTCAAGCAATAGAAATTACTTCAGAAATAGCTGACCTTCTAGAACAAAGAAAAGAAGCTCGTGCAACAAAAAATTGGGCGAAATCTGATGAAATAAGAGATAAATTAGCTTCTCTTGGTATAGGTGTTAAAGACTTGCCAAATAAAGAAGTAGAATTAATAAAACTCTAAGGAGATAAAAATGACTGAAGAAAATGAAAACATCGAGAATTTAAGCTTTGAAGAAGCTTTAGTTAAGCTAGAAAATATTGTAAGAGAACTCGAAAGTGGTCGCATCAAGTTAGACGATGCTGTAAGTGCATACGAAAAGGCTGTAGCATTAAAAAAACTATGTTCTGATAAATTAAAAGCAGCAACATTGAAGGTAGAGAAAATAGAAATATCAAAAGATGGCATACTTTCAACAACTCCACTAGATAATGTTGAGGAATAAATAGATATAAGGACTATCTAAAATGAGTGAAATCGTGCAAATATTAAAAGACTATTCTCAAAAATTTAACGCAGATATTGAAAAGTATTTCATAACATCTGACGAGCCAAAATATAGAGCTGTTAATGCTATGAAATATAGCTTAACAAATGGCGGAAAGAGATTGCGTCCTTTTTTATTGCACGAAACAGCCTCATTATTTGGAGTAGATTATAATACAGCTCTACCAGTAGCTATTTCGCTAGAAATGTTGCATACATATTCACTAATTCATGATGATTTGCCTGCAATGGATAATGACGACATGCGAAGAGGCAAACCTACTTGTCATAAAGCCTATGATGAAGCAACAGCGATTCTAGCTGGAGATGGTCTGTTGACTTATGCTTTTGAAGTTTTAAATACAGCCAATATACCCGATTCTAAAAAAGTAGAGCTAACACTATTATTAGCCAAATCTGCTGGTGCTTTTAATGGTATGATTACAGGTCAGGTATTAGATTTATATTCCGATTCTCATAAAGATATATCTAATAAAGAAGAAATTATCAAACAAACTGAAGAGCTAAAAACAGGATGCCTTTTAAGATACCCTTGCGAAGCAGGCGCAATATTGGGTAATGCAAGTTTATCAGAGCGCGAGTCTTTAGTTAAATTTTCTCGCAATCTTGGTATAGCCTTTCAAATAACTGATGATATATTAGATGTCGAAGGTGATGAAAAATTAGTTGGCAAAACCTTGAAAAAGGATATAGCTCAACATAAATTAAACTTTGTAAGTATTTATGGTGTAGATAAGGCTAAGTCTATTGCTACAGATTTGATAAATGAGGCGGAAAATATTCTAGATAGCTTTGATGCAGATATTTCAAGGCTTAAGGGGTTGTCAAGATATTTTTTAACTAGAAATCACTAAAATATATCAATTTTGTTACAAAAAGTGCTTGCCAAACGGACAAAAATCTGTTATACTTACTCCATAAACAAAGAATTATTATAGGAGGAGGCAACCATGAGTAAGGATATTAAGGACGGGGTGAGCGGCAAAGCCTTTATAGCATCCCTAGATAAATGTCAAACAACTAAAGAGGTTATTGACTTATTATCAAGCAGTATGGATAGATATAGTCTACAAGACAGAGTTAGCCATTTGAGTAATATGTTTGCGGTTAACCACATGAAAGCTGCAGAGGCACGTATAAAAGTCGCAATAAATCCTAGCTGTAAGTTTACTCGAGAAGATATGACTATAATGGCTGCTCATAGATATTGCGAGCTTACAGATTGCTCAGATAAAGGCTTTAAAGAATTTAAAGAAAAAGTTCATATGAAAATTAGGGAAGAAATTCAAATTAAGAAAAAGATTTTATCTGCCAATAGAGATAGATATAGAGCATCACAAAATGAAAGAAATAAAGCGGCTCAACCAGCAAGAACTGTTGATAATTCGCTTCAAATGTAGCTTAAAAAACAAGATTCATTACACACAACAAAAAAGAACTCCAACTTGTAATTGGAGTTCTTTTTTATTACTCAATTATTTTGCAAGATCTTTAACAGATCCATCTGCAAAGTTAATCATTTGCGAGTAACCATTTTCGATAAGAGCGTCTAACTGTTTACCAAATTTTTTGGAGCGTTTAAGCATCATAACAATTTTACCATTGATTTGAATATCTCTAGCTTTTTTACTAACTTCAGCAAAGTTATCGTCATCATTATAAGCAAGAACAATCTTATCATTTAGAGGAGGGGTGAAACCTTCATCTAAAAGGATTGCGCAGATTCTCTCAAATCCAATAGAAAAACCAACAGCAGGAACAGATTCCCCTAAGAACTTGCCAATCATTTCATCGTATCTACCACCACCGGCAACAGAAGAACCAAATTTATGACTAGCAATTTCAAAAACCATACCAGTATAATATCCCATACCACGTACTAAAGATTTATCATAAACAGCGTCAAATTTGCCACCAGAAATACTATTTGCAAAATCAAGCACCTTTTTAATGTTATTTACCACTTCTTTATTTTGACAGTATTTTTCAGCCACCATAAGTGCATCTTCTTCAGCTTCGCTAATCATAGAAATAAAAGTATCAACTACATCTTTATTATACTCTTTTTCTAATAATTCAGCTTTTACGCCATCAATACCAATCTTATCAAGTTTATCAAAAATAATGCAAACAGACATAACATCATCAGCATTAAAGCCAGCACCCAAAATCATATCAGTTAATATGCGTCTGTCATTAATTCTTATTGTAAAGTCAGAAAAACCAATATTATCAAGAGCAGAAGTAGTTGCAGCAATCAATTCCATTTCTGCATTTATAGATGCATCACCAATAATATCAATATCACATTGAAAAAACTCTCTCATTCTACCTTTTTGAGGACGCTCAGCACGAAAAACCTTATCAATTTGAATAGCCTTAAATGGCATATTCAAAAATTGACGATTATTAGCAAAATATCTTGATAAAGGCATAGTTAAGTCATAACGTAAACCACTATCAACCAAATCATCTTCACAAAGATTTTCTTTATTTAAATCTAATTTTTGTCCTCTTTTTAAGAGCTTGAAAATCATAGAAAGGTTTTCGCCACCATCACTCTTATTTAAGCGCTCAATATCTTCCATCATAGGAGTATTAATTTTATTAAAACCAAAAGACTTGTAGCTTTTTTCAATTTTACCTCTAACATAATCACGTATTTCTACTTCTTTAGGTAAAAAATCTTTTGTTCCTCTAACTGGTTGCGTACTAATTTTCATGCTTAAAAATCCTCAAAAATAACAAATCGCCCTCAATGATATAATAAAATGAAAAAAAATCAAATAATTTTTATTTTTAATCTTTAAATTTACTTTTTTTTGTGTTATAATATGGTCAAACATAAGGTAAGAGAGGATTTAGCTATGAACAGAAAAACACCAAAAACATTTGACGAGATCGATGCAGAGATGAGAAATACATGTTTCTCAAAGAAGATAGATCAGATACCAGCTTTTATACAAATTGTATCAACTTGTTTTGATGGAAAAAACGAAACTGTTGTATCAAGAATATTAGAAGTAGATGGTAAACCATTTATGGGAATTGATTATGCAGATGGCAAGCCTGTAGGTGCTTGGACAGCAGATGCAAGAGGCCATCGTGAGCCAATTGAAGTGAAAGAAGATCAAGTAGAACAAAAAGAAGCAGCTAGAGTTCTTGAGAAAATTTCAGCAACACTTCTTAGGGTTCAAGAAGAAAAAGATGTTAATAAGAAAGCAAAGAAAGATAATCAACTTATAAAGAAAACCAAAGAAGTAGCAAGAACAGCTCAAATTTCACAAGGAAGAGATTTCTCTTAGGCAAAACAACAAACAAAAAACCACTCGATTTGAGTGGTTTTTTTATATCTAAAACTTATCGCTTCTTCTTAAAAAAATCAGATAAAATCTCCCCACATTCTTCTGCTAAAACACCAGATGTAATAGTGGGCTTGTGGTTGCAAGTAGGGCTTTCAAAAAACTTAACACCATTAACAACCGCTCCACCTTTAGTATTTTCTGCCCCAAAAACTAATCTTTTAATACGCATCATAGAAATAGCTGCCGCACACATTGTACAAGGCTCTAATGTTACAAATAAAGTACAATCCCATAAGCGCTTTTGTTCTAAACTAATAGCCCCCATACTCATCACAACCGTTTCAGCATGAGCCATTGCGTGCAAACCATGTTCACTAGTATTGTATGCTTTGGCAATAATTCTACCATCAGCATCAACCAATACAGCTCCAATAGGTACTTCATCTTCTTTAACTGCTTTTTTAGCTTCTTCCAAAGCCATTAGCATATAATATTCATCATCAAACATCTTAATTAAACTTTGTCCATTCTCTAATGTTAACTCTTAAAAATTCTGGCAATTCATCAAGACCAGACGCTCCACTTGCTTTTTTATGGCCACCACCACCAAAATTACTAGCAATAGCAGAAACATCAACATTATCTTTAGTTGTTCTAAAAGATAAGTTCCACTTATTTCTCTTATTTAGAGCAAAACTAACCATAAAATCATAGTTTTTGATATTATCTAAAGATTCAAAAAAGTCAGAACCAGCTTGAGGCATATTTGCAGCAATATATCTCAATCCATTATATGTGCCTTCAAAAGACATATTTCTAGCTAACCTATAATCTCTATGTTTAATAAAAGATAATATAGCATTTCCTTTATCAACCATCAAATCAACATCAATCTTATTTTCAAAAAGCTCTCTCCATACTTTTTCATAAGGACGATTTACGCCTAATGCTTGAAATGCATATTCAAAAGGTCTAACTCTCTTATCTCTTAAATCAAATAAGTCATTCAACGCTAATAATCTAACTCCAAGAGGCACTTCAACTTCAGGGAAGAAATATCTCCAAGTTAATTCAATAGCAGCCATTCCAGCAGCTCTTTCACCTTTTATACCTAATCCGCCTTCTTTTTTTAGATATTCATTATATAAGTCAATAGCAGATTGGTGGTGGTCAATCCAAATTAAATTTTTCTCATTGTGGAGCTTAAACATATATTCCATCGGAAAAGACACATCGCAAACTACAATATCATTATGTTTTTCAATCTCTTCATAAGGAATTTCTTGGTCATAATTAAAACCTAAAAGCTCACACTCTTTATGCGCATATTTTACAATAGCGGCAGATCCTTTTCCGTCATGGTCAGCACTATGATATATACATAACATTATTCTTTTCCTTTCTTATCTTATTCTTAATTATTCCACTCAACTTCTAAACCATCATAAGCAGGCTCAACCCCATCAAAGCATTGAGCTTTAACTGCTTCGTAATCAGATTCAGTTGCCATATGATTAATCAATGTACGTTTAGGATTAATTTTCTTTACATACTTTAATAAATCTTTTAGTCCTATATGATGTTCAGTTCCTTTAGGAGTTGTAAGAGGCATAATAAGCACTTCAGGCTGTTTTGTTATTAATTTTAAACTATCTTCAGAAATATTTTTGCAATCAGAAATATATACAACTTCACCATCATTAAAAATATAACCAGATGATTCAATGTTATGACCTAATAAACATATTGGAGTAATTTTAACGCCCTTAAAATAAAAACTCTCTTCGTAAACGAAATCATTAGGATGAAGTGCAGCTCTATGAACAGGGTCAATTTCATCATTTTTACCTACTAATAAATATGAAAATCTTAATTTTATATATTCCATGCAAGACAAAGAGGCAAAAATATCAATGGATTTATTGTGAATACGGTTTATTTCTCTTAAATCATCAATTCCATGTAAATGGTCTGCATGAGGATGAGTATAAAATACCGCATCAATATCTTTAATGTTTGATAAAATTAACTGCATTCTTAAATCTGGTGATGTATCAATTAAAAACTTTGCGCTACCTAGTTCAACATAAGTTCCACTGCGCAAGCGAATATTTTTAGGGTTATTAGGGTCGCAATCACCAAAACCATATGATAAAGAAGGAACACCTGGAGCAGCACCACAACCTAATATAATAACTTTAGACACATCAAACCTTTCATAAATTATCGTTTAGCTTTTTGATATAAGCTATAAAAATTATTCATAGTTATACGAGCGATTTCCTCAATCGTCAAGCCTTTAATTTCAGCCAATTTCTCCGCAGTTTTTACCACATATGCTGGTTCATTAACTTTTCCTCTATAAGGAACTGGTGCAAGATAAGGGCTATCTGTTTCAATTAAAATCTTATTAATAGGATAATCCTTAAAAACATTAGCCACATCAACACCAGACTTAAAAGTAATAATTCCGGATGCAGAAATATAAAACCCAAGTCTATTAACAGCTTCAGCAAACTCTTTATTAGATGTAAAACAATGAATTACTCCATTTAATTTGCCAAATCTTTTAATACCCTCATGCAAAAGATTGAGCATATCATCTTCAGCTTCTCTCTGATGTATCATAAGAGGAAGTCCTGTTTTACCACTTGCTTCAATATGTCGCCAAAACATTTCTTTTTGTTCTTCAATACAATCTGCTCCATAATGATAATCAAGCCCACATTCTCCAATAGCAATAACTTTATCGTGCAAAGAAGCATTTATAATATCTTGGGTAGAAATCTTATTTAATTTTTCTTTTGCGCTATCAGGATGAACTCCAACCGAAGTCCACATATTGTTAAACTTTTCGCACATCTTAAGTTGATGTTCCATAATATCTAAATCGTTACCAGCATTTAGCATCACAGAAACTTTTGCATCTTTTGCTCTTAATACAACTTCATCTTCTTCAATATGACAATGACTATCAACAAACATAAAATAAATCCTTTCAAAACACATCAAGTATAATTCTAAAGAGTTTAAATATATTTAAAAACAAAAAAATAGTTGATTAAAACAATCAAATACATTAACTTTAAACAAGCTAAAAATAGGAGACGTTAAAATGTTAATTCGAAAAGCAACAAAAAAAGATGCTAGAGTAATTGCAGAAATAAATGTAAAAACATGGAAGGTTGCATATAAAGGATTATTGTCAGATGAAATACTTGATAAACGTTGTGTGACTGAAGAAAAGGTAGAATATTTAAAAGATAGTATCGGTTCAAAAGGTAAAATTTGCTTTGTTGTAGAGGATAATGGAGAAGTTGTAGGGTATTTAGATGGAGGAAACTCTAGATACGATGATGTACCTGTAGAATACGAAGTTTATGGTTTTTATGTATTGCCATCAATGCAAAGAAAAGGTGTGGGAAAAGCCTTGTTAGATGCATTTAAGCAAGAGGTTAATAATGAGCCATTTTATTTGTATGCATTAAAAGATAATCAAAAAGCACGTGCTTTCTATATTAAAAATGGTGGAGATGAGTTGCCAGAGTTTGAAAGGGAACTTCCCGAAAAATATAACTTAGCTCTAGAAAGCTTGTTTATGTTTAATCTTTAATCAAATTTCTAATGTAGTTAATATCTTTCAACCATGGAGAAATATCAATGGGAGCTCCGTGTCCAGTTTCTATGGTAATCAGAGCGTTTTCTCCGGTAAACTCATTAACTAAACGCTTTAAGTTGTATGTTCCTTCACCAAAATACCAATGACTATCATCAGTACTAGTAACATCTCCATCGCATAAATGATACATAGCAGGCTTTAATTCAGCAAATTCTTTCAAAGTAACATATAAATCTTGCTTAAAATAATTGGCAGAACAAGTGGCATGAGAAAAATCAAAGCAGAACTTTATACCCAATTCATCAATAAAGCGCTTAATTTCAGAAGGTTTTGATCCATGTAAATCGACTAACATATCATTACAATAAGCGGGCATATTTTCAACGGTAATACGATTGTCATTGAATGCCTTGAATTGGCGAATACTTTCTTCTAAATATTCCTCGCCATGTCCTTCTCCAGGATGGAGAATGATTATATCAGAACCAAGTAAATCCGCAAATTGTTGAGAAGATTTAATTCTAAAACAATTGTTCTCAAATTCGTTCTTATCAGCAGTATTAAGACCTTGACCATTATGGGGTGCATGAATAACAGTTTTTATTCCGTTAAATCGAGATTTAATTATATCTTTAGTGTCATTAAAAGAGTTGGGTAGGGGAAATAATTCTAAAAAATCAAACACACCCTCTTTTAATGCCTTTTCTGCTCGAGTAACTAATTCAACATTATTTGCACAATCTTTTGACCAAAGTTTTAAACCAAAATTCTTCATATTACCCTCAATAAAACAAAACCTAAAACAAATATATGTTAAATAGCTTAAAATATGGTAAATCTAAGCAATAAGTTGACAATAATTAAAAAAGCATTATAAAGGCCAAACAACAAAATATAACTAAGATATTATTATGAAACAGAAGAAGAAATTATGGAAAGGCTCTTTAATAGACTATATTTTGATAGTTCTAACCATTATAGCAATGATAGGCAGTTTTATTGTTACATCAGACAAAGAATATACTGAGTGGTTATCGCTGTCACTAAGAATACTTGCAAACATAACATTATTTATTCTGCTTGCTAAAAAAATTGGCCGTCCAGAGTAAAAAGGAAGCAACATATGCTTCCTTTTTTGTTGTTTATAAAAAAAACTCCCGTAATAAAACGAGAGTTAAAATCTGGTACGCGCGTGGGGCTGAGGGATAAAAAACAATTTGGGGAATTGTTTTTTGCCCGAAGGCGACAGATTGTCCATTTGATGATATGTGTAAACATAGTAAATCAAATGGAAACAATCGGA
>JAZQTW010000032.1:0-1837 GCA_045630985.1 Alphaproteobacteria bacterium
CATCCCATATCGTCCCTTTTATAAAATAATCTGTAACAATGCCATTAGGTTGCATTATTTTATATGGAAGCATATATGCACTTAATCTGTAATAACTTACATTTGACAAATGTCTTTTTGCTCTTTCTTCGTCACTTATACTAAGACCACGATTTTTAAGTAATTCTATCTGTTGTTCAAAACTTAATGCTGGCTTTGAATATGTTTGCATAATTTTAGATTTGATGTACAAAGCTACAACCGTCTCATCCTTTTGTCAAGTGTTTGCAAAGGAAATATTTCGCTTTAACAATTTTTAACATAAAATCATGGAAATATTAAGAAATGATGTTAAGGATTTTTAAGAAGTCAACAGACAACAGACTTTCTCCACGGTGCCTGAGCCTATCGAAGGCAATTCCTCTGCGTTCTCTGCGTCTTTGCGAGAGGTTTTTTAAAGTCAACAAGACTACAAGACCACAAGACTACAAGTTTTAGTTAGGAGTTAGGAATGGATTTTAATTCTCTCAATTCCTTAGACCCTCAGTTCCTGAAATCCTAACCTGCGGCGAGCTTTTTCTGTTTCTCTTTTATGCGGGAAAAAAGAGAAAGGAAATAAATTATTATGGATTTCCTTCTTCGATTGTTGTTTTAATCTTGTTTATTTCCTTGATTAACTGAGATTTTGTTGGAAGATATAATTGATATTCGTTTTTAGATATTGGCTTCAGTTCAATTGCGAACGCACTGCGTTCGCAATTGGGTAGAGTCGGTTTAGAGTTTTTCAAAGGGACATTTGTTAGATAACCTCTTAATAGTTTTCTCTGTATAGATTTTGTATTTATGATGATTGTCCTCCTATAATTCTAATTTTAGGATATGTTTTTGAATATTCATCTCTATTATAGATTCCAACTTTTTCGCAATGTGGACAGACGAATTTCCCGTGGTTTTTCCTAACTTGAATTAGTTTTTGTTCATTATCCCAACAGTAAGTGCAATAAAATACTGAATGATCATTGTCAAGTGTGAAATACAATTCATCGTTCCTTTTGATTTTAGATTCGATATCTTGTTTTTTCTTTAGCTCATGATTTTCTTTAGTTAAAAATTCAATTTTATTTTGCATTTCCAATGCTTGGTTGCTGATTTCTATTAGTTTGGAATGTAAATCAACGTTTTTGACTTTTTGTAATACATTCGTGACTTCTTTTAGGTTTTCGATAATGCTCATATGTTTCTATTTAGATTTGTTATATAAAAAATTAACAAGCATTTTTGTTTAATTGTAGTTAATATTTTTTTATAATAATAATCTTTGATATTGTTAATAAATTTTAACTATTTTTGATGCGAATAAACTTCTCATAATATAAAATTATTAAGAGGTTGTAAATATAGCATTATGGAAGACAAAAAGCAGTTATCCGAGGAGGATATAAAGTTGCGTTATATAACTCCAGCTATCAATGCCGCTGGGTGGGATAACAAGCATATCCGAATGGAATATTACTTTACTGCAGGTAGAGTTTTAATCCAAGGGAAACATCACGCACGCAAGGAGGGTAAGAAAGCCGATTACCTGCTTTTTGCAGCACCTAATCATCCGATTGCCATTGTTGAAGCAAAAGATAATAATAAATCTGCCGGACACGGTCTTCAACAAGCAATGGATTATGCTCAAATTCTGGATTTGCCTTTCGCTTATAGCTCAAACGGTGATTGCTTCATAGAGCACGATTTTATCACAGGACAAGAGCGTGAGATTGCCCTTGATGCTTTCCCATCTACCGAAGAATTGCTTTCTCGTATTCACGCTGCTAAACCATACGATGCAGAACAATTAAAGATTGTTGAG
>JAZQTW010000033.1:0-7521 GCA_045630985.1 Alphaproteobacteria bacterium
GATGATAGAATAAAAATATTTAACCAAGAAAATCAAGGTGGAAGCATTACTAGAAATAATGGAATTCATTATTCTAAAGGAAGTTATATTGCTTTTATTGATAATGATGATATTTACCATCCCAAATATATAGAAACATTATATAGAAATATAATATTATCAAAATCTGATATATCATGTTGTTCATATACCAGATTTAATGGATATGATAATTATATATTTAACAATAAAGTAAAAAACGAATGCTTTGTATCAAAAAATCCATTTAATGATAAATTTAAAAAACATAAAAAAATACACATGTTAATGTGGACTAAATTGTATAAAAGAGAAATATTAGAAAATGTAAGATTTGCTCCTGAATTACCAGCAATAAATGATATATTATTTAATATAGAGGTATTATTAAAGTCAAGGACTGCAGTAATTTGTAAAGATAGTCTTATAGCATATAGAATAATTCCAACATCTCAAACGCAGCAAAAAATATCAGAAAATAGAATAAATGAATATATTCATCTAGCTAAATTGTTTGATAAATATGCACAAATCAATAAATACAAAGAAAAAGATATAAAGAAAGTAGCTAGTAAATACTTGTACGGGATGCTTGTATCAGAATTTCAAGACAAATATGAGTATGAGAATAATGAAAAATTGTACAATAAAATGGCTTTTCTAGCAAAAGAATTCATAGATAAGAAATATATAACACTAAAATATCTATCTTTGGGAAAAAGATATAAAATATTAAAGTTTATAAAATTAAACTCTATCTCTTAGACGTTAACACCCCTGAACGGCTTAAAATTATACTTAAGTATATTTTTTCACCTAAAAACTAACGCT
Source organism: Alphaproteobacteria bacterium (assembly GCA_045630985.1). GTDB lineage: Bacteria > Pseudomonadota > Alphaproteobacteria > RF32 > CAG-239 > CAG-267. Next base: position 850 of record JAZQTW010000033.1, read on the forward strand.
GTTAATTTCTTCGCCATTTTTATATTTGGTAACCTTAATCAACTCGCCTTTTTTATTAAACTCTTTAACACTACCATGTAGCTTATCTTTTTTGCGTTGTGCCAACACTTTGGGCTTGTCATTCTTGTAATAAGTATTAGCTGGACCTTCGCGATATCCATTCACATACTCAGTATAATGCGTTAAATGGTTGCCTTTAGTATAAAACCTAACAGGTCCGTGGAGTTTACCATTTTTGTATGTATGTGAAGTCTTAATTGCTCCAGTGTGATAATATTCTTCAAAAAGCCCATTCTTTTTGCCATTTCTAAAGCTTCCTTTTTGCAAAATATCTCCATTGTCATAATATAAAATTCTGCTACCAACTTGCTCACCTTCATCAAAGTAGCTAACTTCTTTCTCATGCCCATTGTCATAAAAATGAATAACCTTACCATGAGGCACACCCTTGTCATACTCAGCATCTAAGATAATCTTACCCTTGTTGTTATAAACAACATATCTGCCATCAGGCAATCCATCAACATAATGCACATCTTCCATTAGGCGCATAGTCTTTGAGTATTTATGATAAACACCTGTAATCGGATGTCCGTGAGCATCCACACGCACACCATCTTTTTCAATAGATGTCTCATCATTATAAAGTGTTGTAAAATGCCCCACTTGGCACGCACTCAACATCATAATTCCACAAACTAAAGCAATCTTTCTTATCATTTTACACCTCTCATATTATGGCTAAAATATGTATTTAAAAGCCTTAAAAAAAGGTAAACAATCACAGATATTATAACCATAAAATACCATAAAATTTTTTCTATGAAATAATGTTGACAAAGCATAAAAAATATTCCACCATATTAAAAGCAAAAATTACAGGTATGGAGATTCTGTTATGAAACAACAAAAAGTGTGTTTAGTAACTTCATCAGCAGGTGCAGTAGGGCAACATATTATCTTATCTTTAGTATCATCAGGCTACAAAGTTTTAGCTCTTGGCGAACCAACAGATAGTTTTAGCCCAGATGTATTAACCAAAAGAAACGTAAAAGTTACAACCGCACTTCCTGCCACAGCTCAAACTTTCAAAAAGTATGATGTACAGTTTTATTTTGGCGATATAAGCGATATCTCATTCCTTGCATCTATTTTTGCAACTGCAGAAAAGAACGGTATAGACATAGAATATGTTTTCCACTTATCAGCAAACTCTATGATACAAAAAACATCACCTTCAGCATACCACCCAGATTTTGGCGCAACTGCAAACATCTTAGAAGTAACAAGAGCTTACTGGCAATCCCATAAAAATACATTAAAAGCGTTCTTTTATGTGCCAGATAACGATAAAAATAGCTCAAAAATTGAAACTATGATTAATAAAATCATGGATAAAGAGGGCTTTCCTGCCGTTATCTACAAAGACGAAACACAAAAAACAATCGGCCTCGGTTATAAAGGCACAACCCCACTTTCATCATTATATCGTTTAGTATTGCCAGCCGGCATGCCAAAACCAAAACAAGAAACTCATAAGCCAATAACCTATGAGTTTGATGAAAAATCTTATATCCGCAAGTTAATTTACGCTATCAAAAAAGTTTTAGCAGATTAAAAATCTAATCCAGAAACTTTTCTACCAAGTAAGTATGTATTGATAGCCTCATTTGTTGGTTGGCTCTCAATAAGTTTTGCCATATTACCAACAGCAACTTTTGCCACTTCAACTTCACTCTTACATGGTATATAAACGCCATTTTCATAGCGATACTTCATATTTTCTTTAATTTTATGAAGTTGTTGGTGGATAGTAACAATCTCAGCTGTATTAAGTGGACGATGTTCTTCACGCTCAATCACAGAACGCACATCAACTTCATGAATTTTTCTTGTATCATATAACAACTGGTTTTTACGATTAACCACTAACAAATCAACATCATCAGCGTTTTCTTGCTGAAACTTAGAAATATTATCAATCATATTTGGCAGCATATTAACTACACGAGAAAAATATTCACTAGAAACCAAACGAGGATATAATTGCTGATTTTGGAATATAATCTTATCATAAAGTGTTGCACTACGATAAACATTACTCAAATACGCTACGTCAGGATTAACCGCCATATAAACAGCACAAGGCTTATAACCATGGGCAATAGCTTTTCTTGCGTTATCCTTAAATTCTACACCAGCACCCATAGAGCCAACAGAAAGCACAGATCTACAACCATTTTCTAAAGATAGATCTAAAATTCTTCTAACATAGTCAATTGTAACTCCAGCAAACTTTTCACACTCATCAATATGACCACCTTGTAAGTGCTCAAATAGGTTAGGGAACAAACTTCTATGCTCGTCTTTATCAATGATATTAAAAGGTAAACAATCCTCATCTTTCGCAAAGCGCTCAATAAGTTTTTGTGTCATCACAGACTTACCAGCACCAGGATATCCCCAATAAACAACAAATCTGTGCACTTTAGGTGGCACAGTCTCACGATTAGATTTTATAAACTTCTGTATCGCTCTTTCATAATTCTCTTTAGCACCTTGTTCTTCTTGCTTTAATATTTGCGCCACTTCTTCATCGGTAAACCTAACCGGTTCACCACAAGACATACCGTCTAAATATAAAAGTAAATCATCAGTTAAAGATAGTAATTCTTTTTTTGTTTCTTTTTTCATCTTACTTAAAATCTAACTCCTTAAGTTGTCTAATAGTATCTTCTGCAGAAGTATGCAAAATACCAATACCACCCATCTCGACCCAACGTTCAATATTTTGAGGTCTATCATCAATTAAAATATCTTTAGGCTTACCAAAGTTCTGCTTATCTTTAGATAAACAGCAAATAACACCTTCTTCAATTCCATAATGGTTTTTAAGCCATTGCTTTTTCTCTTTCTCAGCTTTATCAAAACCATAAGAAGGTAAACCAGTTAAAATCCTAAACCCATGTTTATTTAAGTGCTCAACCAACATATCTGCATCGCTAAGTTTAGGTAAGTTAACCCAATAATTTTCTGTATCAAGAACAATCTGCCACAATTCTTCTCTAGGCAATTTGTATGGCAAAATACCGTGATTTCTTTCAAACTCACTATCAAAATCAACCAAAACGCCGTCCATGTCACAAAAAATCATATTACCTCACTTTGTATTACGTTCACTAACAAGCTAACAGAAGATACAAAAAATAAAATTAAAAAAGCGTTACAATCAAGAAACAAATTGTTAACAAATATTTCACAATTATCATATTTACTTTTTGTCCATTTTGTGGTATAGTAACTCTAGTATAAAAGGAGAGAGAAAAAATGAGTAATATTGATACATACGTACCAACATTAACTGAAATAGATGACAATAAAGCTGTTATTTTTAATTTTAGATGCCAAAATATTAACGATAAAGGTAAGTTAGAAAAAATATTAGAAGAACTGGGGCTGAAAGAAACTCCAGATGTAAGCGGGTGGTTAGTTCAAGCAAAACTTGATGCTAGTAGTGAAAAATCAATAGATATATGGTCTCCAATTATGACAGCTAAAGAAGCTAAAGAAATTATGCCTGAGTTATTACAAAGATTAGATAAAAGTGGTATTAAAAGAAGTAACGTACTTCCAATTACAGTAGAGAACCTACTAGAAAAGATAGATCACGAAAAAAAAGATACAATAAAAACAGGTAATTTCGATCAAGAAATAGATAAAATATTGCAAAAAATTGAATATGATTCATGTTCTAAAGATGTGGCAGAAAAATATTGGCATCAGGAAGCAACATCAGGAGAAAAAAAGCAACTTTGTGAATTATATGGATTAGAAGATACAGATCAGTTTCCAGAACAAGTTGGGGCTAATGAATTTACACTAGATGAAATAAAAAAGAGATATCCCTCAAAAGATTATGTTTATAGTGGTACACAAGTATCAGATGATTATTATTGCATAAGTAGAAGACCTGGGCGCTCAGGAAAAAATTACGCTACAAGAAATATTAACTATGCTAAAATATATGATGGAGCTGAGGGTGATGGTAAAAGTGCAACAACTGATCAATATGCTAGCACAATGTTATGTGATAAAAATAACAAAAGAATTTATATCGGATTTATAAATATATACGAGCAAACAGATAAGCAAAAAAAAGGAGAATACTACTATAGCAATTTTGGAATGGATGATAATAGCGGTAAAGGTCATCCATCTGAAGAAACATCAGAGACCTTTGTAATTGAAGGCAAAAATCCAATAGTAGCTAAATATGTTCACTTTCATATAAAAGAGAAAAATCGTAGTAATGACTATTATATGAGTAATGACTATTATATGAATATCGACGAAATATCTAAAGAATTAAGAGAATATATTGTAAATAGTAGAAAAGCTGATTTAAGAGATACTTTTAGTCCTGATAATATATCAGAAAACAAAATAATACTTGAAAGATTGAAACAACAAGCTAAACAACTAAGAGAAGGTAATATTCCTCCAATTAGAGATGTAGAGCATAGTTCATCTGCGCAACAAGAAACAACAACTACATCACAAACAATAGAAGAAAAAACAACAAAAGTAGCAGAAACTCAAACCCCAACAACAGATGCTGTTTCACCTGTTAAATTACCTCAAAAACAAGAGTATACAGGAGTAAAAGCAATAGTTGCAGAAAAACTAAAATCTATGGGAGTAGATGATAGTAGTTATATACTAATAACAAAAGTTGATAATTTATCAACTTCATATCAAGGACTTGATGAAAAAGGAAACTATATTACACATAAAGAATTATCAAAGAGCTTTAAAGATTATGAAGATAAAGCAATTTTTCATCATTCTGATATAATAATGGGAAGTAATAACGGAGTAACCGGAGCATATTTTAAGGAAGGTGTTTATGCAATAGGTGGCCCAGAATTAAAAGAAAAACTTAGAAGCCACGCCAAAGACATAAATCTAGGCGTTATCTTATCAAATGGCGAACAATTACTCAGAAACAACAGCGGTCATTATACCCCAAATACAGAACTAAATAATGCTGCAAGCATGGCAATACGTGGTTATATAAGTGAAAACTTAGAGGATGGTATGCGCATAACATATAAATCCGGTGATACTATTGAAGTTAACTCTAAAGATAGCAAAATTAAATACTCTTCTGCAAAGGGTGAACTGAGAGTATTTTCAGGTGAAACAGCTAAAAAACTTGTAAATCAAGCTATTAAAAAAGGTGAAACAGTTGGCCGTGTAGAAGGGCTTAAACAAGTGATAAAAAACCACATTAGTGCAGAAACAGCGATGTTACAGCAGTCAACATTAAAGCACTAACAAATATTACAGCACGATGTACCACCAAACAATAGCTGAGCTAAGAGTAAGAGCGCTGATAATAGCAGTTATTGCCACCCTAAAGCCAAATTTAAGCTCACTCATCACAAATCCTAAAACAATAGCCATTGGCACAATCAAAATCGCCACATACCTAAAGTCCATATTGCACATATACGGATGCATAATCCCAAACACAACATGCGCCACCAAAATCCCCGCCATAAGCGCATACACAAGATAAAGCTTAACATCTCTCTTTTTGAGCAACAACCAAGCGCCACCCAAAATCAAAACACCCACCAAAAACTTATAGCAGTACTCAGTCACCAAAACCAAAGCGAACACATCTTTTGCCTTCACCTCAAAGTTCCATTGACCAAATATCGCAGTCTTCGTCATCGTCTCCCAAAGGTTAATCCCGAAGTCATCATAAAACATCTTTCCATAAAAGATAGCCTTAACAGGATTAAACCTCTCCCAATAAGAATACTCCATCAAAGACAAATGCGCTTGAGGAGGGACATAATTATACCCCACGCCCAACACAAAATGCTGATACATTGGCCAAAGCGCTACGCCAATTAAAATAACCACTCCAGCACTCAAAAGCTCATAAAAGCACTTCAAATCTCTCTTTTGCCAAAGTTTAATCAAAAAGATAACCCCAACCATCGGCAACACAACAACGCCCGAAAGCTTAGTTAAGCACGCCAACACCACGCACGTTACCATCTTCCATAAGTCGCTCTTCTCGTCATCTCTATAATACATCAGCGCATAATAAACACTCATACATTGAAGCGCCAACAAAAGTCCGTCATTATTAAAATAACCTGCCATAGCATTAAAGATAGGGAAAAAGCACACCAACGCCAACACGCTCAAATGCACCAACTTATCAAACTTAAATAGCGCAATAATCCTATTCGCATATACATAAAAGGCGAACAGATAAAAGCAGAACAGAACCTGCACCGTCTCTTTCGCTACCTCAATACTACCACTCAGCACTTCAGCGCTCTTAACCCCAAGTCCCGCAATAAAAAAGTGCAAAATCGGATGATAAGCCGAATAGCTCGGGCGACTAATCAACGGATTCTCTCTCCAAAACATAAAGTTATTATCTATAATATACTCAATGTAGTTATAGCACGACAAAATATCATACTGCACCCAGTTCCACCAGGTAGTAGAAATAAAGTTAAGATTAAAGAACACCGCGCCCAAAACCAACAATAAGCTCAGATTCTTCTTACTAAAGTCCTTACTAATCCAAACGCTACCACCCAAAAACACGAGCCACATATAAACAGCAAAGAACTTACCACCAAC
>JAZQTW010000034.1:0-21280 GCA_045630985.1 Alphaproteobacteria bacterium
GTATACGAAGAAATTTGTGATAAATGTGGCAGTTATATGTATGACACAGAAAATATGTACCAAAAATTGTTTCAACGTATTTATAATGCATCAACAGTATTGTACTATAAAACCATATTTGAAAGTAATAAAAATTCAAACAAATTAGAAAGCATAAGAGATGTATTAGTAAAAATTAATAGTATCTTATCTGAAGTTGTTTTTCCAAAAGAAAAGGAGGAAAATATAAGAAATATACTTAACAACAAAGGGTTTGATGCTGATAAGTTATTATTAGAAACATCAATATTAAATGGAAGTAATAGCCAAGATATATTGTCTTGTGATTAATATTTTAAAATATATTTATTTTACTACCATAAAAAATGGCTTAACTACAAGGTTTTCTGTGTGTAATATAGATTTTAGTTTGATTTTATATAAAAAATATTTTCAAATTTAATTGTGAACAAATTCACGTGGTACTAATTTTTTTTGAGGAGAGTTCCTATGAATAAAAATGATCTCGTAACAAGTATGGCTAAAGAAGCTGGTTTTACAAAAGCTGCTGCTGAAAAAGCATTAGAAGCATTGATGGCTTCTGTTACAAAAGCTTTGAAAAAAGGTGATGATGTTCGTTTGGTAGGTTTTGGTACATTCTCTGTAACAAAACGCGCTGCAACAACAGGTCGCAACCCACGTACAGGCGCAGCTATTAAAATTAAAGCTCGCAAATTAGCAAAATTCAAAGCAGGTAAAGCTCTTCAAGATGCTGTAAAATAATTGTAGTAAAAAATAAAAAGGCAGGCTATAAAAAGCCTGCTTTTTTATTATGTAACTATTTGAAAAATATAGCAAAATAAAAAAATGTGAAAAATTTTAAATTTTTTGCTTGCAATATAAAAAAATATCATATATAAACTCTCTTGTTGAATGAGATGGGCGTTTAGCTCAGCTGGTTAGAGCATCTCGTTTACACCGAGAGGGTCGGGAGTTCGAATCCCTCAACGCCCACCAATTAGAAGACTACCGCAAGGTAGTCTTTTTTTGTGTATGAAAGATGTTGTTTGAGCTTGTGGGGTGAGGTAACTATAAGTGAAATGTCTCTTAGCTTAAGTGAGTGTGGCTTTTCGTTGCGGTGTAAAGATGGCCTGATGAGTGGTAGTTGGCTAAAGGTTTAATGGTTTTATCATGGCGGATAATCTCGTGGTATCATCAATTGTAAGCCAGAGATTAAAAGACTTTTGCAGAGTTTGTTCTGGGTACCGTATGGGTACCAGAATGTTAAATTAGAAATGCTGTATTTTTGAGTGATTGCTTTTCCTGTTTATATCTATGTTTTTTGTTAATCATAGATAGTAACATTTCAAAATCTACGTGATGCAAAATTAAAATCAATAATGCATATTCGTTTTAGTTTTATGGGGTTGTATTGAGATGGTTATATAAATAAAAGCCCCTCAAACGAGAAGCTTTAAACGTTGTATTTAAAATTTTAAACAATGTATTTAAACGATGTATTTAAATCCTAAATATTTCTTCTGCTTTTCGCATTGCTTGAGAATGTACAAATAATATTAAAATATCTCCTTCAAGAATTTTATCATCTTTAGTTGGGTAGATAATTTCTTCGTTTCTATAAATGGCGCTAATCTTACACTTATCAGGTAGATTTAATTCTTCAATCGTTTTATCTGAGTTTAAGCTATCGCTATCAATTCTAACTTCCCATACCTCACCCATGCCACGACGTAAACAATACGCATTATTTATTTTGGCTTTGCGTAATTCTTGTAACATTGCAGAGGTGATAACAAGGGAACGTTCAATAATGATATTAGGATTATTTTTATCAATAACATTATTGAATGATCTAGAGTTAACAAGAGATAGTGTCTGCTTTACACCATGTTTTTGTGCAATTAATGACGCTAAAATATTATCTTTATCTTGATTTGTGATAGCAACTGAAATATTGGCATTTTTTATATCAGCTTCATCTAATATAACATCGTTCATCATGTCGCCAATTATAACTTCGGTATCATTTAGATTCTCTGCTAATTCTTGTGCTTTTAGTTTGTCATCTTCAATAATTTTGCAAGTATTAATCATATCATCTTTTTCTAAAACATTAGCGATATAATATGATATTGCATTGCCACCAAAGATAACTAATTTTTCATTTTGAATAGAATCAATACCAAAGTCGTGCAAAGTGTCAAAAACACAATCTTTTTCAACTAGTACATATATTTCGTCATTAGTCTTAATTGTTTCATTTGATTTTGCAAAGAAGCTATTATTATCACGAATAATATGAATTATAGGAGTGTTATAGTATTTTTTTATTTCTCCAATTTCGTTATTAATCAATGGACAGCTATCTCCACATCTAAAACCAATTAAATAAAGCTTATCATTTATTAAAGGAAGAACTGATGTTGTTCCAGGGATTTCTAATAAATTTAATACAAATTTTGCAATTTCTACATCAGGTGAGATTACTAAATCAACCGGTAAATTCTTGTCGCTATATAGAGTATTCCAAAGTGGATTTAAGAAATATTCAGAATCAACACGGGCAATCTTCTTTGGTACTTGGAATAAGGTATATGCAACTTGGCATGCAACAAGATTTACCTCGTCATTACTTGTAACTGCAATTAAAATATCAGCATCTTTTGCACCAGCTTTTTCCATAACTCCAGGGTGAGAAACTGAACCAACAATCGTTTGTACGTCAAACTCCTTAGCAAGCATTGATAATTTGCGTTTATCTGTATCAATAACAACAATATCGTTATTACCTTGAGATAGATAACCAACAATACTGCGTCCAACATTGCCTGCGCCACCAATTAATATTTTCATTATTCAGCTAGCTCCCCTTGTTTAGAAAAATAATCATTAATAGTTTGAATAGCTACATCATAGTCATAAATTTTAGTATATATTTCGCGGAATTTTTTAGCATCACGTAAGTTTTTAGAGTACCAACATACATATTTGCGAGAAATTGCAACAGCCATCTCCTTGCCGTAAAAATCAACCATATCGTTAAGTTGTTGGAGTAGGGCGTCGCGTATTTCAAAAACTGAATTTATTTTTGAGTATGTTCCGGTTGTTAAATAATCGTGAGTTTGTCCTAAAATCCAAGGGTTTCCAAGTGTTCCTCTAGCAATCATAACACCATCAACGCCTGTTAAATCAATCATTTCTTTTGCTTTTTCTGGAGATGTTATATCACCATTACCAATAACCGGAATTTTAACGCTATTTTTTACCTCTTTTATTATGTTCCAATCAGCTAATCCAGAATACCCTTGAGCACGTGTTCTGCCGTGAACTGTAATATAAGAAGCACCACTTTCTTCACACATTTTAGCAAATTCAACAGCGTTTGCTGAATTATTGTCCCATCCTTTTCTAAATTTAACAGATACATTTAAATCTGTAGCTTTAACAGTAGCTTCAATAATCTTTGATGCTAGACTTAAATCTTTCATTAGAGCAGAACCGGAATTGTTGCCAACAATCTTCTTAACAGGGCACCCCATGTTTATATCAATAGAGTATGCGCCCAAATCTGCAACTAACTTTGCGGCTTCAGCAAATAAAGTAGGGTCATTACCAACCAACTGCACAATAACAGGATAGGGTTCTTTGCTAACATCAGCTATTCTATATGTTTTTGGATTTTTACGATTTATTGCATTTATAGCAACCATCTCTGAATAAAGATTTGCTTTTCCTTTTGATGCAACAAGCTTACGAAAGGGATAATCTGTAATTCCAGCCATGGGAGCTAAAAAAACATTGCTATCTAAACCTATAATCTTCTTCATTCTAATCCACGCTATTTAATGCTTTAACTAATACAAAATAAACTTTATCCAAAGCAGAGTTAACAGAAAGATTTATAATTTCATCTTTTGTTGAACCACTAGAGCTTAGAGTTTCTTTTAATGCTAAATCCATCAAGAATAAATATTTAATAACCAAGTTATGGAAAATGGTATTATCATCAAATGACTTGCGAATTGTTTTAATGTTTTTAGCTGATAATGTATTATTAATGGCGTCAACAAATATTGTTTGATTGCCCTTTATATATTCATCCCATAGATCAAACATATCTTTTTTTGCATACACCTCATCAACGGAAACACCAAAAGATTTCAACATCTTATTTATATTTTGAGCGATGTTCTCTAGCTCTTTGAAATCAAGAGTTGGTTCAATCGGATTAATTATAGAGTTGCTTTCTTTTGTTGTTTCATATTTGTTTATTTGTTTTTCAAAGCTAGAAAGTGAAGTTGCCACATCGTTTGATACGTCTTTTACCTCTCCGCGTAATCCTTCTAACTTTTCTCTAATTCTATCAATGTTTGATACAGTGTTATTAATATAAAAACTTTGCTCTTCTAGCAGTTTTACTCCTTGCTTTCCGCTATCAATTACAAGATTAGAAGAGGTGTTGATTTTATCCGTACTTCTAGCAATAATTTCGCTAGCTTCAGTAAATTTATCAATAACCTCAACAGCTTTATCTTTAAGAGAGTCAGTTTTTAATGCTAGCTTACTGCTGATATCACCAATTTTATCAACAATTGTTTCTGCTACATTTTGTAAATCAAAATTCTTAGCTTGGGTTAAAGCAGTAAATGATGTAAGCTTTTCAGTTTCTTTGTTGATTGCAACAATTACATTTTGCATGCTGGTAATAGCATATTCACACTTACGCTCTATTTCTGCTCTTTTTTCATCAAATACGCCACCAATGTTTAATACAGATTTATTAGTCTCGTTACTAATCGCTTTAAGAGTAGCAATTTGTTGCTTTGCAATTTTCTCAATATCAACAGAGTTTTTAACTAGCTTTTCAATCTCTTCAGAAATAAGTTTGCCATAACCATTAATCTTATCATTAAACAACTCTGAATTTTTGTTAATCAATTGTGATTGATTGTAAATAAGCTGTTTTTGGTCATCAATTCGGCCTTCAATACCAGACATGCTATTATCAAGTTTTTTATAAAGTACATCGTATTCTTCAGATGCTTTATAAAACGTACGTTCAATTCTTGAAATATTGTCATTAGTTTTAGCTAAGATGTTTTCAATATAATCTTTGCTAATATCAGAACATTCTGCAATTTGAATTTTCATGTCCGCAAGATTTGATCGATTATCAGCTATATTATTTTTTATATTTGCTGAAAGAGCAGATATTTCATCAACAATAGGGTTGATTTTACTTAAAAATCTATCAGAATTTTGAGTGATAATTTCAGAACAATCTTGCATGCGATTGACTGTTTTTACTGTTTTATCATTAATATAAGCGCACTTGTCAGATAAATTCTTTATTTCATCATTTAATTGAGTTAAAGTATTTGCAGAATAAGTATCCAATATTTGTAAGATTTTACCAAATTCAGAAATTCGCAAATCTAAATCATTTTTAAGCAAAGTTGATTGTTCTACTATGTTTTTATTCTCTGCTTGTAATTTTACCATTTGCTCTAAAAGGGCTTTAGAAATAGCTGTTGCTGTTTTACTAGCTTTATCATCAGGATACATTAAGTTGTCAATATAATCATGAAAAAGTAAAGCATTCGCATCTAAACTACTGCTACGCTCTATATAAGCCAATACAAACCAAAAAGCCAAAAGGGGCAAGGTAGATAACAAAATAAAATAAGCAAAATCTAGAGGGTTAAGAGCGCCAATGGAAGACCATCCAATAAAATTATCAACGTAATAACATAAGCCAACAATCCATGTTAGTGTTATTATTGCAAGGCAATATGCAAAATTTTTTCTAAGCCATAAAAACTTTTTTACAAATTGCGATTCTAACGCATTTGAGCTGTTACGGTCTGTTTTGCTGTTTAATCTAGACATTTGCTTGAGTTCCTCAAAATTATCCTTAATAATTTGTTAACATTAAATTTTGATATTTTCAAATAAATTATTTGTTTAAGTCAATGGTTTTGAGAAAACTTAAAAAAAAGAAAAATTTTTATTGATTTTATAAAAAGATTAGATATTCTTAACCATGCTATCAATGAAACGACAATACTAGTTGCTGCACGTCATTGCTAGCACTGAAAAACTTAAGCCATTATAGCTCAGTGGTAGAGCACGTCATTGGTAATGACGGGGTCGTAAGTCCGATTCTTACTAGTGGCACCAGTTTATAAAAAGCACCTGTTGAGGTGCTTTTTTGCTTTTACGGAGTTGTTTCTCGCAAAGTCAGATTGCTTTGTTTACGAAAACAGCAATTTTTCATAAATTATCGAACTTTTTAATACTAATTGGTAAATTGAAAAATTATTTTCTCTTAATGCTATATTGATAATATACATCCATAGGCTTAAATCCTAATTTTTTATATATAATTAATCCCAATTCTGATGCTGTCAGCATGAATTTGTTTCGCTTATGATTAATTTCATAATTTAAGGATTGTTTTACCAATTCTGTGCCATATCCTTGTTTTCTATATTCATCTAAAACACCAACCCAATAAACAGCGGAATATCCAGCTCCTCGAATAACTTGCGATATGCCAGCAGGCTTGTTTCCTTTATAAAAAATAAAATATGTTGCATGTTTTTTACCTATATCCATCTTAAAAGATTCATAAAGAAAATCAGCGTCACATTCATTATATATTTTAGATGCAATTATGCTCCAATGCATTAAATCTTCTTTAGTAGAAATAGTTTTCAATGTTAATTTTTCCGAAGTTTCAAATGGTGTTTTCTTCTCCAAATCATACACAATAACTTCTTTTATAAAATCAAGATTATCCGGATATTTTTCATGTAAGTTTCTTTGAGGGGTTGAAAGATTGGTTTTATAATTTTGAGTTTCTATAAGAATTTCTTTTAATATTTTTTTATTTACTTTATCAGTATATGTAACAGTCCAACCAGGTTTAGCTGTTGGGAATGCCCATTTGCCATACATTACATCATTTTTTATGTAACATACATTTTTTCGTATTTGTTTAATCTCATATATATTTTCCATATACTTCAACATACTAATCCTCGACAATATCGTTAAAAACAATAAAGATATTGTAAGGTGTGAAATATTACTTTTTTGTAAATAGTGAGTGGTATTTATTTTTTAATTGCTTATATTCATCATAATTTTCAGTCCGATATTCGCAAAGTATTGCGCGCCATTTTTAAAAAAGCACCTATTGAGGTGCTTTTTTGCTTTTATTATAATAAATTTTAAGTAATATACTTTATTACTGCATTTGCAGATGCGATTTTAGGCATATGGACATGAGTGCAAGTTTTCATAAATAGGAGAAGATTGTAATAAAACAAAATCGTTTACAGCATATTTTAGGTGTTGCTAGAAAATGTAAAGAATAAGTTATTTTTAATTTTTTATAGTATAAAAAGTGTTATATACCAAAGGGAGAAAGATAAATGACACAAATTAAGCAAGGTTTTATTTTAGCTGCCGGAAGAGGAAAAAGAATGCAGCATCTAACAGATGATAAGCCAAAACCTCTAGTAAAAATAGCTGGAAAATGCTTGATTGATTATAACGTTGAACATCTAATGAAAATAGGAATTAAAGATTGTGTGGTAAACCTATGCTATAAAGGTGAAATGATACGAGAGCATTTGTTAGCCACATATCCGCAGATGAATTTTATTTTTTCAGAAGAAGATGAAGCCTTAGAAACAGGCGGTGGCATTCAAAATGCCCTATCTCTGATGAAAAATGAGCCGTTTTTTGTGATTAATAGTGATGCTTTGTGGGTAGATGCTGGTAATGAACACTTGCTAAAGGTAATGGAAACAACATGGGATGAAGAAAAACAAGATATTTTGCTAATGATGCAACCAATAAATCAAGCATTTGGATGTCATGCAAATGGAGATTATTTGCTAGATGAAAACAGTCACTTGCTTCGTCGCAGAGATGCTAGCATTATGGCTCCATATTTGTATGGGGGAGTAATGATATGTCACCCACGAGCGTTTTCTTGCGAAGAAAAAGGTTGCTACTCTATGATACGTGTTTTTGATAGATTGGAAAAAGAATATCGTTTAGGTTACTATATCCACAAAGGACAGTGGTTTCATGTAGGTGACTCTAACGCAAAAGAAATAGCAGAAAAACATTTCGCGTAAAATATTAAAGAACCTCATATTTTAAAAGTATTTACCTATATCCATATATTGAGTCAATAGGTTTTTGCTATAAATTCAAATGATTGTGTTTGATATAAATGGTGTTTTAAAAAGTGTGCTAAAGTAATTGAAAAGATGAAACTAGATAAATAAAGTAACAATATAAGATAAATATATTTAAGCATAAAGTTAAGCAATATTAAAGAAAAATTTATATTTAAAAGATAAAATTATTCATAGATATGTTGTTATTTAATTTTTAGGATATGCTAAATGCTACGTAAGAGAATGTGTAAAAATATTTTTTTAGGTATATGCCTCGCTTTAATTTTAAGCTCTTGTAGAACAATTGATTTTGAAGAAGTTAGACGTGTAAAAGAAGTTGGGGGAATTAAAATTCCCTTATTATCAATTAAGTACATAGATGTAAACGATGATACCCCAGATTATTGGCACCAAGGTGGGGGTGATCAGTATAATAGCCAACTGGAAGATACATGTGCAACAGTCTTCTATGAAGAGTTGGAAAAGAATATTATGTCTCCATATGGAGCACCTAAAGGGGTTATAGAATTGAGAAATAACACAGTATTGTCTCCAAATGTGACATGGAGTGTTGTTTCGTATTTTACACTAGGTATCCCAAATCTTTTGGGAATGCCCTACGTTTCTGGAACAATGTATAGCAACCTCAGCCTTCGTATATTAGATCGTAATGGAAAATTAGTAAAACAATACAGGTCTTTTGCTGTGGATAAAGAATATGTTGCTATGTGGTGGGGATATACATATTCTCCAGATCAAATAGAGGCTTTTAAGGTAAGAACATTCAGAAAAGCATTAAAAGATATATTGGTACAAATTAGAAGAGATCAGTTTATTTTGAATAGACAATTACAATAAAATTATCGTAATAAAAAAATCCCCGATTTCTCGGGGATTTTAAAGTTAGTCTTTAAGTAATCCATCAGCCTTTAAAAGCTCTCTGATAAAAACGAGGCCTTTAGCTGTCCAATACAAATGGGCTCTTTGAAGTGGTCTACCATATGAATCTACGCTGTAGTTATACCAACAAGCTCTTGCATAACCCTTTTTAGCATATTTTGCATACAATTCCCATACACCATCTCTTTTAAATTGAATGCCATTCTGACGCAGATATTCATTAAGCCATTGAGCTGTGTACCCGAAACTTTTAGCGATAATTCCAATAGGGAATAAGCTGTTTGACTCAATTAAATCATCATAGGCTTCAGCCTTAAAAGCAAGTTTTTCTTGTTCTTTTTTTAGGCGGTCAATCTCCATCTGTTTTTCGGAATTCTCCTTTTTAAGCTTAAGGATTTCTTCTTTTAATTCCTCAATAGTTTGTCTTTTCTTTTGGGCAGGAGTTTTTTTAACCTCCGCAGATGATGAGACAGCAACATCATCAAGTTCTGAGAATAATGTACCCTGAACTAAAGACTTTTTTGTGTTCATAAAAATAGTTATTTAATTAATAATTATCATAATTATGTATGTACTGACTCCTAACTATCTCAAAACCCAAAAATAAACAACAAAACCGATAATGTTTTCCAACGTTTTTTATGCAATATAAATTAATTAATAAATTTAATCATTTTTTAACAAAGAATTAGATATTCTTAAGGAAAGGGAAATCATAAATTAATCAGAATAAACATGTTTTATCTATTTATAGCTTTTTTATATCCAGTATTTGATGCTCTAGTTTGTATAATAGAAAGTAAGCTTTCGAACAATACATTCAAACGTCAAACAACAATGATTTTCTATGTTTCTATAATGGGATGGCTATTTTTGCCTATGTGCTTTCTTTTAGGTGCTCCAACTATTCCTCCACAAAGGGCGATGTTTTGTTACTTGGGTCTAGCATTGATTGATGTAATATATCTTTATCCTTTTTATACAGCTATGAAGGTTATTGATAATTCAATAGTTGCAGCTCTATTTTCATTAGGACAAATAACTATTCCAATCATGTCTTTTTTATTTTTGGGAGAAATACTAAATCTAGAACAATATATAGGTTTTATAATAATTATAATGTCTTCAGTTGCTTTGAGTATTAAAGGAAATCGTATTCCCAAATTAAGTAAAGCATTTTATTATATGGTTTTTGCATCATTGTTGCGTTCTGGTTATATGATTCTAGAAAAATATGTGCTAATAACAGATGATAATTGGATAAATATGGTAATATATCCTAATATTCTTTCAGGCTTGATACCTTTTAGTTTCTTGTTTATACCTAAATGGAGAAAGGATATTATTAAAAATTTTCCTCCATATTATGATAAATTCAAGTTTTTTATAGTTAATGAATTCATGTTTTTTGCTGCATTTTTAGCTCAGGTATATGGACTGTCCGGATTATCTCCTGTTGTTAGTGCCGCCATCGGGGGTACAACACCTATCTTTTTATTAGCTTTCTGTTATATTGGCCTTAAGAAATTTGGTATTCCTTTAAATGAAAAAATAACACGCCAACAACTGGTAAAAAAAATATTCTGTTTCGTACTTATACTTTTAGGTGTTGTTTTAGTTGTAAATCAATAAATAAAAAAGAGCTCCATTTTGGAGCTCTTATACTATATGTTTTACAATAAAGCGTTTGCTAACTCTTCAAATTGAATTAAATCACTCTCTTTTACAGCAGATTTTATAGTGATTTTTTTCTCTATAAATGTCATGTTTTTTAACGTAGACATCTCATCTTGCATTTTCTTAGCAGCAATTGGGGCCCATGAGCCATTTTCAATAAATGCTACAATTCTATTTTGATAGTTTTTAGATTTTAGATGATTTATGAATTTTTCCATATAAGGGAATAATCCACCATCATATGTAGGACAAGCTAAAACTAATCTATCATAGCGAAAGGCATCTTCAACGCATTCGTGCATATCATCTCTTGCTAAGTCAGCTATAGCAACTTTCTTTACACCTTTTTTCTCCAACATATCTTTTAACATAATAGCTGCTTTTTTTGTATTTCCATAAATTGATGTATACGCGATAAATACACCTTCATCTTCTGGTCTATAGCTACTCCAAATATCATACTTATTTATGTAATAAGATAAATTTTCTGTAAGCATGGGTCCATGTAGTGGAAAAATCTTTTGAATATCAAGGGTTGAAGCCTTTTTTAATAGAGCTTGTACTTGATTACCGTACTTCCCAACGATATTAATATAGTAACGACGAGCTTCACAATCCCACTCATCTTCTACATCAAGCGCACCGAATTTACCAAAACCATCTGCGGAGAATAGTATTTTTTCTTTATTTTCATAAGCAACCATAACTTCAGGCCAGTGAACCATAGGCGCCATAACAAATGTTAAAGAATGCTCTCCCAAAGATAAAGTATCACCCTCAGCTACAACAACTTGTCTATCTGTTAAATCTAGTTTTTCAAAAAACTGAGGCATCATTGCAAAAGTTTTAGCGTTAGATACAACTTTTGCAGAAGGATATTTGTTTAAAAATGACTCAATACTTCCAGCATGATCTGGCTCCATGTGTAAAACAACCAAATAGTCAGGAGTTCTTCCTGATAAAACTGTTTCAAGGTTTGTATGCCATTCATCGCATTTACTTAAATCAACAGTATCCATCACGGCAATTTTTTCATCTTTTATAACGTATGAGTTATAAGAAATTCCATCTGGAACAATATATTGTCCTTCAAATAAGTCGATATCTTTATCATCAACACCAACATAAAATATTTTATCTGTTAATTGAAAGTTTTCCATGCTTATACCCCTTTTATGATTTATGATAGGCAATGGTAACAACAAGCAATATCTTTGCAAGTTTATTTTAGAGATATTAAAATATTTTTTTGTTGAAACGCTGTATTTAAATTGAGTAACAAAAAAAGTCAGAAGAAAAGCTCCTTCTGACTTTAATATTAATCATGCAACCAGGCATAAAGAGCCCAACCTAGAATGATACATACTCCTGCTAATAGAACATTTATCCATTCACCTAATACAATAAGGAGGGTGATGCAAATAACACTTCCAAGAATGATTGTTAGTGGTGTGAAAAAAGCTTTGGCACTTTCTGCAACAGCTTTAGTAACTTCTGAAACATTTTTTTCCACTTTGTCTTGCATAATAATTTAATTTAAGTGTTAAACATAAACTTAATTTTTTTTCTAGCCTAAGTATATGAATTAAAAATTTATTGTCAAGTTCTAAAACAAAAGCTCCGTAAAAACGGAGCTTAAGAATTACCTATCTTTTCAAAATGATGTTAGCAATTTTTGCTGTTTCACAATCTTCATCAGTAAGAATTGGGTGAACTGCCTCAATAACAGAGCCGAGAGGTTTTGCCCAAAAATATCCGTTGGGTAATTTTACATCTCCCGCAAGTTCTCGCATCTCGCTAACTTTTTTGAAGTTCTTTCTTAGTGTTATGATGTCTTCTTTCTCAAGAAGTTTACCTCCAAACTCATAAAGAAATTCATTGATTTCACTAAGAAAATAATGCGTACCAACCATGCTATGTATAACAAGTGTAGGGCTGATACGATAGCCTACGATGACGCCATGCTTAGTAGTTAGTTCTTCAGATTCAGTTGAATCTTCATAAACATAACGAGGCTTTACATAATCATTAACCATTTTAGGTAGAACGCCGTGCCAGCGAGCTTCTTTACCAAGACCAGAATAGATGGTATCACGACGTTGCATGAACTCAGGTAGATACTTGCGTAAAGCTGACTTGGAAATGGGCATTACCGCACCTGTTTGACCGGCTTTAACATTTCTAAGAGTGTTTAACGGTTGGCTTGTATTCGGTGAGATGTAGTTTGTTTTAGAGGCTAGCCCTCTAGTTGCTATAAAATAGATGATGCCACCTACTAGTACAGCAATTGAAATTAGTACAATAACAGTCATAAAAAATAATATTTTAAATTACACAAAAATAAAGCTATACCAACATCATATAATCATTTGTTTTTAAATTTCAAGAATTTTATTGGCCTCAAGAGGTTCAGTGTCTCTATTATTTACTCTAAAATCATAAATTTATCATCTAAATTATCAGTGTAATGTGGAGCGGTAGTGGAATTTATCCCACCAAAAGGCATTTGTGCGACCAGTAACCAATGTTTGGGTATATTAAATTTGTTCTTTATGTCTTCGTCTATAAGTGGGTTATAGTGTTGCAAGCTTGCTCCAATGTTATTATTTGCCAATGCCGTCCAAATCATATATTGTAACATAGCATTACTTTGATTTGCCCAATTCATAAAATTATCAGCATAAAGGGTGTAACGTTCTTCCATTTCTTTTACAATTAAAGTGTCTATAAAGTATAAGATTGTACCAAAACCTTTGGAAAACGAAGATATTCTTTCTTTTATGTTGTTGTGCTTTTCACTAGGCGATATTGAAATAAGTTTATTTTCGGTAATGTTCCAAAATTTTTTATGATTGTTTCGCAAAAACAAAACAATTCTTGCCTCCTGAGCATTAAAAGAGCTCGGATATAATTTTAGGGTCGTTTTAATGATATCGGTAATTGCTGATTCATTTGTAATATTATTGTTTATATCATAAAAACTATGTCTTTTAGCATATAGTTCTAAAATATCTGTTTTCATATAATTCACCCAATAAAAAAGCTGACCGTAGTCAGCTCGTTAAATTTAATTATCTTCTGTCACCCAATAATCTTAATAAGGCCATGAACATATTAATAAAATCAAGATATAGTGATAACGCTCCAACAATGGCTCCTTTTGTTTGAGCATCGGGGTGTACGCCGTTAGCATAATATAATGATTTTAATGTTTGAGTATCATATGCGGTTAATCCAGCAAAAATAAATACTGTTAAATAAGATAGCGCATAGTCAAGACCAGAGCTTTTCATGAAAATATTAACAATAGATGCGATAATTAAACCGATAACCCCCATTATTAAAAAGCTACCCCAGCCAGATAAATCTTTTTTTGTTGTATAACCATAAAGACTAAGGGCTCCAAAAGTAGCAGATGTGATTAAGAATACTCTCGCAATACTTGCTCCTGTGTAAACTAAAAATATTGGAGCCAAAGATACACCCATTAATGTTGAGTATCCCCAAAACATCATTTGAACCTGTTGGATTGTTCCTCTGTTTACAACCCAACCAAAGGCAAAAACCATAATCAAAGGAGCAAACAATGCTAAATATCCAAATCCTGTATATCCCATTTCATTAAAGAATAATCTAAAAATAGATGGATTGCTAACAATCAAATATGCAGCAGCCGCAGTTGCGAATAAACCACCTGCCATATAGTTGTATATTTTTAGCATATAATTTTTTAAGCCCTCATCAATAACTTGAGGATTGCTATAACTCGTAAATTCGTTGCTTCTTAACATGATAAATAAATCCCTTCCATAAAGAATTAACTTCTACAATTTAATATAGGTAGTACATAATAAAAAATCAATAAGATAAAAGTCATGTTTGTGTATATAAAAGAAAAACAGGTGCAAAAAGCACCTGTTTTGGGGTTAGTAAACTTAAAAACTTATGCAGCTTTATTTAATTTCTTCTCTGCAAATTCATTCATTTTACTAATTACATAATCTTGAGCTTCTTTTTCCAAGTATGGATGCATTGGAATACTCAAAACAGTCTTTGATAATTTTTCACAAACAGGAAGGGTTCTTGTGTTCCATTGAGCGTATGCTGTTTGTGTGTTAACTGGACGAGGATAGTAAGCACCACAAGGAATGTTATTTTCTTTTAAGAATGCCATTAATTCATCTCTATCTTCGCAGTTAATTGTATACAAACCGTATGCAGATTTTGCATTTTCAAGAATTCTTTGTTTGCCATAGTAAGAACTTAATTCATTATCATATCTTTTAGCAATGAATTCGCGTTTAACTAGTTCTTCATCAAAAACTTTTAATTTTTGTAAAACAACAGCGCCTTGGAATGAATCTAAACGACCTGTAACACCTAAGCGAACGTTGTCATAACGATCTGTAGTGCTCATACCATGAACACGGCAAGATTTTAACAATTCATTCTCGTCTTCAGAGTTTGTGAAAGTCGCACCGCCATCACCATAGCAACCTAAAGGTTTTGTTGGGTAGAAAGATGTTGCCACCATATCTGCCACAGAACCTGCTTTTTTACCATTATATGTTGAGCCATAAGCTTGAGCGGCGTCTTCTAATACTTTCATGCCATTATCATGAGCGATTTTCATAATTTTATCATAATCACAAGGAGAGCCAAAGATATCAACAGTAATAACTGCTTTTAAGTTTAGTTTTCCTTCTTTCTTAACTTCATCAATTGCTCTTTGTAAATCTTCAGGATCCATATTATATGTTTCTGGATCTGAATCGATGAAAATAGGAGTAGCGCCCAATAATGCAATACATTCAGCAGAAGCCACAAATGTGAAAGATGATACAAAAACAGCATCACCAGGTTTTACGCCCCAAGCCATTAAAGCCAAAACCAATGCATCTGTACCAGAAGCACATGTTGCACAATATTTTACACCAGAATATTCAGCTAATTTTTGCTCTAATTCTTTTGTTTCAGGGCCTTGGCAGTATGCGCCATGGTCTAAAATAGTTTTGAAAGCGTTTAAAAAGTTTTCTTGACCAATAACTTGTTGTGCTGTTGCACAGTCAAAAAGATTAATTTTTCCATTATATGTAGTCATATGTGTTCACCCCATAAAAAATTATCACATGGGACAAATACTAACTAGCTAAATTTTGTTTTGCAAAACACAAAAAATTTCAAATTGTAACAATTGAAAAAAATATTATTGATTTATTAAAGAAATTATCTATATTATGACAATAGAATAAATTGAGAGGATAAATTGAAAAATAAGGTTTTAACATATTTAGGCATGGTTTTGTTTCTAGGGCTTAGCGGTTGCGCAACTAGTGGTGTGAATAACTCAGATGGTGCGCTGGAAAGCTACAATAGGGCAATGTTTAATGTTAATAATAAAATAGATAAATATGTTGTTCGTCCAGTGGCTAAGGGTTATCGTGCTGTCACAAATGAATATGTTAGAACAAGAGTTTCTAATTTTTTCAGTAATATAGGTGAACCTGTATCTGCTGTAAATCATGTTTTGCAAGGTGAGTTTGGGGATACTGGTAACAATTTAGGTCGATTTGTTATTAATACAACATTGGGTGGTGTTGGATTATATGATGTTGCTTCTAAATTGGGATTAGAGAAGAAATCTACTGGTTTTGATGAAACTCTAGCAACATGGTGTGTGCCAGATGGTCCTTTTATTGTTTTGCCTTTAATTGGTCCTAGTACTCCAAGAGCTATAACTGGCTTCGTGGTTGATGGATTGACTGCGCCAACGTATTGGATTGCAAAAGAAAGCGATGGTGATGACGCATGGTTGGTGTATTCAGGTATTGCTGGGCTTAAATATGTTAATTTAATGGCTCAAAACTTGACTTTGTTAGAAAGTCTTGAAGAGGGTTCTGTTGATTACTATGAGGCGATAAAATCAACTTATATGCAGAACAGAAATAAATTAAAAGTTTGCGGAAATCAAGTGGTTGAAGCGCAAGGAGACTATGACTTTGATATGGACATAGATCTTGCTGATGATGACTATATGTAGGAGGTCTTATGAAAAAAATATTTTTATCTCTAGTTGCTCTTTTTTGTGTTGTTAATATTTCTTATGCAGAAGTGAACAGTAAATCTGCTGTGGAAATGGTGGAAAATTTAACTAAGCAGGGAATTGAGCAAATTGTTAATTCAACAGGTTCTGTAGAAGAAAAAAACGCTGTTTTTAAAAAGCTTTTTACAGAAAATCTTGACTTGGATTTTATTGGTAAATATGTTTTAGGCCGTTACTGGCGAACCGCTACTCCTCAGCAAAGGAAGGAGTTTATAAATTTGTACAAAGAGTTTAATGTTAAAACATGGTCAAAGCGGTTTGATGAGTTTAAGGGTAAGAGTTTTGTTTTTGAAGGGACAACTCCATCAAGTAATAAAGATCAGATTTTTGTTAATACATCTGTTCCTATGCCTGAGGGTGAGCCAATAAGTGTTAAATGGAGGGTGTATGAGCGTAAGGGAGAGCTCAAAGTTATTGATATAATTATAGAAAATGTAAGTTTAGCTCAAACTGCTCGCAATGAATACACATCGTTTATAGCGAAGTCGTCTGACGGTATCGGGGGCTTGTTAAATAATTTGCGAAATAAAGTAAAATAATTTGTAAAATATACACAATTTTAATGCTTTTTTTACGATTCTTATATATAAAATAGTTGACAATTGTCTAAAAATGTGATATCCTGACAAAGGTATTATTTTATATTGTGGTAGGTATGAGATGACTAAAAAGCTTGTTTTTATTACAACAATGCTAGTTTCCTTGTTAAGTTTCGGTGTGGCTGATGCTAAGGTTTGCCGTACAGGTGATCCTGAGTGTATTGCAAGTGAATTATTGAGTGGTGGAAGTAGTGGTTGTGATTTAAGTATATACAAGCGTTGTGATGTGCCAAGAGTTGGTGCTGTTCACTGTTTGGTTGGTGATGGTGATGGAAAAGAGGCTTATTACAAAGACGCAGATTGTTGCTCCAACGATGATTTGTATGATGAATGTCTTTCTGATAAAAATGAAATAGGGCAAGGTAAAAGTTGCTATGGAGCTGATGGTAAGATAAGATATACAAGTTGTGCTTGTGCTTATGGTTATGGGGATAGTAATGGACCAGAGGGGTTTGAGTTAAAGGTTGAGCCAAATCCTGGATATGAAATAGATGCTTATGTTCGTTGTAGGTATTTAGATGACCCAGATAATCCTAGTGTTGGTGGGTGTAAGGTGGTTTTGTGTAATGAGGCAAACCACTATGTTTCATACTATACAAAAGCAGAAGATATAGATGGATCTAATTATACGGAAGCTGAAAAAGTTGCATGCCTTTACAGGAATGAATCAATGTGTGGCTCCTATGAGTGTAGACAAGTTATGGGGTGTAATACTGATGAGGGATGGTACCGTAATGATAGTGCGTATCTTGATGAAGGTGGGACAATTCCAAACTACGTTGGGCCATTTCCAGGAGACTATTTGAGTGATGAGATATTAAATCAAGAGGTAACAAATAAGTTTGTGTGTAAGTATGATCACTCTGATAAAACAGGTTTAGATTTACATAAAGGACAAAGTTGCGGATTTACAATGCCTAACTTCTGCTACAGGATTGATGGTTGTAATACAGAGCGTAGGTGGTATAAATTGCCTGAGGGTCATAGTCTTAATGATATTAATACTGGTGTTCTTTATGACGGAAGCACGTATGCTCAGTGGGAAGATTTAGTAGAACAAAATTACACTAATCCGAGTGTTGTAGATGCTGGTGATGGTGTTTATATTGATTTAAACGCAGATGGTAGTGTTACAGTTAAGGGGATAAATTACGATCCAGATTACATTACAGATAGAAGAGCTTTCTTTGAAGAGGTTAATCCTGGGTACTTATTATATACACCTAATCCTGATCCCGATGCTATAGATGCAAACAATGCATCTATATGCCCAAGCGGAACTCCAAGTGATGCATGTGATCTTTGGAATGCTGATTATGGTTGTACCTATTTATGGCATCAGTGCCATGAAAATACAGATAGATGTTTTAAGAAAATTGATTGTACTGAAGAAAATCGTTTTTATCATTCGTTTATAAATGCCTCAGAATTAAATTTATATAATACATCATTAAATGCTCCATTTAATGAGCCTTTCTATTTAGGGTTAGAGGATGGAGAAAAATCTCCAGGTTGTTTGTACGAAATACAGGTATGTAATGACTCAACAGGATGTTATAGAAAGATTGGTTGTGCTGAAAATTACTATGATACACGTGAAGAAAGATATTATGTAATCGATGATGAGTGGAATCAGTGGTTTAAAGATGTTAGACCAATATGTAATGACTATACCCGTTGCTTTAGAGCTACAAGTTGTGATATAGAACAAGGCGCTTATAGCTCAACACCAAACACATCATTCTTTAATACCATAAATTCAACTGCGTCAGAATTGACCTGTTACCGTGGTTTACAATGCCACAAAGAAACAGGTGCATACACATCTGTACCAAATACATCATTCTTCATTACAATACATTCTCTTGCTACAGGCAGTACATGCTATCGTGGCCAAAATTGTTATGAAGAAGTAGGTGCATATACATCTGTACCAAATACATCATTCTTTATTACAATAAACTCATTATCTTCAGCTTCAACATGTTATCGTGGTGAATTATGTAATTTTGAAGCTGGTGTATATGATTTCTCTCCAAACACAGAGTTTTTCGTAGTATTGTCTTCATCAGCATCAGGTAGTACATGTTACCGTGGTCAAAACTGTAGTGAGGCTCTTGGTTCATATACCTCAACACCAAATACATCATTCTTTATCGTTCCACAGTCAACAACATCTGGCTCTACGTGTTATCGTGCAGAAGGATGTCATATAGTTGCAGGTGCATATACTTCAAATCCAAATACATCATTCTTCATAACAATTGATTCTTTAGCAACAGGTACAACTTGTTACCGTGGTGAGTATTGTAGAGAAGATGCAGGTGCATATACATCAATACCAAATACATCATTCTTTATCGTTCCACAATCTACGTCATCAGGTTCAACTTGTTACCGTGGACAAGAATGCTATATTGAAGCAGGTAGTTATACATCTGTACCAAACACATCATTCTTTGTTACAATAAACTCACTAGCATCGGCTTCTACTTGTTACCGTGGCGAGTATTGTAGAGAAGATGCAGGTGCATATACATCAATACCAAATACATCATTCTTTATTGTTCCACAATCTACGTCATCTGGATCAACTTGTTACCGTGGACAAGAATGCTATATTGAAGCAGGTAGTTATACATCTGTACCAAACACATCATTCTTTGTTACAATAAACTCACTAGCATCGGCTTCAACATGCTATCGAGGACAAAGATGTTATGATGAAGGCGGTGTTTATTCATCATCACCAAATACATCATTCTTCTCTGTTATATCATCACTGGCATCAGGTTCCGCTTGTTATCGAGGTCAAGATTGTTATGAGGATGGTGGTGCATATACATCTGTACCAAATACTTCATTCTTTATTATAATCAGTTCTGTTTCAACAGGAAGTACATGTTATCGCGGTCAAAATTGTCATATAGAAGCAGGTAGTTATACATCTGTACCAAACACATCATTCTTTACAACAATAAGCTCATTATCATCAGGTAGCACATGCTATCGCGGTCAAAATTGTTATAAAGAAGGCGGTGCATATACCTCAACACCAAATACAGTATTTTTCGATGTAATACAATCAGTTAGTTCAAGATCAACATGCTATCGTGGTCAAAATTGTGCTGATACCTCTAATAAAGATATAAATACAAGCTACTTCATTTACGTTAACTCTCAATCTTCAGGTAGCATATGTTATCGTTCATCTTCATGTAGATTTGATACAGGTTCATATTCATCTGTACCAAATACCTCATTTTTCATAACATCTCATTTGACAAATGCAAATCAAGACTCAACATGTTATCGTGGGGAAGATTGTAATTTAAGCGCAGGAGCATATAGCTCAACGCCAAATACCTCATTCTTTATAACAATAAGCTCTAAAGGATCAGGTAGTACTGCATATCGTGGTGAAAGCTCACACATAGCTAGTGGCGCATATAGCTCAACACCAAATACCTCATTCTTCTTTGTTATATCATCACAAGCATCAGGTAGTACATCATATCGTGGTCAAAATGCGCATGAACCAGTGGGAGCATATAGCTCAACACCAAATACCTCATTCTTTATAACAATAAGCTCAAAGGCATCAGGTAGTACTGCATACCGTGGTGAGAGCTCGCACATAGTTAGTGGTGCATATACCTCAACACCAAACACATCATTCTTCTTTGTTATATCATCACAAGCATCAGGTAGTACATCATATCGTGGTCAAAATGCGCATGAACCAGTGGGAGCATATAGCTCAACACCAAATACCTCATTCTTTATAACAATAAGCTCAAAGG
>JAZQTW010000035.1:0-19924 GCA_045630985.1 Alphaproteobacteria bacterium
GATTATTTATTTTTACAAGGCTTATCCTTTCAAAACCTCAAGACTTTGGTATCAAACAAATATCTCTGGCCCAAGCTTTTAATTTGGCAAAAGAATTAGCTAATCTTATTGATATTGTTTGCAACAATGATTTATCTTTTGATAAATTACACACATTAGTTCCAGAGAAATATGCAACTCACTGGCAAGAAACATTAGAATTACTTAAGATTATAACTGATTATTGGCCACAAATTTTAGCAGAAAAAAATGCTATTGATGTTACAGCTCAAAGAAAAAAGCAGTTATTATTACAGGCAGAAATTTGGCAGAAACAACAGACCGATAAAATTATTATTGCAGCTGGTATTACAGCGTCTTTTCCTGCCATTGTGAAAATGCTTAATGTAATAAAAGATTTGCCCAATGGAGCTATTTATTTTGCAGGTATAGATTATTTTGCTGATGATAAATATTGGAATGCTATAGATGAAGCGAATCCTCAATTTGAGTTAAAAGAACTTTTATCTTCATTAAACATAAAAAGATGTGATGTACAAAATATTGGCACTCCGATCAATGATGATAGAGAAAGGTTTATTTCAGAAATTATGAGGCCAGCTATTTTATCTGATGAGTGGAGACATCTTAAAAGTAGTAACTTTAATTTATTAGAAGCTATTAAAGGAATTGAAATTATTGAGGCAAAAACACAAAGAGATGAGGCAATTACTATTGCCTGTAAAATGCGCGAAATAATTGAAATACCGGAAAAGACTGTCGCTTTAATTACTTATGACAGAAACCTTGCAAGGCGTGTTTCTGCAGAACTTGAACGATTTGACATTAAAGTAGATGATACTGCTGGTATTCCTTTAAGTTTAACAAGTATTGGTATATTTTTGCGCCTTATAATTGAGGCTGCATTAAATATTAATTCTGATATAGCTATTAATGCCTTAATAAAAAATCCATTTACTTTGTTTGGTGAAGAAGTATCTTCGTTTAGAAAAAAAGTTTATGATTATGAAACAAAATTACGAACAGCAAGAAGCGATACTCCTATCAAAGATGATGAATTCATTATTGGTATAAAAAAAGAACTAAGTGAATTTAGTGAATTATTAAAACTCCCTAAAATCGATTTTTGTGATACATTAAAAGAGCATATAAAACTTGCTGAAAAAATAGCTACATCTAATAGTTTAGATGGTTCTTGTTTATTATGGAAAGGCGAGGAAGGACGCCATATAGCTAAATTTTTAACAAATATATTGAGTTCTTCTAGTGTATTAGGAAAAATATCTGGCAATGATTATCTTTCATTCTTCTCTGAACTACTGTCTACAGACAGTCTTCGCTCTAGTTATGGTTCTCATCCTAGATTAAAAATTTTAGGACCAATTGAAGCTCGCCTTAATAATTTTGATTATGTTATATTAGGAGAAATGAACGAAGGAATTTGGCCAAAAGCAGATAAGGCTGACATGTGGATGTCTAGACCGATGAAGCAAGATTTTGGTTTAAGTTTGCCTGAAAAAAATGTTGGTATTTTAGCTGCAGATTTATGTTCTTTTTTAGGATGTAAAAATGTTATAATAACTAGAGCGGATAGAATTGATGGTACTCCTACAAAAAAATCACGCTGGTTACTGCGTTTAGAAACAGTTGTTAATGCTTTGGATTTTGATATAAATTTATTACAGAAGCGAGATCTACTATGTTTTGTTGATAATATGGATAAACCTTCTGAAATTTCTGCAATTAAACCACCTGCTCCATGCCCTCCTGTTGATGCAAGGCCTAGAAAATTATCGGCAAGCGCTGTTGATTTATTAGTTTCTGATCCATATTCTGTATTTGCAAAATATATATTAAAATTATATCCATTTAATGATTTGGATACCCCTCTTGATCAACGTGATTATGGTACTCTAATTCATGCTATTATTGAAGAATTTAATAATCTATATCCATCTAATCTACCAGAAAATGCTTTAGATAAATTATTAGAATTAGGTAAAAAACATTTCAATACTATGAATATTGAAAATGAACTAAGAACTTTTTGGTTCCCTAAATTCGAAAAAACAGCAAAATGGATAATTGAACAAGAAAAAGACTATAGGTTCTTGGTTAAAAAGGTTAATAATGAAGTTACAGGACAAGTTTCTGTTAATGCGCCGAATGGTCCCATTACATTTACAGCAAAAGCAGATAGAATCGATGAATTAAAAAACAATAGTATTAATATTATTGACTACAAGACAGGCAAAATCCCTAGTAAGAAACAGGTATTTTCTGGCCATGCATTACAATTAATTTTAGAAGCTATTATTGCAAAAAGAGGAGGGTTTGAAAATATTTCAAGTAAAGAACTTGAAAGACTTATATATTGGCAATTAGGAAGTAAATATTTAGATATTAATCCTGATGAAGATGATATTATTGATAAAGCAGAAGAATATTTACAGCGTCTAGTTTCTGCTTTTGACTTTGAAACAACTCCTTATTTATCTCGACCAACACCAAAATATATTCTCAAGAATAAAGA
Organism: Alphaproteobacteria bacterium; assembly: GCA_045630985.1. Lineage (GTDB taxonomy): Bacteria > Pseudomonadota > Alphaproteobacteria > RF32 > CAG-239 > CAG-267. The sequence goes on from JAZQTW010000035.1 coordinate 2,534, forward strand.
TTATGAACATTTGGCTCGTATAAAAGAGTGGTCAGTGCAAGATGATGGAGATAGCGCAGATGAATAAAATTAAGGAAGAAAAAGAAAAATTAATAAAACTAGCTACAAAACAACAAATGTCTGCATCGAATCCTAATAAATCAGTTTGGGTTGAGGCTTCTGCAGGCACAGGAAAAACCAAGGTTTTATCAGATAGAGTTTTGCGTTTACTTCTAGCTAATGTTAATCCATCAAAAATTCTATGCTTAACCTATACAAAAGCTGCAGCTGTTGAAATGAATGAGCGAATAACGAATCGTTTGAGCAAATGGGCTATTGAAAAAGATGAAGACTTAGAAAAAGAATTACATAAACTATTAGGAGATGAATTTAATAGCATTAATAAAGCTGAAATTATGAATTTTGCAAGAACCTTATTTGCTATCTTATTAGATACCCCAGGAGGAATGAAAATACAAACAATTCATAGTTTTTGCCAAGATATTCTTAAGCGATTTCCCTTAGAAGCTGGAATTTCGCCTTATTTTGAGGTTATGGATGATAGATCTTCGAAAGACATTTTACAAAATATCAAATTAACATTATTAAAACAGATTAGCGATGAAAATGAAACTAATATAAAAAAGGCAATTGTTTATTTAACTCAAAACATAAGCGAATATAAATTTCCTGAAATAATGAATATGATTACTGAGAATCGAGGAAAAATTAATTCGCTTCTTAAAAAATATAACTACGATATTTCACTAGCTATAAGTACATTAGAGCAAAAACTTAATGTAAACCAAGAGATGTCTTCTAGCACCATTAAACAAAGCGCTTTTAATGGTATTGATTTAGATATGATTAATCGAGCAATCGAAGTTTTTGCTATTGGGGGAAAAGAAGACCAAAAACGCGCTCAAACATTTTGCCTAATAAAAGAAAATAATTTTTCTATAGATTTTTACGATACATATAATGGAATATTTTTTACCGATAAAGGAACTGTTAGATCAAGGCTTGCAACAAAAGATGTTATAAAAGCTGAGCCTAATATATTAGAATTTATGCAAAATGAGGCTTCTAGGCTTTCGTTATACAATGAACAGCTTATAGCATTAAATTTATTACTATCAACATCTTCTGTTTTGTATATAGCTGAAGAAATTATCAAACAGTATAATCTATATAAAAATATTTACTCTGCTTTAGATTATGAAGATTTGATTATTATAACTAAAAATCTATTAGAAAATTCAGGAGTTGCTGATTGGGTTTTATTCAAGTTGGACGGCGGAATTGAGCATATTTTAATTGATGAAGCTCAAGATACTTCACCTAATCAATGGGCTATTGTAAAAGCTATCACTCAAGAGTTTTTTGCAGGACTTGGTGCTTCTGATAATAATATTAAACGAACAGTTTTTGTTGTTGGTGATAGAAAACAGTCTATTTATAGTTTCCAAGGAGCTGATCCTAAAGAATTTGATAAGATGTTTGCTTATTTTAATAAAAACGCACAAGATTTTGAAAAAATACACTTAGATGTTTCTTTTAGATCTACAAAGGCAGTAATGGATTGTGTAAATCTTCTTTTTGACACTGATAAAGCAAAGAAAGGGGTTATTCCAGAAGGTGAGAAAATAAATCATATTCCATTTCGTTTAGGTGATGGGGGAATTGTTGAAATAGCTCCGCTAGTTTCTCCTATTGATGATGATAAAAAAGATGATGCATATTGTTGGAAAATTCCAATTACAAGAGATTCAAAAACATCCGTTTCTACATTATTAGCTAAACAAATAGCATCAAACATAAAACAAATGGTTAAAAATAAAGAAATATTAAAATCAAAGAATCGACCTATTGAATATGGTGACTTTATGTTTTTAGTACAACAACGTAATATTTTTGTAGAAGAGTTTGTGCGTGCTTGTAAAGAAATAGGCGTTAATGTTGCAGGCGTAGATAAACTAAAGTTGCTAGAACAAATTGCGGTACAAGATTTGATTTCATTAGGAAAATTTTTGCTTTTACCAACAGATGATTTATCTTTAGCGGAAACATTAAAATCTCCACTATTTGGATTTACAGATGATGACCTGTTTGAGCTATGCTATAAAAGAAAAGGTACTCTTTTTGAAAATTTATTATCAAATAAAAAATATTCTCCTTTAGCAGATACGCTAAAAAAACTATTAAACATGGTTGGATTTGTTCGCCCATTTGAGATATATAATTTTATTTTAGGAAAACTTGAGGGACGTAAAAATTTTGTTTCTCGTATTGGCCTAGAAGTTGAAGATGTATTAGATGAGTTCTTAAACTTGACCATTGTTTTTGAACAAAGCAATACTCCAACTTTGGAAAACTTTATATCTTGGATTGTAAAAGATGAAGTTATTATTCAAAAAGAAATGGAGCAAGGTGCGTCTAATACTGTAAAGATTATGACTGTTCATGGTTCTAAAGGTCTTCAAGCTCCAATAGTTATTTTGGCTGATACAACAAAAACAAAAAACAAATCACTAAAAAGTGAGTTATTATGGGATGATGATATTGCATATTTCCCAACATCTTCTTCAAATTATGAAAGCAATTGCAAACGCGTTAAAGGACTAAATAATGAAGCAGCGCTTGATGAATATAGAAGACTTCTTTATGTTGCTCTAACTAGAGCTGAAGATAGGTTATATATTGCAGGATATACCAAACAGAAAAATATTGATGAAAACTCTTGGTATTCTTTAATGAAAGATAATTTAATTTCTAATGTTGATAACAATCACACAGATACAATTGTTTATGAAGTACCACAAACTAATGAGGTTAAAACATCTATAATTGAAAAGACTGAATGTATTAGAACTAAGGATTATTCTTTCTTATTAAATCCTACACCACTGGATTTACCTCTATCAAAACCTTTATCTCCTTCTCATATTGATGAAGATGATGAAGAAATATCTTCATCTCCTTTAAATGACACTGGGAAGTTTTATAGAAGAGGTAGCATTATACATAAATTACTGCAGTTTATTTGTGATATTCATGTTGATAATAGAGAACTTGCTTCTATAAAATTTTTAGAAAAATATTTGCCTGATTTTTCTAAAACTGAAATAGCAAAAATTGTTGACGAAGTATTATTACTTTGCAATGAATATAAAGAAATCTTTTCTGAAAATTCTATGGCTGAAGTACCTATCGTTGGTGAAGTTGACGGTAAAATCATTTCTGCAAAGATTGACCGTTTGGTAATTACAGATAACTCAGTTATTATTGTAGATTATAAAACTAATAGACCTTCAGCTAAAACCATTAATGATGTTCCTAAAGTGTATCTAAAACAAATGTCTTTATATAAATCGTTATTGCAAAAGCTTTATCCTGATAAAAAAGTTGAAACATACTTATTGTGGACTAATACTTGTAATTTGATGAAAATATAAAACTTTAAGATTATTATTTTATTAGTATTTAATATTTGTTTTTAATTTATATATAGAACATGCAATATTAACATGAAAGGATTTTTTATGATAGCAATTAATGATAGTCAATTTGAACAAGAAGTATTAAAGTCTAGTGGTTTGGTTTTGGTTGATTTTTGGGCTGAATGGTGTGGTCCTTGCCGTCAGTTAACTCCTATTTTAGAAGAAGTTAGCAAAAACATGGAAGGCAAAGTGAAAATTTGCAAAATGAATGTTGACGAAGCTCCTAATACAGCATCTAATTTTGAAATTAGAAGTATTCCAACCATGTTTTTATTTAAAAATGGTGAAAAGATTGATACTAAAGTTGGTTTTAACTCTCAAGCTTCTATTGAAGAATGGTTAAATTCACATATTTAATTTTGAAATAATCTTTAGATAAAAAATAAGAGGTCTTTCGACCTCTTTATTTTTATCTCCTATAATCGAACACATATTTTCGTATGTGAGAATTATAAGGGAATCGAAATGAGAACCCTCAAGCCTCCTAATTCACTATCTTGCAATTCTATTTTACCACCATGAGATGAAATAATATCTCTAGCTATAGACAAACCTAGACCTACTCCACCTGTTTCTTTATTTCTAGATTCATCTATTCTATAGAAAGCCTTGAAAACATCCTCTCTCTTTTCTTTAGGAATTCCTGGACCATCATCATCAACAGTAATTTCTAATTTATTATTGTTGCTCTCGAGACCTACAGCAATTGTTTTACCATAATTAAATGCATTAGATATAATATTTGTTACAGCACGTTTTAACGCCTGCTCTCTTCCTTGTATTGCACTAACTTGGTCGTTAGTTGAATAACGAATAAGAGCTTTTGTATTACGGAATTTATTTATGATGCTTAGAATCATTTCATTCATATCAACAAATGTATTTTTTTCTGTTCCTTCACCAGAAACAAAAGCCAAATAACCATCTAGCATTTTTTCCATTTCATTAATATCTTCAATAAATTCTTTATTATCTTCACTATCTGGAAGCATTGCTAATTGCAACTTCATTCTTGTTAATGGGGTTCTTAAGTCATGTGAAACACCCGCTAACATTTGTGTGCGCTCGTTTATTTGTTTTTGAATACGCTCTTTCATTTTTATAAATGCAATTCCGGCTTTTCTTACTTCTGAAGAACCGTATGGTTTGAAAGGCGTATTAATACCTTTACCAAAATCTTCTGCTACTTGTGCCAATGTTGCGATTGAACGAACTTGTATTCTTAAAAATAGTGTTGCGACTAGGAATAACAGTAAAGATGTACCTATCATCCATGCAACAAAACCAAAAATAGAACTACTAAAAATACTTTTTGTTGAAGTAGTAAATCTATACAGTCCCTCTGGTTTTTCAATCAATATAACAACATTATCTCTATTGTTTGCTAAATAAACATTGGTAATAGCGTTAGGAAATTTTATATGAAGAGAATCTTCTAAAAAACCTGTTACTAATTTATAGTCTTTGCCGTATTTTGTATTTGCCTTTACTGAAAGCTGCGCATCACCTTTAAACAACTCAACTTCTATACCATAAGTTTTCTTATATAGCTCTTGAATGCCTGCAAAACGATTTTCATCTGTTGAGATTAGCTCTACAGCTATAGCTATATTATTTGATAAATTATTAGATAATCTCTTGCCAACCTTTTCCCAGTTTCCATTAAAAAAGGCAACAACAGAAACAACTTGTACAAAAATTAGAGGGATGAAAATCAACAACATTGTTCTAAAAAACAATGTATTAGGAAAAATTTTAATTTTTATATATTGCAAAACTTTCTCTATTTTATCTGGGAAATTTATATGCATTTGTCTCTCCTTTACTCAGAAATTAACATATAACCTTTACCTCTTACTGTCTGCAAGTATCGAGGGTTTTTGGTATCTGTTTCTATTTTTTTTCTTAACCTTGTTATTTGAACATCTACTGTTCTTAAATTTTCTGCTACACCTAATATATCTGCAAGTTCTTCGCGAGTATGAACATCCCCTATTTTTTGCCCAAGAACATTTAACAAAGTTCTTTCAACAGGGGTTATATGAACTATTTTTCCATCAATAGTTACAAGCTCACCTTTATCTAAGTCATAATATGCTCCATCAAAAACAAGTCTTGAGTTCTTTTTTTTCATTGCTATTGTCCGGCGCAATATATTATTTATTCTTAATACTAACTCCTTTGGTTCAAATGGCTTTGCCACATAGTCATCAGCTCCGTACTCTAATCCTTTTATTCTATCTTCAGCATCCCCCATTGCTGTTAGTAAAATTACTGGAATAAAGTTATTATTATCACGCAAATTCTTTAAAAATTCTGTACCAGTAATGTTTGGCATCATAATATCAACTATAAGCATATCAAAGGTATAGTTATTTAAAAACATTTTGGCTTCCACTACGTCCTTAGCAGCAGAAACCAAAAAGTTTTGTTCTCTTAGATATCTTTGCAATAGACTTCTTAGACGTGTATCATCATCTACAACTAAAATGTGTTTTTCAGCCTCTTGCATTTATGATATCCTTATTTATTTGTTTTTGTACTTTTCTTGATTGGAGCTTTTTTAGATACAACTGTTTTAGCAGGTTCTTTATTTTCTACTGTTTTCTTTTTTGAAGCTTCTTCTTGTTTAATATATTCCAAGCTTTTAGCAAAATATTGATATCCAGTATAAAATGTTAAACCACCTGCGATCCATAACAAAAGTTCACCTAAGCCACCCCAGATAAATAAACCATCAAAGAATAGCATAGATAATGCTGTCATTTGAAAACCTGTCTTCCACTTAGCTAAACGTGTTACAGGCAAGCCAACATTAACTTCTCTTAAAAATTCACGTAAACCAGAAACAAGCAATTCACGACACAAAATTACAAAAACTGGAATATAGCTTATTTTACAAACTAGATCTGGCTGAGCCACAACAACAACTAGAGCACTTGCTACTAGTAATTTATCTGCAATAGGATCTAGCAAGCGACCAAAAGCAGAAACTTCACCTCTATCGCGAGCAAGCTTTCCATCAAAATAATCAGTAATTGACGCTGCAATAAAAAGAACCCCCGCAAAATAGTTATACGCGCCATGAAAGTAAACAGCTAAAAAAACTAAAGGAATCACAGCTATTCTTGAAAGAGTAAGTAAATTAGGTAAATTATACACGATAAATTCCTTTCAAATAATCAAAACTTTATTATTAGGAATGATAATTCATATTTTTTATTTATGGAAGTAATTATATATGTTTTCAGCCGTTTTTTTATTTATACCTGAAACTTTAGCAATATCATCTATTGACGCATCTTTAATCGCCTTAACGGAGCCAAAGTAATTTAATAAATCTTTTTTTCTTTTTGCTCCAATACCTTCTATATCATCCAACTGCGATTTTACTATAGACTTTGATCTTTTTTTACGATGTGTACCTATTGCGAATCGATGAGCTTCATCTCTTAAATTTTGCAAATAAAATGCTATTGATGAACGATACGGCAATGCAAAACTTTCTTTTCCGACCTGATGATAAAGCTCCTTACCTGCATTTCTATCAACACCCTTTGATATTGCTATAACACTAATATCACTTAAATCGAACTGTTGTAAACTCTCGTGCACTGCGTGCAATTGCCCTAATCCTCCATCCAATAAAATTACGTCTGGTTTATTCTCTTCCGACATCTTACTAAAACGCCTAAAAAGTACTTCTTTCATCATTGCGAAATCATCATTTGTAATTTCTTCATTTTTTATATTAAATGTTCTATATGATTTTTTATCAAACCCATTAGGCGTTGCAACAACCATCGCGCCAATTGCATAAGAGCCTTGATTGTGTGAGTTGTCATAAACCTCTATTCGCTCAGGCAACTTTGGCAAATCAAAAACACTCATCATTTCTTTTAGATTGTTTTTTATACTTTGTGCTTCTGCTATTTTTCTTTCTAGAGCCTCTTTTGCATTTTTCTTTGCATTTTCTATTATTTTACTTTTATTCCCTCTGATGTATGTATCAATTTTAACACCTAAAGCCTCTTCCAAAAATTCTTTTCCATCTAGATTTTCTGATACAATAATTTCTTTTGGCACCAAATGATTGGAGTAAAAACGACTAATAAAAGCTTCTAAAACTTCTTTTTTTGTACTTTCTTCTACTTGCTTTATAAAGTATGGCGCATTTCCGCAGTTTTTTCCACCGCGAATAAAAAATATCTCAATACAAAATATATTATCTTTCTCAGCAATACCTATTACATCAACTGATTTTAGCCCTGCATATTCTAGATTACTATGTCTTTGTATCATCGTTAATGCTTTTATACGCTCTCGTAAAACTATAGCCTCTTCAAAATTTTCATTATCGCTTGCTTGCTGCATCTTTTTAGACAAATTTTCTTGTATTGACGTATCTTTTCCTTCTAAAAAATTAATTACATCTTTTACATTATCGTTATACTCTTCTCTATTTATTTTTTGCACACAAGGAGCACTACATCTTTTTATTTGATGCAATAAACACGGTCTTTTCCTTGTATTAAATACATTATCTCTACAACTTCTTATCATAAATATTTTTTGTATTACATCTATAACATCATTAACAGAGCTTGCACTTGCATATGGTCCGAAATATTTGCAATTATCATCCCTATTTCCTCTGTATTTTCGCAATGCAGGATAATCTTCTGATAAATTTATCATCAGATGAGGGTATGTTTTATCATCTTTAAGCAATATGTTGTATTTGGGATTATATTTTTTTATTAATTCGTTTTCTAGAATAAGTGCTCTATTTTCATTTTCTACAACAATGAACTCCATTTTTCTTACTTCAGCGACCATTCTCTGAAGGCGTGCTGTTAGTTGCTCTATTCTTGTGTATGCAATTATTCTTTTTTTTATATTTTTAGCTTTTCCTACATATAAAACAGTATCATTATCGTTTAACATACGATAGACGCCCGGTTTTTCCGGAGCTAATTTAACATTGTCTTGTAATATTTTAACACCTTTTTGAATATCAAACATATTTAATCAGCATACCTCCATTTTCCATTCTCTTGTATACAGTTATGTTTGTGATATTCTGGTTTTAAGATAAACAAACTTCCGACTCTACTTGGATAATAGTATTTTTTTATAATATTTTTATCTGGTATGTGAGCTGGGACTCTTCTACCTCTTTGCTCCCAGTAAGTATCCCAATATATTTCTCCAGAAATCAATTTAGGTTTTTTCTCTTCGATTAATTTATTTATATTATCTCTTGGTGCAATACCTACCTTTTCACCTAAAACATCTATTTGCCCCAATAATATAGAGTAATATCCGGGACTTTTTGCCTTTAAATTGTATACTGAGTAGTATCCATTTATGGCATAATCACAGGGATTTAAAACATCAAAAGCCACTTCATATCCTTTTACGTATTTTTCATTTTCTAAATCTTGTTTATAATACATTTCAATATTATAAAAACATATTATAATTAAATATAGCATCCCAAATGCACTTGCCACTTCATGTAGTTTGTTTAGTTTTGAAAAAAACATAATTGTTAAAATTACTGATATCATCAGCCAAAATACCATGTAATGTAAAAACGCGGAAAAATAAAAAATTCTTAGTACCGCTTCCTCTATATATATATAACTAAAAAATTTTTCTATATATGTACCTTTATTAAATAAAAAATAAACTGAAGCGATGAAGCCTAGAGGAATAAAAATATAAAATTCAAAATATTCATATGGCGGAAGAACAATCCTGTTTTCACCAAATATTTCTGGTATTTTTGTATTAAAATAAAAATTTGACTTTAAATACAGCGTTAACACATTGTTGTAATATTGATACCCCATAAATAGCAATAGCAATGTTATTGGCGCAATTAACGCATAACCAATGTGACTTATCCTTACTTGTTTTTTTATTACACCGTATAAAATAGCATAGGCAGGCACTACAAAACAAAAAATAGCCTTTTGCGTAAACATAAAGCTTATAAAATAGAACAAAAAGCTTAGAGATAATAAGGGGGACTTAGGTGTTTCTCTATATTTAAATTGATACAGCATACCAAGAAAAACAAATAAATACATAAATGTATCTGGCCTATAATCCATTGATAGCAATATGGAGTATGAAGATATTAAAATAGATGACAAGAACAACACACTTAAACTTTGTAACTTATTGGATATTAATATAAAATTTTGAACAACTATTATACCTATAAATGCAATTATGCTTATAACATTAAAAATAGCAAAAATATTAAAATTGTTTATCAATAAAGCAACCAATGGCGAAAATATATACCACAACAGAGGATTATGATGCTGAAAAAAATCTTTATATGGAATATATCCCTGCCAAATTAGCCATGATGCATTTAAATGCTCTATATTATCTCCATTAGAAGTGATTTTTATACCATATATATATAAACTTAAGAGTGTAGCGACTAATAAATAAAATTTAAGAATATTTGACAATAAATTAGTTTTCATATAACCACTCTCCTTTTTGCGTATTGTATTGACAATTCTTCCCCCTATATTCATATTTTAAAATTTTAAAATCTGTAAAAGGTGTTGGTAAATAATATTTATCTACTATTTCTGGTGATATTTGCTGTATTGCAACTCTTTGATTTCTGTTATTAGAATAACTATCCCAATAAACACCTGAATAAATGAATTTAGGCAAATACGTTAGAACAACATCATTAACATTTGGTTTTGGATATATACCGATCTCTTCCCCTGCCACATCTATATGTCCTAACATTGACCAGTAGTAATGAGGGTCCTTGCTCATAATTGACTGATTTCCAAAGAAACCGCTTAACACATAATCACATGGCTCAATATTTCGAGATATATAGGTGGCAAAATCTCTATTTTGACTTCTAGTTGATAGATATTTATTTTTAGATACAGCAGTGTAATATACCGCCAAAGCTAAAAACAAGAATATTAAAATGTGTTTTTTATTAATAATTTTTTCAACTACAACACTGTTTAAACAACAAGAAAAAATCATCATTGGTAACATGTAGTATGGCGCTATAGAAAAATAAAAACAACGCAATAACAACTCTATTACAAATAATACTGATATTATTCTAAAATATCTATTCCCTTTATGGAAACCAAATAAAATACTTATTATGGATAATAAACTTGATAAAATTAATACCTGATAGTCCACAACAGATATTTTATTTACACCATAATATTTTTGCATAACCACATTAAAAAGATAATTTGACTTCCAATATAAAGTTAATGCGTCTTGGTTATATAAGTATGCAATAAACAACAATGTACATAATATTGGCAAAATCAACGAATAAAGTATATCTTGTATTGGAACTCTGTTTTTATAAAATACAATAAGTGAGATTAATCCAAGAACTCCGAGAATAACTAAAACCTTTTGTGTAAACATAAAGGATATAAAAAACGCCATAAAAGAAATTGTTAAATTTACTATCTTTTTTTCGTCAACGTATTTGAATAGAAAATATATTCCCAAAGCAAAGAACAATGCCATAAAGGTATCTGGATTATAATTAAAACAATATATATAGAAATATATTGGACAGAGTGTTATTATACTTATTAATGAAGATATCTTTGATGCAAAAAATCTTACACATATTTTATATACTATAAAAAAGGTTATAAAGCCTGCTACTAACGCTATTGCATGAGCAACATCTAGCATTGCAATTGCATTTGGCAACATTTTGAATATTGGAGCAAACAAATACCAAACAAGCGGATTATGATGTTGAAAAAAATCTCTATACGGGACTTTACCTTGAGAAACTAACCATGTCGAATGGATATGCTCAACATTATCACCATTACCTGTTTCTGTATAAAATATAGTCCAAAAGCTAAATGCAATAATATAAAAAAACACTGCATATAATATGAAATTTGATAAAAAAAACAAATAATCTTTAGCTTTATATTTTTGCAACATTTGCCACCTTAATAAAATAACTTATTGTCTAAGTCTAGTAAACTAAAGTTAATAAGTCTATAATTTAAATTATTTTATCTTTACTATTGCAATATTCAAATATTGGACAATTTGAGCATTGTGGCTTTTGAGCTTTACACACATATCTACCAAATAGAACCATCCAATGATTTGCTTTTATTATATATTTTTCAGGTAATATTTTTACCAAATCATTTTCTATTGCCAATGGGGTTTTACCTTTACTAAAGCCAAGACGTGTAGAAATTCTCATAACATGAGTATCTACAGCAAGTGCTGGTTGGTTAAACCAAACATTCAATACAACATTTGCTGTTTTTCTCCCAACACCGGCTAAATTCTCCAATTCCTCTCTATTAGAAGGAACTTCTCCGTTATATTTATCAATTAGCTCTTTACTCATTAACAATATATTTTTCGCTTTATTATTATATAAGCCTATTGTTCTGATATATTTTTTAAGACCTTCCTCTCCTAATTTAAGCATTTTTTGAGGAGTATCAGCAATTTTAAATAATTCTTCAGTTGCTCTATTTACACCTTTATCTGTTGATTGTGCAGATAAAATGACAGCCACCAACAAAGTATAAACATTCAAATAATTTAACTCGCATTGCGGATTTGGATTTTCTTTTTCGAAAATCTCCATTATTTTTAATATGTCACTTTGTTTACGCATATATACCTCTTATGCCTTTACTCCGCCGGCTCCTGCTGCTTTTGGAGCGTTAATATCTAATGGCCATCTTGGTCTAGGCTTAAAATCTAAATCATCAGCAAAACCCTTTCTATAGCGTTCTAAGCCCGCCCACGCAATCATAACTCCATTGTCTGTACAAAAACGAATAGGAGGTGCTGCAAATACTAAATCATTCTTTTGAGCTAAGTTTTGCAATTTTGACCTCAAATAAGTATTTGATGCCACGCCACCAGATACAACAATATTCTTCCCTTCTGGATATTTTTTCTTGAAATATGAAATTGCTCGTTCCAGTTTTCTACACAAACAATCTGTTGCAGTATATTGAAAACAAGCACAAATATCTGCAATATCTTGTTTTGGTATATCTGCATGATCAATATCTCCATCAGGAGAATATGTTTCTACAATTTTGCGAACAGCTGTTTTTAAGCCTGAAAAAGACAAATTGCAGTCTGGGCTAGAAAGTAGTGGACGAGGAAGTGTAAATCTAGTTTCATCACCAGATGCTGCAAGTTTTTCTATTGCTGGACCTCCAGGATATCCTAAACCCAACATTTTGGCTACCTTATCAAAAGCTTCACCAACAGCATCATCTATGGTTGTCCCTAATCTTTCGTATTCTCCGACATCTTTAACAACCAAAATTTGACAATGCCCTCCAGATACCAATAACAATAAATAAGGGAAAGTAACATCGTTAGATATTCTTGCAGCTAAAGCATGACCTTCTAGGTGATTTACAGCAACAAAAGGTTTATTTAGTGCAATTGATAAAGCTTTTGCAGTCATAACTCCAACCATAACACCACCAATAAGCCCTGGTCCTGATGCTGAAGCAATTGCGTCAACTTCTGATAGACTAATATTTGCTTGATTGAGACATTGTTCTAATATACTGTCTATATGCTCCAAATGTGAGCGAGCTGCAATCTCTGGCACAACTCCACCAAAAGCCTTATGTTCAGCTTGAGAAAGAAGAGCCTCTCCCATAATCTCTTTTTTATCATTTACTATTGCAACTGCTGTTTCGTCACAGCTACTTTCTATTCCTAAAACTATCATTATTATTTATCCAAAAAGATTGAAGTTTATTTTTTTATTTTATAAACTATATTTTATAGAATGCAAACAACTATTGTATAGGGAGCAAATAAAATGTCTGTAAAAGTAGTAAAACAAGAGAAAAAAAAGGATATTTCAAAGTTTATTAAATGGATTTTGGTTGCATTGTTAGTTATTATTTTAGAGGGTGGAGCGATTTTTTCTGCTGTTAAAATTAGCGAATCGAGAAACATAGAACAAAAAGAACAAATTCAATTAGCAAATGGACTTATTAATAATCAAAATCAGCGCTTAGATGTTTTAGAAAAGTTACCTTTGATCATATCTGAAAATGTGAAAAAAATAAATGCTTTATCTAGCACGCTTAGTTTGTTTTCAGATAACTTATTGGCTTTACAACAAACTGTCAATAAAGAAACTCTAGATAATTTAAATAATCGCTTATCTCAAATGGATAATAAAATTGAAGTTATAGAAGAAACAAAAAATAATGAAGCTCTTATTCTTAGTATTGCATTAATGATAAAAGAAAATGCTTTATATAATCGTAGTTTTGCGGAAGAAATTGATATTCTTGTAGATTTAGCAAAAGATCAACCAAATATTCAAAATGAGATATCTACTGTAACTAATATGAGAAGTGATATTATTGAAAATGATATTTCTTTAGTTAATACATTTAATTCTTTTATTGATAATCTTATTTTCGAAGACTCTTCTCCTATGATAGAAAATGATAAGACTGATGGTGCTGTTGCTAAAAGTATAAAAATGATAAAAGATACTGTTGCAGGTATTAATTTCGATAAAGTTGTTATATTGAAAAAAGATAAAAAAACAAATGAACAAAAGGCTCTTATTACAAAATTAAGCGAATTGGTTAATTCACACAATTTTTCTGGTGCAATGAATTTAATCCAAACAAATGCTCAGTTCAATAACATTAAAAACACAGAGTTTACTAAATGGCAAAATGATGTTCAAAAAAATATACTTTTCAATGAGGCTATTTCTCATATAATTGCTTCTGAATTAAGTGCAATTCGCTCTAGTTTTGATAAGATCAAAGGCAATACATCTAGTACTGAGGAATAATTGATGTTGAAAGATATGTTCAGACAATTTTTTATTATTATTTTAAGTTTTTTAGCTTTTTGTTTAATTACTGGAGCAAGTAATTTAGATTTCCAAGATACACACATACAAACGATTGGTCTGTTTATTTTATTAATATTACTAATGGAGCTTGCTTTATTTGGATTTAAAGGGCTTATTAATTTATTAAAAAGAGATGTTCTTATTTCTAATCATGCTTTTAGGGCCAGTAAAAACTCTTTAGATGTCACTTATGATGACACTACTGACAAAATTGTTTTAAGTAGAAATCAGTTTGATGAAGCAGCTATTTTAATTGTAAAAGCCATGAGCGCAATAACATCAGGATTAATGAATGATGCTAGACGTCATCTTGTGAATTTAAGAAAAATTGTTGGAGATGATCCAATAATTGATATTTTAATGCTTAAAATTTATAAAGGTGAAAAAAACTTTGATAAAATTGAGCAACTATCTCAAAAACTAATTAAAAATGAAGATATTCAATTAGTTGGTATGAAAGCAGCTTTAGAAGTTCAATTAGAGAAGAAAGAATTTACAGAAGCTCTTAAAACAGCTAATCAGGCTTTTGAGGTTAGACAGGATTTATATTGGGTAATTAGTAGTGCATTTTTATTAAGAGCAAAAAATAATGATTGGCTTGGGGCTTTAGAAATATTAGAATCAGGCATAGATAAAAATATTACACCAGAAAATAAGGCATCTAGGTTAAAAGCTGTTGCCTTATATGAATTGGCTAAACGTTCTTTAGCAGACAATGATAAAACAAATTTCTTCAAGTTCATCACTCAAGCACTAAATGAAAACAACAAACTAATTCCAGCAGCTTTAGACTTAGCTGATTATTACGTAAAAAATGATAAACAGATACGTAAGGCGGAAAAAGTTTTGTGCAATATGTGGTGTGCGAATCCTAGTTATGAAGTCGCAAATGCTTATTTGAATTTATTTAACAAGGATACAAAAGCAGAGAAAATTCAGCGCATGGAAAAACTTGCTTTAATGAACAGCAAAAAGCCATCACTGAATAATTTAATGCTAGCTGAGTTATATATTAACGCACGAAAATATGCTAAAGCAAAAGTAGAATGTCAGCTTTTCTTACTAAAAAATCCTGCAACTGAAAAAATTTCAGAATTATTGCAGATATTACAAGAAAAGACATCAAAATCTAAAAAAGCAAAAATCAATACATCTATTAAAACAGATGTATATCCAAAAGATTTTCAGTGGATGTGTGCAAATTGCAATCACGCTAGTGATGAATGGACAGCAATTTGTCCTGAATGTGGTGAAATAGGTAGAAAATATTGGCATTTATATGCTGATGCAAAGTCAAATTCAAATGATGAAGAATAAGGAGTGTTAAAGTGGATAATAATGAATTAATAAATTTGTGGACCGAAAAATTTAATGTAGTTCCCGAGCAAATAAAAAAATTATCTAAAATTCCTTGTGTTGCAACTGCTTTTAATTCTAATATTGATGCTATTATTAAGATTAAAGGGCAATTTTTAGCAGAACTTATTGAGAAAAACAATATACCATTAGAGGATATTGAGAATGTTAAAATATCTGGATTTAATAAAGAAACAGATGTTATTTTAGGTATTGTAAAATGTTTTTGCCGAGGTATTGCAGAAGAATGGATTACTGAAGATATAAATATCTACAAATGGATGGAGACGAATCTAAGATACGATAGATTACAAATGGGTGGCCAAGCTGGTATTATTGCAAATGCCCTTGCATTACTTGGAGTACAAAAAGTTATTGCACATACAAATTCACACCCAGAACTTCAAGCAAAGCAATTCCTTAATTTAGATAATTTATATGCTTTTAATGGTAAAAACATTTTAGAAAAAGCTTTTAATGTGTCTAAAGAATCGGATACACCTTTAATTCACTGGATTATAGAATTTGATATAGATGATAGTTTTACTGTTTATGGAAAAACATTTAAATGTCCAAAATCTAACAGATTTATTGCTACATATGATCCATTAAATATGAATCTTGTTATGAATGATGGTTTTGTAAAATATATGGATGGAAATAATGTGGACTATATTTTACTCTCAGGCTTCCACCCTTTGTTAGAAAGTTGCAACGGCATTAACTTAATTAACAACGCTGTTGACATTATAAAAAAGTGGAAAGAGCATAATCCGAAAATGATTACACATTTAGAAGTTGCTTCTACACAAGACAAAGTTATCAGAAAAGCTATTGTAGAAAAAATTTCTCCACTAGCAGAATCAATGGGCTTGAACGAAAGAGAAACAATAGATTTGCTAGAAATTTTTGAGCAAACCGATTTAGCACAAGCTACTGAAGAGGAAACAAACAGCTGTAATTTGTTTAAGGCAATTTTATTTTTAAAAAACAAATTAAAGCCAAAGAGAATCCAATTACACATGTTTGGTTTATACCTAACAATTCAAGATAAGGATTTTATTTATTCTCCTGAGCAAAATTTAAAAGGAATGATGACTGCTTCTGTTGTATCTTCAAGCAAAGCATTTCTAGGAGAATTAACCTCAATAGATGATGTAACAAAAACATTAGGAACAGAGGTATCTGAACGTGGAATTTGTGAATTAAAAAATCTATCTGAATTAATTAACAAACCTGAACTATTACAAAATGGTAGTTGTGAGTATGATGGTTTTTGTGTAACAGCTGTCCCTACAATTTTAATAAAGAAACCTAAAACTCTTGTAGGAATGGGAGATACAATTTCATCTGTTTCACTACTAGCTGGCAGATAGTTTTAGACAAAACAGTCAAGTGAAATTTCATTTTTTGATTTAAATACACCGTTGTATTTAAATAACATTTTGTATTTACTTATGAATTTCCGCTTGTCGCATAATGAGTCTTATGTATCGTCTGCAATAGCTTCTTATGCAACAGCTACAGATGATAACTTTGGTGATGCAACTACATATGGTGACGTATTTAATGTACATACTGCAGAATATTTAGAGTCTGAATGTACAGATGTTACAT
>JAZQTW010000036.1:0-23699 GCA_045630985.1 Alphaproteobacteria bacterium
AATTAACAATTGAGCCAATAAAACCCAATATTAGTGTGAAAGATACAATACATAGAAGTTGTTCGTATACGGATATCTTTTTTTCTTTTTTTCTTAGAGCTTTAATCGAATTAAATATTAGCAAAGTAGAAAATATTATTATTGCAATTATAGTAATAATGTTTTTCCCATTAAAAAAAAGTACGACTGTTGATGCTAATAGTAATAAACCTAGTAATATAGAACATAAGTGTACTGTCCAATATAACACCTTTTCAGCAATTTTTGAAAACGAATAAGATATGAGCAAAATGCTGAAAAATAAAGGGATTATTGCGAATATTGTTTTAGTACTGTTATATTTTACTTTGTAAAAAATAAAGTCGAGTACCAGTATCAATACTCCTACTAGTATAAAATATAAATTCATTATTGAGAATTTTGGTGAAGCCATGCTAAGGAGTTGTTTGATTTTAGATATATATTTGTTCATAGGTTAGTCCTTTGGAGAAGATTGGGTTATATTTTCGGTTGGTTTATTTAGTTGTTTTTGATGTGAGATAGTGTCTGTTTTTGGGGCTGTTGATGTATTAAAATTGTTTATTCTTTCAATATCATCGTACATTGGGCGTCGATCAGTATTTGCTAATCTTATAAAGTCAGCTACTAAGTATGTTGAAATTATTAAAAGTATGCCAATTAGAGTTCGATAAATGATAATTCTAAAGGTTGATATTATATTCTTACTTTTCTTGATTAAATAGTTGATAGCTATAGTTAAAGCGATAAGAATCAATGTGATGTTTAGCATCTCCTGTTCTCTAAGGAGGATGCAAGCGCAAATATCTATAACAAATATTAGTACGGTACTTAATATAATTAAAATATTTATAATTATATGATATAAAGAAATGTTTTTATTTTTTAATGCGTTAACAGATATGCAGAAACATATAACCGTCGTAATAGTTGTAATAGTGATATCATAGGGAGCGGACCAAATAAAAAAAAGGGCTGATAAAATTATGAAAGCTATATGTATTAGATAACCTGATATAGTACACAAATGACCTAGAATGTTTTTAGGTTTTGATGTTTGTTCTTGTAGTGTTTGTTTAGATGTAGAAAATATCTTATCTTTTTTCTTTAGTGCTTTAATAGATTTAATTAAAATAATTAATCCAGGTATAAAAAGGATGATTGAATTAAATATTTTCATATAAAAATATATTTTTTTAAGTTGGTCGGTAATTGCTGTTGATACTATTTTAGAAGAATCAGAAAAATAAGGGCTAATGCTCTTATATAAGAACCAAACACCTATTAATGCGAACAATGAATAAGTTAAGTAATATAAAAATAGTTTTAATTTTGATGTTTGTTCTTCAGACATAGTGGCTCCGAGCGTAATAGTAGTTTATAATATGGGTGTAGTTTATTACGTCGGAGGTTAAAATTGGCTTAATTGTCTGAGGGGATGTGGTTTGATGTTTTCTTCAATTGATCAATAACTACAGCATTATCGGGCATAGGCTCGCATCCACAGTAATTAATATATGCACCTAGAATAGCTGAATATATTAAATTTATAACAAAAAATATATAGGTATAACGTAAGGCTAATGTTTTATTATTTCTTTTTAAGGCTTTGATAGATAAAGTTGGGACTATAAGATATATTAAAATACCTACAATTATATATATAACAAAGGATGTAGTTATGTTTAGTTCGTTATTAAATAGAGCGTATGCATAAGCGTATGCATATAAGAGGAATATACTTATATTAAGAAACATAAAAAGTGAGAATATTATATAAAATAAAATATTTTTTGTTTTAGTTCCCATAGAATTTATTAATCTTCTTAGGGAGGTATAAATTAATTTTACTAGAAGAAATAAGCATAAGGCAGTAATAATAAATATAAAAATGTATATTAGAATATTACTAAATGATAGCGCTTTGTTTTGGAGGATAAAATTGTTATATAGTGTACGTGATGAAGTTATGAAACATTTTGCGGAAAATATTATAGTGCATAAACCTACTGTCCAATTTAAAATATTTGATAATATTTTAGATACCATGCTAATGAGTTGTTTGGTTTTAGATATATATTTGTTCATGGGTTAGTCCTTTGGAGAAGATTGGGTTATATTTTCAGTTGGTTTATTTAGTTGTTTTTGATGTGAGATAGTGTCTGATGTTTTTGTGTTTGGGATTGCATCTGATGTTTTGTTTGCTTTGCTTATATACTGTTCTATGGCATTATCTGATATTTTATGTGGATTAGTAATTGCTAATCTTATGAAGCCGGCTATTAATAGTGCTATTGTTAAAAATATGCCAATTAGAGTTCTATAAATAAAAATTTTAGAGGTTGAAGTTATATTCTTACTTTTCTTAATTAATTTGTTAATAGCAATAGATAAAAAGATAAGAAGTAATGTGATTATTAGCATTGAAAAGGTTTGACTAGCGCTGCAAGGACAGGAATGAAAAAATGTTTCAACTAGTATGCTAAAACTTAATATAATTAAAGAAATTATAATTATGCGATATAAAGAAAAGGTTTTATTTACCATAGCTTTTATTGATTTGTATATACACATTGCGGAACATATAACTATAGGAGTATGTGCTATTATTGTTGATAAATAATAAGATGACATATGTTTATATTTTGGAATAAATGTAATATATTGGCAGATTACGATTATAGATCTGCAAAAGATAAGTCCCATGAAAATTGTGAAAGTGATGTATACTACATAACATAATATATTATATAAATGGTGTAGAATGTTTTTTAATTTTGATGTTTTTTCGTTTACTGTTTGGTTCATGGTTTAGTCCTCTTATAAAATTATATTTTATAAGGTATAGTGCTTCTTTTTAAATATTAGTTAATTTTATCGAGGAGTGTTTTTTTACATATCTTCAGGTTGTGGGGGATTGGATATTTTTCTTTTATAAGGGATGGTTGTTTTCCATTCTTCATCGATGTGGTGAGGAGATGAATTTTCTTCTTGCGTGGATGGGTTTATGAAGATTATTTCTTCTTCGCTGTTTTTGTATGATTTGGTTTCAAAACAATCTGAGGTATAATTATGTGGCATGTTGTTGGGGTACGTACAGCCACATTTATCATCTTCTGAGCAATCGCATTTATTAGAATAGTCATAATGACAACTTGAGTTGAATGGTGATTTTTTCATGTGTTTCTCCTATTAAAAAAAGCCAGAGGTTTAATCTGGCTTTTAATATAAGAGGCTTTGTTTGAAATTTTTAGATATACGAAATTTCTAATACTTCAAAAGTTTTCTTTCCGCCTGGAGCAATATATTCAACTTCATCACCAACTTCTTTGCCAATTAAAGCTTTTGCAAGTGGAGATGATAATGAAATTTTATTTTCATTAATATCTGCTTCATAATCACCAACAATTTGGTAGCTATTTTCATTATCTGTATCAACATCAACAACAGATACTGTTGCACCAAAGCGAATAACATCACCTTTAACTTCTGCAGGGTCAATAACTTGAGCACGACTAACAACAGCTTCTAATTCTTGAATACGGCCTTCAATGAAACCTTGTTTTTCTTTTGCAGCAGAATATTCAGCATTTTCAGATAAGTCACCATGTGAGCGAGCTTCAGCAATGGCCGCAATGATGTTTGGACGGTCAATACTTTTTAAGTTCTTTAGTTCCTGTTCCAACCTTAAAAATCCTTTTTTGGTTAGTGGGAATTTATCCATTTTACTTCTCCTAAAAATAAAGTTATCCGCATTTTTTGCGGAAGGTTAAATTTATTAAAAAGTTTGAAAAAATTTGACTGTGCCAAAAGGTACAGCCAACAATTATCATTTCGATGAGTGGATTAAAACATAAAAGAAATAATAAATCAAGCAAAATTTTAAATGGTTGTTAGATGTTTGGTTTATACTGATAAATATGAATTGTTAATTAGTTAAACTTTCTGCTATACATCTTTTTGCGAACTGGTAGACTTTTTTTAGTATTAACAAGTTTAGGAGATTTGTGATGAAAAAAACTCTTTTATTAGGTGCTTGTTTTGCTGTAGCTTTGATGGCAAGTCCTGCAAAAGCTATTGACTCTACAGGTGGTTGCGGTCTTGGTTCTATGGCTTGGAAAGGTCAATCTGGTATTATCCCTCAAGTTGCTGCAATGTTGACTAACTCTACATTTTTGAATACTATTGGTGTTACATTGGGTACATCAGGTTGTGATCCTAATGGTCGTGTAACTGGTGGTACTGGTAAGTTAGTTTTAGCTTTTATTGAAAATAATATGGAGCAATTTGCTATGGATGCATCTCGTGGTAATGGTGAAACAATTGAAACTATTGCTGGTATTTTGGATGTAGATAGCAAAGAATTAGGCGCAAAAGCTCAACAAAACTTTGCATATCTCTTTGCTGATGAAAATGTTGAAGCTGTTGATTTGACATTGAAAATTATGGAATTAGCTAACGCTTAATTTTTGGTTTTAGGGTGTGAGTTTAGGCTTGCACCCTTTTTTTATTTTATTTGGAACTATGTGGCTACGTTTTTTATTTTTGATTGGTTTATTGATATCTGTTTCTGCAAAAGCAGATATGGCAGATGATGTGGCGTGGCTAAAATTATTGCATTATGAAAAAAGTGGCAGTTCGTTTGTTTCTTTGGTAGAAAATGATGAGTTTTTTATAAGTGAAAATGGACGATATGACCATCGTTTAGAGTTTGAGAAGACTGTTGAGCAGTTTAATAAGCTTGACGATGTTAAAAAATGTGAGTTTCCTGCGAGATTTATTTATCTAAAAAATAAGGGCTTGGTTAAAGGTAATTTAGATGCATGTGATGAATATCAAAAATTTTTAGCTGATGTTCAGCCAAAATCTGTTACTATGCTTTTTACTAATGCTTATATGAGTAACCCTTCGTCTTTGTTTGGGCATACATTGTTTAGAATTGATACTAAGCGAAAAGGTACACAGCTTTTAGCTCATGGGGCTAATTTTGGTGCTGATGCCGGAGATGAAGATGGTGTTTTATATGTTTTAAAAGGTCTGTGGGGTGGATATTATGGAACATTTGGTATTAGGCCTTATTATGATGTAATAAACCTTTATAATAATATTGAGAATAGAGATATTTGGGAGTATGAGCTCAATTTTTCGGATGAAGAGCTTGAATTGTTTGTTGCTCATGTTTGGGAAATGAGAAATGCAAAAATAAGATATTATTTTGCAACAAAGAACTGTTCTTATGTATTACTTCTTATGCTAGAAGCTATTAAACCGGAGTTAGATTTTAGTAGTGGATTTGGTTTTTATGTTGCTCCGCTTGATACGTTAAAAAAAGTTGATGGAGTATCTGGTTTTATTAAAAGTGTGAATTACCGTCCAAGTCGTCAGTCTAAGTTAAATTATCGTGCAGAGCAGATGAATAAAAATCAGTATGAGGCGTTTATTGATATTATCAAGCAAGATAAGGTAGATTTATCTAAACTTAGTGATGATGAAAAATCTGATGTGTTAGAGACGGCTTATCAATATGTGCAATATCGCTATGTTGACGGTGCTATGGAACTAAAAGATTATAGAAAGAAGAGCTTTAAGCTTTTGCAAGAGCGTAGTAAGATTGCAAATAATAAGCTATTTTTTGAAGAATTAAAAGAAGGAGAAAATCCAATATTGGCTCATGAGGCGGGGCAAGTTAGTTTAGGCTTTGGGTTTAGAAATGGTAATGCTTTCCAAGAAATAGGCTTTAAGCCATTGTATAATACGTTGATGGATAATAGCTTTGGTTTGTTAAAAGGGGCGGAAATAAATTTCTTAGATACTAAAGTTAGACATTATGATAGAGATGATAAATATGTATTAAATGAGCTTAACTTGATTGGTATTAGGTCTTTATCTAAAGCAAATGAGATGTTTTCGCCACTTTCTTATGATATTAAGGTAGGGTATAAAGAGCTTTTTGATGCAACAAAAGATGATGATAGCGGTGCTTTTGTTTTAGATTTAGGTGTGGGGCAGAGTTATTCTGTGACTAAAAATTTGATGCTATATGTAATGAGCGTGCCAAATGCTGTTTATGGCGGTGGATTGCATAATAATGGTTATTTAGGTTTTGGTTTTAAGGGCGGATTTTATTATAATAATGGAGATATTCGCTTTCTTGCAGAAGCTAAACAGAATTTTACTACAGATGATACGGCTCGTGGGCAAACATATATGCTTGAAGGAGCATATGGTTTGAGTAAAAATACTATGATGTATACTAAGTATCAGATGTTTAATTCTAGCCTTTATGATGATGAAGAGCTGGTTTTTGGTTTGAAATTTAATTTTTAAGAAATTTGTAAAAAAAAAATATGAGCCTTAAGGGGCTTGTTTTTTTTGACCTTTTTTTAACTTGCATTTTAAAATTTTGCTTGTTATAAAAAATTAAGAGGCGGTTAGTGTGTGTGGGAGAACCGCCTCTTAATCTTGTTTATTGAAACTATTTCTTTTCGTCAGGGTCTTTTAAGATATAACCTCTGCCCCATACAGTTTCAATATAATTCTTGCCACCAGATGCTTTTTCTAATTTTTTACGTAATTTACAAATAAACACGTCAATAATTTTTAATTCTGGTTCATCTATACCACCATACAAGTGATTTAAGAATTGTTCTTTGTTTAGTGTTGAACCTTTACGTAGTGATAACAATTCCATAATTCCGTATTCTTTACCAGTTAGGTGAAGGTCTTTACCAGCAACACTTACTGTTTGTGTGTCTAGGTTAACTTCTACTAAACCTGTTTGAATGATAGAATTTGAATGACCTTTTGAACGACGAACAATGGCTTGAATACGAGCAAGCAATTCACTCTTATCAAATGGTTTTGTTAAATAGTCATCAGCACCGTAGCCTAAACCTTTAACTTTTTTATCTGGTTCATATAAACCCGACAAGATAAGAACAGGAGTTGTAACTTTTGCAGTTCTTAAACTTTTTAGTACTTCGTATCCGTTCATTCCTGGTAGGTTCAAATCTAAGATGATGATGTCATAGTCGTATAATTTACCACAGTCTAATCCATCTTCGCCGTCATCTGTTGTGTCAACAACCATACCTTCTTTTTTGAGCATGGTTTCAACACTTTGAGAAACAGCATAATCATCTTCAATAAGTAAAACTCTCATATTTCCTCTCCGTTATGTTTATTGTTGTTGTTATAATAATACATAAATTTTATTTGTGAATCCTTGATATTAGGGTTGTTAATAATTATTAATAAAATGAAAATACCTTTACAAAATAATTATTTAGTGGCATTTATAAAGGTATAAAATGTAATTTTTGGGAGAAAAAAATGATAGAATTTATGAATTTGCCTTTTAAAGAAAATGAATTAGAGCCATTTATTTCGGAAGAAACTATCAAATTTCATTATGGAAAACACCATAGAGCATATGTTGAGAAGGTTAATGAGCTGATTAGGGGAACAGAATTTGATAATATGACTTTGGAAGACATTATCTTAAAAACCTATGAAAAGCCTGAGTTTAAGGTGCTTTATAACAATGCTGGGCAGGTGTTTAATCATAACCATTATTGGAATTCTATGGGTATTGGGGCGAAGTTTGATGACAATATGCGTGCGCGAATCGTAGAAGATTTTGGTTGTAAAGAAAATTTACATAAAAAACTTGTTGAAGAGACTATGAAGGTTTTTGGTAGTGGTTGGACTTATTTGGTAGAAAATAGAGATGGCAAATTGGAGGTTATTACTTTGCCTAATGGTGAAACTCCTCTTGTTAAAGGGTATAAGCCAATTTTGACTATCGATGTGTGGGAGCATGCTTATTACATCGACTATCAAAATAGAAGAAAAGACTACGCAGAAGGTATGATTACTTTGTTGCAACTCTAAATTTTGCTTGAAAATGAGTTTTATTTGCTTTATAAAGTAATAAGTTTTGGTAAATACAGGAGTTTTTTATGAAAAAGACAAGTATATTCTTGTTGGGCTTGTTGCTTTGTGGTTGCAGTAGTGATGTGTTATATCCTTATGGATTAACAGAAAGCGAGTGGAATTCTTTATCTATTCGTGATCAAGCAAAGTTAAGACGTGATTTTTATTTTTATGAAAAAGGTGAAACCGATTATGTGAGTAAAGATATTGAGCTAGAAGGTAAAAGAGAGCCAATGTATCATCCTAATTACTAAAAATAAAAATATTTATTATCAGGTGGTTATTGTTTTTGGAATAATAACCACTTTTTTTATGGGATATTTAGTAGATAGTTTTGTGTATATTATACTTTTGTTAATAAATATTGTTTTAGAATCGTATAAAAGCAATTGTTTTTATGGTCTTGTTAAATGAAAAAGAATTTTAATATGTGTGCTTCTGTGGCGTTTGCTATGTCTATTATGGTAGTTAGCAACGCTTTTGCTGTACCATATAGAGCAACAAGACTTTCACCGCAAAATTTTAACAAGATGTATTATTTAGCTACCAAAGGTAAAGTTGGTATTTTGCGTGAAGCGGTGGGACGCGGTTTGAATATTGATGCAGTTAATCCAAATGGTGATACAGGTCTTTGTATTGCGGTTAAGCGTAAAGATGAAGTTGCATACAATGCATTTAGAATGAGTGGTGCAAATCCTCGCCATCCTTGTACTTATAGGATTTATAATCAATATGAGAAGTTTTTAGATTCAAATAATGTTGCAAGTTCTCAGCTTGTTATTGGTAATGAAGAATCTTTAGAGTATTATGTTGAAGAAAGAGATTGGGGTTGGTGGCCTTGGATTATTGGTGGTGCTGTTATTGGTGGTGGTGCAATTGCATTTAGCGGTGGTGGCTCTTCTCCAACTCCGGTTGATCAAACGATTATTCCAACGGTTCCAAATGATGGTTTGACAGCTTTATTACCAAATTATACTAAAATTATCGAAGGGGGAAGTTATAGTAATGTTTTAGCTTTGAAGGGCTCAAATCCAAATGCAGGTGTTGTTGTTGATAAAATTAAGTTTTTGCCTAATATTGCGGATAATGTAGATTATTTGAATGCTTTTATTAAAGTTGAAGATGGGGGATATTTTGAAAATGCATTAGGTGGAAGTATTGTTTTAGGTGATAGAACAATTGGTACATCTGCTGATGGTGCAATTGGTATTGCTGTTGATGGTAAAGGCTCTAATGGTGTTAATGAAGGTTATATTAAATTAGAAGCATACAATGGGGCGATTGGTATGGCAGCAAGTGGCGGTGCATCTGTTGTGAATAGCCCTGATAATAAAGTTGCAGATGATAGCTCAAATGCAGGTAAGATTGATATTATATTTAGAGGTAATGAAGAAGGCGATACAGTTATTGGTATGTATGCTGATACAAGTGCTAGCGCTGTTAATTATGGAAGAATTATAGGTGCGACCTCTGATGCTTCTGAAACTAAAAAAGATGATGGTTTGTTAAATAGTTTACTTGATACCTTAACAGATGATGAGGGTGAGGGCGTTATAACAGCTTATAATTCTGGTACGATTTTAGGTATGGCATTGTTTGATTTCTATACTGGAACAGATTATAGTAATAATACAGTATTGGCGGAGAACCGTGGTAAAATTAAACTTACAGCAGGTTATAATAGTGCAACAGATGTTGCTGTTAGTCTTATCGGAATGGGTAGTTATATTGATGATAGATTTTTAAATGGAAATAATAATCCTGCTTTTGCAGAGCATATGAAATTAAATAATATTGGCGATATTGATATAGCTTATCAAGGTTCTTATAATCTTGCTGATACAGCATTAAAATTGGGTGACGGTGGATTAATTGGTATGCGGGCAGATGCTTCATCTACAGCAAATAATTTAGGTAATATAAATATTGATATGCAAGCAACAACAATAGCATCGGGTTTAGATGTGGCTAGTGGTATGTTGTCTGTGCATGGTGCAGAGTTGAATAATGCTTCAACAGGTAATATTACAATATTAAATGAGGCAACAGCAGGTGGTGTTTCTTATGGTATGTTAGCAGCCAAAGGTGATGGTTCTCAGACTAGTATTTATAAATGGGCAACTCCAAAACTTAATAATAATGGTAAGATTAATATGCAGGTTAGCAATTCTTATGCAATGGCAACATTTGCGGGAGGTGACATAACAAACGATTTATTAGGTGTTATTAATTTAGGTGTGGAGAGTGGTCAATCTTATTATAAAAATAATTATGGATTATATGCAGAAGGTTCTAGTGTTACAGAAAAAGCATCACTAATTAATAAAGGTATTATAAATGTATTTTCAGAAGATTCTATAGCAATTTATAATGCTTTTTCAGGTTCTGTAGATATTGTTAATTCTGGAGATATTTATATTTCTAACAAAGCTACTAATTCTAGTGTTATAGGAGGTAATTATTCAAAAGTAACAAATACTGGTAATATTTTATATAAAGTTGGTAATAGTGCTTCGTTTAACCCTATTGGATCTAGTAAAGATGATATTGACGTTAATGCTGAAAATACTCCTATTGCTTCGGTTATAAGTGTTTCAACAAATAATAATTCAACAAAGCAAACATTTGAAAATACAGGAAATATAGTGATAGGTGGAGAATGGGCAGATGGTAAAGATTATGGTGGTACATATGCAACGGCTGGTGTACAAGTTTCTAAACAAGGTTCTGCTTTTAATAGAGGGGATATTAATTTAGACTTGTATAGGGTTGATAATCAGCAGTTTAATGTTGGAATGTGGATGGATAGTACGGCAACAGCCGAAAGCTATATGGAAAACTATGGAAATATAAATATTAATTCTACCAATTCTATAGGTATGAGAAATGATTCTGCTTTAAGAGCTACTGTGACAAACTATGGTGTTATTAATGCTAATGGTTCGTATGGTTATGGTATGGCTGGTACACTTTTGGGAGCTATTATTGAGAATGGTAGTTATGAAACAAAAAATGATGATAAGTATCAAAAGATGATAAATGTAGTAGGTGATGGTGCTATTGGTATGTATTTAAAAAATGCTACTGCTAGAAATTATGGTACTATTCATCTTATGGGAAATAATACAACAGCATTTCAATTATCTGGAGGGGATTCAAGAGTTGAGACTGTTGGAAATATTGTTCATGATAATGATTTATCTGGTATAACATATTATTGGACAACAAATGATGCAAGTGTGAATTTAGATGTTATACATGAAGAAGGTGAAGCAATTGAAGGATATACTTTAGTAAAGGCTACAACTGATAATAGCGGTGCCTCGGCTTATATTTCTAAAAATTCTGATGCAAAAATTAAGGGGCAAAATTCTCGTTTGTTAGTAGCAGAAGGTGTTGGTTCTCAAGTTTATAATAGAGGTAAGGTTGAATTAGATGATGCAATTGCTATTGAAGTAAGTGAGGGAGGTACGGCCGTACACGATGGCAGATTTGCTAGAATGACAATAAATGATGATACATCTATAGGTATGTTTGCTACAGATAGTAATAGTACAATTTCAACAACATCTGGTTCTGTTATTGATGTAAATGCTGGCATTGGTATGAAAGCAGTAAACCTTGCTGTTGTAAATACTGCTGGTGTTATGAATGTGTCAAATGGGGCAACAGGAATTTATTTAACTGATGGTGGGGCTATTCAATATACAAAAGGTACAAATACTGGTACAATAAATGTTTCAGGTAATAATACTGTAGGAGTTAAAATTGATAATAGTGCGCGCTATGAAAACATGGGTGCTATTAATGCTTCTAATGGGGCAACTGCTGTATATGTAGATGGTGTATTTATTAATAGTCAATCAAGTGCTGTTACTGTTAATGGTGGAACAGGTATATATGCGGTATCTGGTGAAGTTAATAATGAAGGAAATATTAAAGTTAATACTGATAATGCTATTGGTATAAAAAATTTGGGTGCATCGGTTAAAAATAAAGGTGTTGTAACTGTAATAAACGGTGTGGGTATAACTGGTCGTGTAACTAATAATGGTGAGATTAAGGTAAGTAATAGCGGTATTGGTGTAGAAGGAACTGTTACTAATGAGGATACAATTTCTGTAGAGTTTGATGGTATTGGTGTAAAAGGTGGCGGTACAAATAATGGCACAATTATTTCTGATGGTTATGCTGGGGTATATGTTACAAGTAGTTTTGTAAATTCGAGCTCTGGAAATATTAATGGTGCAGGCGAAAATGTTGTTTTAGTTGGAGATGGT
Source organism: Alphaproteobacteria bacterium (assembly GCA_045630985.1). Classification (GTDB taxonomy): domain Bacteria; phylum Pseudomonadota; class Alphaproteobacteria; order RF32; family CAG-239; genus CAG-267. Next base: position 12,234 of record JAZQTW010000036.1, read on the forward strand.
GGATTTTTTAGAAATAATGGTAATATTAATGTGACATCTGGAACAGCTGTAAGAGTAGGAGAAGTTGATGGTGATGTTGGAGGCTCATTAGATAACTTTGGTGATATTAGTATAACTTCAGGTACTGCTGTTAAGGTTGAAAAAAATAGTACTATGTCTAACCATGGAGAGATTACTGTTGGTAACGGTATCGGTGTTCATATAGGAAGCTATGCTTCAGGTTCTAATGCGAAAAATATTACTTTGAGTGGATCTGGAACAGCTGTTTGGGTGGATGCAAATGGTACATTTCGTAATAATGGTTTAATACAGTATAATAGTAAAGAAGGTGGCTTGCCAGGTGTTTTAGATGGAGAAATTGAGGATTTAGGAAAGGACGATGAGCAAAACATTCAACCAAATAGTTTGATTTATGTTGGAGAAGGTGCTGAATTTGTTAATAATGGAAAAGTCGAATTAGATGGTATGGATGTTGATTTTAAAGAGTTGGGTGGTGAAACATCAGCGTTTGTTATAGCTAAAGATGGTTCATATGCGGCAAATTCATTTAAGGGTAATGCTGTCGCTGATACAGACATTGTGTTAGGTTCTTTTGATGACGTATATGTAAATAAAGATTCATTTGTTGGTGAAGATAAAGGATTAGTGTTAACATCTAAATCATATATGTTTGAGGCTACAAAGGTGAACACAGAAGATGGTGTTGATGTAGAATTAAATCGTAAAAAATTTGAAGATTTAATTGAAGATAAAGAAGTGGCTGAATTTTTGGAAACTCAATATGGTTTACAAAATAACGTGAAGGCATTTGATGCTCTTAAATCTGCTACAACATCTGCTCAGTTAGGCGCTAATGTTTCTAGTGAAACTGGTGAAAACTTCTATGCTAGCCTTCCTAGAGAAAATATGGCAGTTCTTCGTGGTTTGAATACTTCTGAACAAAACAGAATATTAAATGAAGGAATTGCTGAAACTGTTGTTGGTGCTGATTATTATAGAACTGGTAAAGATGAAAACAGTGGCTTAAGTGGTTATGATAGCAATGTATATAGTCCTTATATGAGTTTTGGTAATAAGTTGAATAAAAATTGGAATATGGCTACAACTTTAAGAGCCGGATATGTTGATACATCATTTGATGAGGCAAATTCAAAAAGAGATAATTTAGTTTTGATGGCGTTTATGCCAATATTGTATCAAAATTCAAACTTTAAGTTTTTAACAACTCCAAGTGTTGGTGCCGGCTATGGTAAATATGAAAGAGGCGCAGTTTCTGGTAGCTATGAAGCAGATACATTAGATTTGTATTATGGTTTATATAACCATGCAGAATATAGTGTAGATGTGAAGGTTGCAGAGCTTGTTGCAGAAGCTGAACTTAACGTACAAGGTAGCTATATGACAGAAGCTAAGGAAGATGATGGTTGGACATTAAAATCTAACAATACTCTTTCTATGGAAGCTGGAATTGGTTTGAAGCTTCGTAAGAAAATGGAATTAGCTAAGAACCGTTCATTAATGTTAGCTGTAGGTACTAAGTACTATCATGAGCTTTTAGATCCTTATGATGATTTAGAGATAGGACATTCTTCTAGCTACTTGTCTCGCAAAGGATACAATGAAGATAAGAGCCGCGTTAGAACATCTGCAGAAGCAATTTATAATGATGAAGGCTTCTCACTATCTGCAGAAATTGCTCATAATGCAGAAAAAGAAAGTAGCGTAGAAGGTGGATTAGGAGTACGATATAGTTTCTAGTTGATAATTGGTAATTGAGAAAAAGAGAGCTGGTTTAGGCTCTCTTTTTTGTGTTGTGCAAGTAATATTAGTAAATTATTTTATAAGATTTTTTATGTTTTTATATAATTTATCAGCGCTCCAGTTAACTTGTCCTTGAATGGTGGCTACTTTTTTGTGATTTTTATCCATTATAACAGTATAAGGGGTGGAGCCTATGCCAAGACTTAAGGATAGCTTATTATCTATATCATTATAAAAAGGAATGGTTGGAGCTTTATATTTTGTAAGGAATTGTCTTTCTTCATTAAGGCTTTTCCATTCAGAAGAAGGAGATATTATCATAATTTTTATATTATCTTTTTGGGCTTTAGAATATAGTTTTTCTAAATCTTTTAGTTCTTTCAGACAAGGGTAACAACTTTGTGACCAAAACACCATTACTGTTAAATCGGAGTTGTTATTTAGTATTGAAGAAATTTCTCCTGTTTCTGACATAATATATTTATCAGGCATATTAACAGGGTATTCTAATACATATAAACCTTTGGGGTGTGTATATGCATTAGCGGTGAAAGAAATTATTGTAAATATTGCTATTAAATTATAAAGTGTACGCATATTGTTTTTTTCCTGTTAATAAATTAATTGTATTTTGTACTTTAAGCTCTTTTGATATATTATCAACTTAGTTTATTACAACACATAGGATAAAAAATGAAATATTTAGTTAAATTTTTAATGATTTCTTCAATATTTTTTACCATTCTATATGTAAGTGCATGTGGTAGAATTTCTGCAAATGTGCCAATTGAAGGAAGTGGCTATCCTCATACATATCCACGTTACTAATAACAGTGTATTTAAAAAAGGAAAAGACATGGAAAATAATGAAGATGATTTTTCTGACGTAATGATTCCATATGTGGAATTTGCTGAGAATGCTAATGAACGTACTCCTTGTATTTTGGTTTTGGACTGCTCTGGTTCTATGAGAGGAGAGCCTATCAAACAATTAAATACAGGTTTGCAAGCGTTGGAAAAAGAATTAAAAGAAGATATTGATGCAAGCTCAAGAGTGCAGTTGTTGGTAATCAAATCTTATGGTAAGGATGACGCAGATATTTCTGCTGATTGGGTAGATGCTATGAATTTTACTGCTCCTGTAATGGAGGCATCTGGTCTTTCTCCTATTGGTAAAGCAATGGAACTTGCTTTGCAAAAGATTGAAGAGCAAAAATGTTTGTATGATAGTTGTGGTATTACATCTAAACGTCCATGGATCTTTTTGATTAGTGATGGAGAGCCAACAGACTATGGTTGGGAATTGGCTGCAGAAAAATGTAGAATTGCACAACAAAATAAAAAAGTTGTAATTCATGCTGTTGGTACTCAGGGTGCAAATTTAGAAAAACTTGCTAAGTTTTCTATGATGCCTCCAAAGAGATTGAGTGGTTTGAAGTTTACCGAGTTTTTCTTGTGGTTGAGTCGAAGTGTTTCTTGTATTTCTAGAGCAGCTCCTAATATGCCAGATATTTTAGATGATATTGAGACTTGGCATGAAGAAAACAAGTAAGAGTATTAGAATTGTAGCTACTAAGATAACGGGTGGTCTTCATTTATCTAAAAAGACACCTTGTCAGGATTTTTATCAATATGCATGTAGTGGAAATAAGTTTGTAGCAGTTGTATCAGATGGGGCAGGTTCTGCAAAGTATGGTAAAATCGGGGCAAAAGTTATTTGTGAAATGCTTGTTAATGTTTTGATTAATACTCCGTTTAAAGATGTAGAAAGATGTGTTAAAGAAACTATTGAAAGAGCCAGAGAGCGATTGATTATTCATCGTTTGAATAAGAGTAAGTCTGAACGTGAAATATTGAATTTTTCTGCAACAATGGTGGGTGTGGTTTATCATAAAAATCGTGGTATATTCTTTCATATAGGAGATGGTGCTGGAATTGCTTTGCATGATGAGAAAAAATATACAATATCTCGTCCTGCAAATGGTAGTTTTTCTTGCGAAACATTCTTCTATACAATGAATAATTGGCAAGATAGTTTGCGTTTTACAAATATTGATAAATCAGAAACAATATTTTTGATGACAGATGGTGTTACTAATTTTGCATTGTCTGATGATATGTGTAAATTAAAAAAGGGCTTTATTGAACCAATTAATAAGTATCTTAAAAATGAACCTAATAAATTAAGAGCACTTAAGGCTTTGAATAATACATTAGATACGAAACAAGCTAGAAAATTAAATTCTGATGATAAAACTTTTTTATGGGCTGGGCTATGAATACAGTAATTGAGGAAATAATACCTGTAGTTGAATATGGCGCTATATATGCTGATAGGCATTTTGAGACTATCAGATTGGGTAAGCTATTAAATAAAGGTGGTGCTGCAGGAAAAGTTTTTGCAGTTGACGGGCATCCATCAAAAGTTGCTAAAATATTTCATGAAAGGCAAAAAAGTAATACTAATCGCTTAAAGCTTGAGGCGATGGTGATGAATAATCCAAATATTTCCGCAGTTAAAGTAGGTGATGTTGAATATGTGCAAATTGCATGGCCAGAAGCTATATTGGAAGATAATGAAGGATATTGTGTTGGTTATATAATGCCTTTTATTAATACATCAGAAGCTGTTTCTTTAGATCATTTAATGCAAAGTGCTGTTAGAGCAAAGCTTAAACTTAGTGATAAATATGAATATAGAGTGATGGCTGCATATAATGTGGCTTTGATGGTTGCATCATTGCATAAGCATGGGCATTTTATTATAGATTTGAAGCCATCAAATGTTTCTATTTATAAAAAGACAATGACTGTTGCTATGTTTGACTGTGATGGTTTTTCTATTCAAGGAGAGCAAGCAAGATTTCCGGCAGAATTTGTGAGTGAAGAATATATTTATCCTGAGGGTATGAATGAGGCTTGTGAAGATATGGGGGAAGAACAAGATAGATTTGCTCTAGCTGTTATTATCTTTAAGCTTTTGAATAATGGTATTCATCCTTTTTCTGGTGTGGTTAAGAAAAATGCGGATAGTACTCTATCTATACAAGAAAGAATCGAGGGATATCATTATGCATATGGTATTTGGGGAGATAACTATCAAGCGCCACATCCTTATAGCGTGCATGAATTTTTGCCACAAAGTACTTTGAAGTTATTTGATAGAGCTTTTGTTAAAGGTCAAAAGCGTCCAAGTGCATTAGAATGGCAAGCAGAATTGGACTTTTTATTGAAAAATATTAAACGTTGCAAGAAGAATCCTAACCATGTGTATTTTACAAATAAAGGTTGCGGTTTGTGTGTTGCTGATGAACGCTTGAAAGCAAATTTAAAGGTGATTAAGGAGAAAAAAGCAGAGCCTCAAAAAATTAGAGGTTTTGAGATTAAAAAACTTTCAAAAGAAAGCTTGCAAGAAGATAGAATTCATCAATTAGAAAATGAAAAACGTGCAGTTAAAATTACTTATGGAGTAGTTAGTCTGTATAGTTTACTTTTAACATTTTTTCCTAGAATAATGATGGAATATAAAGATGTGCTTAAAGATATTGGTATATCTTTACAGCTGGTTGTGTATATCTTGTTTTTTAATTTTTTACATTTTATGGTTAAAAAATATAGAAGCTTTTTAGTTAGACGTGTTGGTGTTTTAACAATAAATGCCCTTATTACATATACTTATTGTTGCGTGTTTGTAGCTATTGTTGTTAGTAATGATATTGATTGGGCTCGTTTATTTAAAGCATTCTAGCTAATAGTATCTCTAGCGATACTATAGTACACCAAAGTTCCTACTTTTCATTTAAAAAAAATACTGGTATAAAAACGGTATTGTTTGATTTTTTATATAAGGATACAACAGTGATAAATTTAAAAAATATTGTAATTTCAGGTAAAGAAGTTTGCCCTATTATTGAAGGTGGTAAAGGTATTAACGCTACAAACGGTCGTAGTAGTGGTTATTTTGCTAAAGAAGGTTGCGTTGGCACAATATCTTTGGTTAGTCCTGACTTCTATGATGAAAATGGTAATGTAATTTTAGAGCGTTCTTCTAGATTAAAAAGACAAGAACGTCATGAAGATTTGATTAAATGCGCAATTAAAGGTGGTATTGCTCAAGCTCAAATTGCTCATGAAATTGCAGGTGATAATGGTCGTATTCATGCTAATGAACTTTGGGAATTGGCAGATTCTGAAATTGTTATTAAAGAGGTTTTGAAAGGCGCTAAAGGTCTTATTCATGGTATTACTTGCGGTGCTGGTTTGCCATATAAATTGGGTGAAATTGCTTCTTCTGAGGGTGTTTATTACTATCCTATCGTTTCTTCTGCAAGAGCTTTTCAAATTTTATGGAAGAGAGCTTATTGCAATTATAGCGAATTTTTAGGTGGTGTTGTATATGAAGATCCATGGTTGGCAGGTGGTCACAATGGTTTATCTAATGCAGAGAATCCAAATGAGCCTCAAGACCCATATGACAGAATTAAAGAGATTCGTACTACAATGAACAAGCTTGGCTTGGCTGAAACTCCAATTGTTATTGCTGGTGGTGTATGGTGTTTGAGTGATTGGGAAAATTATCTTGATAATCCTGAAATTGGAAAAGTTGCTTTCCAATTTGGTACTCGTACAATGATTACTAAAGAAAGTCCTATTAGTGAAGCATGGCAAAGAGTTATGTTAAATACTAAGAAAGGCGATGTTATTTTACAACGTTTTAGTCCTACTGGTTTTTATTCTTCTGCTATTAGAAATAAGTTCTTACAACGCTTGATTGATAGAAAAGAGGGTGAAATTGCTTATGCTTTAGAGCAAAGTGAAGAATTTGATACACCTTTAAGTTTGAGTAATGTTAAAACTGTATTTATTAAAGCATCTGATTTAGCAAAGGCAGATAATCAAATTAAAGCAGGATTTACAGTAATTCAAGAAACTCCAGATTCTACAGTTGTGTTCTTAACTCCTGATGAATGGAAGACTATGAAAGAAGATAGAGCTAAATGCTTGGGTTGTTTATCTCAATGTCAATTCTCTTCTTGGTCTGGAGCAACTGGTACTACTGGTAAGATTTGCGACCCAAGAACATATTGTATTCATAAGACATTAGTTGATATTGGCCATAATGGTAATGTTGATGATAATCTTTTATTTGCTGGTCACCAAGTATATCGTTTTGGTACAGACCCTATGTATGCAAATGGATATGTTCCTACAACTCATGAGTTAGTTGAAGCTATTAAACAAGGTAGATAAACTAGTTTTATAGTTAAGAATAAAAGAGGTAAGAGTTTTCTTATCTCTTTTTTTATATCCAAAGTAGAGGTTGGAAAACAGTGTATTTAAATATAATTCTTCTATGTTAATTTTTGTACAAAAGGAGGCAAATATGAAAATATGTAGAAATGAATTATTACTGTTGGGTGGGATGTATCAGTTCTTTGCATTTGTTGTAGCTATGTTTAATAATCAATTTGCTTATGCTATGGGCGGTGTGTTGTATGTGCTTTTCTGGGTAGCAGTATTAGCACTATCAATGTCATTTATATCTTCTTGGGGATTTGTTCATAGAATGAATGAAAATTTTCCAAGAATATCTGTGTTTTTAGCGTCAATTGGTTGGATACCTTATTTTACAGTAATTTATGCAGTGATTTCTCTTATGGTTGATTATATTGTAACAGGTTCTGATAGTGTAACTGTTTTTCTTAATAATTATATGCCAGTTTATGATATTTATATGGCGGCTATTGTTCTTTCTTTATTATATGCATCATATAAAGTATTTTATAAGGGGGAAGACTTGGCAATGAGCTGTTATAATTATGGAAGTACTGCGAGATAGTGATAAAAAAGAGCTACTTATACGTAGCTCTTTTCTTTTAGATATTATCAAAAGTTTCTTTGATTTGAATTATTTCTTGGCAAAGGCCATTGTCATTTATATCGGCAATAACTCCCCAAATGGTTAGCACATTTCCGTTAGCAGGAACAAGTCTATTTTGTAGGGTTAATTTTTCGGCCAATCTTTCAACTGGGGTTTTAGGTTCAAAGCCTAAAATAGATTCAAAATCGCCACACATACCAACATCTGTTATATATCCGGTACCTTGAGGTAATATTCTTGCATCCGCTGTTGGAACGTGGGTGTGAGTGCCAGCAACCATACTTACTTTACCGTCTAGATAATAGCCTAAAGATAATTTTTCTGATGTAGCTTCGGCGTGAATATCTACTAATATCGCATCAACATTTTTGCCTAGAGTATAATATTTAAGTAGTTCATCTAGAGGTTCTGTTATGCTATTGATTGGTGGCATAAATACACGGCCTAAAACTTGAGCTACTAATATTTTTTTACCTTTTACAGTGATTAATTGTGCGCCTTTTCCGGGTAATGTTTCAGGATAATTTAGAGGACGAACAATTTGAGATGAGTTGTTTAAGTATGGATATATTTCTCTTTGATTCCATATATGGTTACCGGTTGTGATGCAATCAATACCAGCATTTAGCAATTCTTCAGCATTTGATGGGCTAAGACCAAAGCCATGTGTTGCATTTTCACCATTAACGATTACTGCATCTAGATTATATTTATCTTTTAAGTTTGCGATGTTTCTGGTAATTACATTTCTACCAGCACGTCCTACTAAATCACCACAATATAATATTCTCAAGTTCTTTTTCCTTTATTTATAGAGGTGAACCGCCCAGACCGTGCAATTATCATTCTATCCGATACCCGCAAGATAAGGTGGGTGCCATATAACAGGACCACGATCCTGACAGAGACAGCTCCCTATTAAAAAGTGTTGGCCCGGAAGACATGCGGTTATGCACGCGAAGGGCAGTTCAGTTATTAATATAATTTTATGTTATACTGATTTTAAGTTAGTTGCAATAGATTTTATTACATCATTTAAAGAATTTATATGAGAGCTTAATTCTTCATCTATTGCAGATAGGTCTGTTGTAGGCTCGGCAGAAGGAGTTTGAGCCTGTGTTTGTGTAGATTTTTTAAGTTCACTAAGTTCATCAGCAATAATTAGTCCTATCATAGCTAGAAGCTGATTCTCATTAATTTGACCAAGAGCAGATGTTAATGCTTTGGCTTTGCTATCTAAGAGGTTGCCTAATCTTAAGATATGACCTTCTGTACCATTTTCACAAGAAATAGCATATTCGCGACGGTTAATAGTTATTATTACTTGTGCCATTATTCTATTGCTCCATTTAATTTGCGAATAATTTCATTAATAGTTACGGCTTTTTTTGATATTTCTTTTTGAGTATATGCCAATTTATCCGCTAATTGTTGTTTTTGAACGGTAGAGATGTTGCTTGCATCTTCTAAAGTAGCAATATTTACTTGAAGATTTGCAAGTGCAGATGCTGTTTTAGGTAAATATTTTGAGCTTTGTTCCATTTTTTTCTTCCGTTTATTAGAAAAATGTGTTACTATATTATTAGATTCTAAATGTTAGTTTTACAAGGGGCAAAAATACTTATGCAAAAGAATATTACAAGAATTGATGTTGCAGATTATAAAATTTTAGAAAAAATGAGTGATGAATGTTTTGTTATCAATACAGATATTGATGGAGAATTCTGTCGCAAGTTTATTGAAAAGGCTACAATAGAGGATAGGCTTGTATTGTTTTATGGTGAAGATGCAATAGAAAAGTGTAAGTTGTTTGGTGCTGATGGTGTTGTATTAGATTTGGGGTCGGAAAAATTAAAAGAAAAAATGCAAAGTGTACGTAAACAATTAGGTAAAGGTAAATTTGTGGGATTGTTTACGAGATGTCGCCGTCATGAGAGTATGTTAGTTTCTGAAGTTGAACCAGAATTTGTGATATTTAAAGTGTTTAAGGATGGATTTGAAAATATTAAAGAATTAACAGATTGGTACAATGATTTTTTTGTAATTCAATCAGCTTCTTGGATTATGGAAGAAATTGATGAAGCAGAGATAAAAAAGCTAAAGACGGATTTTGTTATTAAGTAACTTATAAAAGGAGAGGGTGGTTTATGTTTGTGGCGATTAATAATACAGATATGAATGTTCACCAAGTGGATAGGTGGATTAAAGATAATCGTGATGCTAATAGAGATATTATATCGCCAGAGTTTGCTATGGAAGTTCTATCTAAAACTAACCATTTAGCTAATATTAAAATGGTTTTGAATAATATTAGAGAAAATTGCAATACTCCAGAAAAAATTGCACCATATAGAGAGTTTATTTTATCTTGCGTTGATGGGCGGGAAATGAGCGCTGATGCACTTAAGATGTTGCAAGAAATGGCTACTTTATGTGTTTGTGAAGATGAATTTAATGAGGCAAATGGAAAGCCAAAGTTTTATGGTGAGTTTGATTGTAATAATACAATAATTGTTAGAACAGAAAAAGACGTTCAAGCATTGGAGGGGGATAATTTAAAGGTATATTTTGATGCTGATATGGTTTGCTTGAATACGTGGATTTCAAGAAAAATTGCTGCTTTAAGGTTTAAAGAAGGGGCTGAGGTTTATTCGTATTGCGGATGTTATTTGCCAGAAAATATAGATTTTTCTATGTGTGATGAGGTATATTTAAGGAATTTTAATTTAGCGAAATTAAATGAGTATAAGTTTAAAGAAGGGGGGAAGGTTTGTTTTGAAGGATCAAGAGATTTTCCGGAAGATGTGGATTTATCACAGTGCGCAGATGTTAGTTTGAAATGGTGTGATTTAAGGAATGTTAAGGCGTTAAAATTTAGAGATGGGGCAAAAGTTTGTTTGTCGCAAGAAAAAAGACCATCGGGATATGAAGATGATTTTGATGAATTTAAAGGTAAGATTCCTGATGAGATAGCGTATATTCCAGTGGTGAAGTATTTGCCAGAAAATTTGGATGTATCTATGTGTGATGAGGTGGATTTTAAAGGTTGTGATTTAAGCAAATTTAGTGGGCTTAAGTTCAAAGTAGGGGCAAAGGTTTGTTTAGATTCTGCTGTTTTACCTCGTGATTTAGATGTATCTATGTGTGATGAAGTAGATTTGTCTAGTTGTAATTTGAGAGGAATTAAAGAATTAAAGTTTAAGGAAGGAGCTAAGGTTGATTTAGCATGTGCAAAAAATTTACCTGCAGTATTAGATCTGTCTATGTGTGATGAAGTTTGGTTATGGGATGCTAATTTAAGAGGAGTTAGAAAAATAAAGTTTAAGGAAGGAGCTAAAGTTTATTTATCACATGCAAAAAAATTACCTTCCATATTAGATGTTTCTATGTGTGATAAGGTGGATTTTAAAGGTTGTGATTTTGGTGCTGTTTTGAGAGTTAGGTTTAAGGATAAAGAGCAAAAGAAGATTTTTTTACGTGGGGTTGAGAATTTTTCAGCTATGTCTGTTTATGGAATAGAAGAAGATAATTCACTATTTTCTCGTATGAAGAAAAGGTTTGGTATCGGTGGAGCGGAGATGTAAAGGATGTTTGTGGCGATTAATAATACAGATATGAATGTTTACCAAGTTGATAGGTGGATTAAAGATAATCGTGATGCTAATAGAGATATTATATCGCCAGAGTTTGCTATGGAAGTTCTATCTAAAACTAATCATTTAGCTAATATTAAGATGGTTTTGAAGAATATTAGAGAAAATTGCGATACTCCAGAAAAAATTGCACCATATAGGGAGTTTATTTTGTCTTGTGCTGATGGGCGT
>JAZQTW010000037.1:0-44515 GCA_045630985.1 Alphaproteobacteria bacterium
TCTCTACGTTTATTCCAGCGTGTAACAAACTTTTCTCCGTAGCGACGTGTTATTGTTTCTGACAAGCGATATTCTTCTCTATATCTCAAGATATTATACAGACGTTTAGCTCTTTCAAAATCTACTGATGATTCTTTGTTATAACCAAGACGTTCAAATTGATAATAGCGCCCTCTTCCATCATTACCATCGCCACGATAGTGATTTAAGATCTCTGCGATATCTTGGAATGTTTCCACCTCTTCTATATGCTCTAGAGGAATGTGCAATTTCTTACGCCAGTTAGGATAAAATCTTCCATTATTACCACTAACTTCCATTAAGCTTCTTTTACCTGAGTGCGTAACATCAATATCTAATGTTCCAGGGATATTACCAACTTCACTCACTCCTAAAATATCTGTAAATGGCATTAACATAATTGCTGATTTTGAACGACCCAACCATGATGCAACAGCTTGTTCATATTTTGCTGGAACATTGTTTGCTTCTCTTCTTGGTTCTGAGCACATTTTACCACCAACTTCTTTCCAGCAACCATAATGCTCTAGCATCCAGTTTAATGCCTCACGTTGTGATGCATATTGCTCAAGCATACCATCTATAGTTTCTTTATTATAAAAACCAAGCGCTGCTTTTTGCCATATATCTTTTACGTTCCATTGATTAACCAATGTTGGCGTATCATGTGTTGATGTTGCACAAACAGATAGCTCTGGATAATGTTCTGGTCGTCTCATTGAACGATAACAGTCATTCTCTCTTTCAAATGGCAGTACTTTATATGACAATATTCCATAGTCTTCCATTTGACGGCGGAATTGGTCTGTTGTATTACCAATATCTTCACCTATTATCATTGTTTTATTACGGTGACTTTCTAGAGCAACTATGGCTAATAACTCTTCTGTGTTATAATATACATAGTTGCCTTTTTCACCATTATCTAAGTGGAAGTATAAGCGGTTAAGTTGTAAAACGTGGTCTATGCGAATACAACCAGCGTACTTCATATTAGCTTCTAATATTTTGCGATATGGCTCATATCCCTCTTCTTGTAAACGACTTGGATTAAATCCTAACACATTCCATACTTGGCCTGCAGGAGATAAATCATCTGGCATTGCACCGGCAGAGCCTTTTATGAATAAATCTGAATAGTACCATGCTTCAAATCCTTTGGGAGAAGCACCTACCGCCATATCCATATATAAACCAATTTTCATACCCGAATTCAGACAACTATCTTTTACTGTCGCTAACTGTTTATTACATTGCCATTGAGTATATTTATAAAACTCTATCTCATCTTTGTGTTCTTCAACGAATCGCAAAAATTCTGGAGATTTTGGATCTTTATATTCTTTAGGCCAATATGTCCAGTTTAATGGCATTGGTTTTTGCTTAGAAAAGTAATCATTTAGCGCTCTAAATGTTGCATACATTTCCAAGATACCATCTTGACTATCGCAGTATACTTTAAAGCGGTTGTAATCTTCTTTATTTTCGCGTTTTTTAAACTCTTCAAAACATTTATGCATTATATCATCTACTATTTCTTGAGTAGTTGTATAATCTACATAAGCGCAGCGACGATTACGCTCTAATTTGTGTTGAAATTCTGGATTATTATTGTAATAGTCTTGTATTGCTTTGCTACGCTTAAACTCTTCAACAGCAGTAACATCCAAATAGATATAGTTAAAGAACATGCGACTATCTGGTGAATATGGAGAAGCATTTTCTGGTTGATCACCACGATTTGCGTGAACAGGATTTACACCCAAAATACCAGCACCATTTTTACCTAAAATATAACCTAATTGAGCAAGGTCACTATAGTTACCAATACCGATATTATTTTCACTAACTTGCTCATATAACTGAACAGGAACACCCCAAGTTTTTTTACCTTCTTTTATGCCAAGTCTATCATAGCATTTTTCTGGTGCTGCGATTAATCTTGTTCTTTGTGCTGTTTCTCTACCATCTTTATTTACGTATGAGAACTCAACACTATGATATCCCATGCGAACTTTGAATGGGAATTTAAAACGATATTTTCTGTATGTTGTACCGTTTATTGTTCTTGTTACTTCGTCTCCGCTAAATTCAATTTTTTCTAACTCATCAACAGATACTTCACCACTATAAAAACGATCTGATTCTTCTAGTGCAATTTCGCCTTTATAATATTTACGAGGATCTTCATCTTCATAAAAATCCCATTTTAATTTTTTTACGCCATCTGGTAATGATATTTCTACTGTTTCGACTTTATTCTCTCTTAGTATTGGAACAGTTCTAACAATATTTATGAATTTATCATTTTTTTTCTTTTCTATTAAGCCTTCAACTAATTTGAAATTTTCCCAGTATTGGTATCCATCTTGTGTGCGATAATCAAAGTCTTCACTCAAGATATTCATAGCTTTGAGCAGACCCACTTTTTCATCTATTGTTGCGTGTAACTCAATACCAGACATATAAGCCAAATCGTTAATGCTTTGACAAATATCCATATTAAAAAATCCCTCTAAAAAAAATAGTTATTATATTATGATTTTAGTATACGTATCAAATTTTCTTTAGCAAAAGCTATAGCTAACTTATAAACAGATAAAACTCTTTTTATGTATATATTGCGATATGTAGTTATTTAAGGAGAATATTCCAATCTATTAGAATAGATATATTGAAAAAAGAAAAACCTCGCAAAACTAAGAAAATAAAGGATATAGCAAATATAATGTTTTACTTTATAGAGATGGTGTCGACGGTAATCGTGTATTATTGCTTACTGATGAAGATACTTTGATTGGTACGTTTGGTTCAAATACTGATAACGAATTATGTGATTTTTTAACGAAAGCTTCTCAAGCTACTGAAAATGATTTATTTGTACAACCTATATATGCCTGGTGACTACATCCCTTGTAAAGAATACATTAATAGAAATAATGATGATCATAATGATAATAATCGCAATGATGAACCTAATGATAGCAAAGATAAGGTAAAACAAAGCTTAGATAGAATTAGGACGAAGAAGAAATCTGTTTCTGGGGTATATGTTGCTGATAAGATTGGTGAGGCTATGCGAAGTGGTGTTATATCTGAAACAGTTACACCTGAAAAAGGTAAACAATTATCTGATAATATCAAGAAAAAGTATATTATGGATCAGCAACAAAAATCTTAAATTTGAGATATAAAAAAAGGGAGTGTTACCTCCCTTTTTTTATTTTATGAAATCTTCAATTTCATTTGCTATGTGCTCTGGAGTTAAGCCAAAATATTCAAAAAGCTTATTAGCTGGGGCTGATGCACCATAGCTATCTATACCTATAGTTTTTTGAGCGTATCTATTCCAGCCAAAGGTAGAGCCTGCCTCAACGCTAATTACTGGTGCTGTGCCTAAAACTTCTAATTGATAATTTTCGCTTTGCTCCTCAAACAACTCCATACATGGCATAGAAACAACTGTAACATCTATACCTTTTTCAAACAAGATATTTTGAGCTTCTATGGCAGCTGAAACTTCAGAACCTGTTGCAATAATTGTTGCTTGTCTTTGATTTTTTGCTGGAGATATTATATAAGCGCCTTTTAATGATAGATTATCTTTTGCTGATGTTCTTAGCATTGGCAAATTTTGACGAGATAATGCTAACAAACTTGGACGTTTATTTTCTGTTAGAGCTATTTGCCAACATTCTGCAGTTTCTACAACATCACATGGACGGAAAGTTAGAATATTTGGCATTGCTCTATATGAAGATAAATGTTCTATTGGTTGATGAGTTGGACCATCTTCTCCAACACCAATAGAATCGTGTGTTAGAACATATATTACTCTTAAACCCATTAAAGATGCTAAACGCATTGATGGTCTTAAATAATCGGAGAAAACAAAGAATGTGCCACCGTATGGAATTGCTCCACCATGTAGAGCCAAACCATTCATTATCGCACCCATGGCGTGTTCACGAATACCATACATAATGTTATTGCCATTGTAATCATCTTTAGTGATTGTTTTTAAGCCTTCTACAAATGTTAGGTTTGATGCAGCTAAGTCTGCTGATCCACCAACGATTTCTGGCACGTTTGGCACTATTGCTTTTAAGCACATTTCTGATGCTTTGCGTGTGGCTACTTTTGTTTTTTCTTCTATAGATTTTTCTTTTAATTCATTTAAGTCTTTATCCCAACCACGAGGTAATTTATTTGCTATAACATCTCTAAATTCTTCAGATGATTTAGATGCATTATCTACCCATTGCTCATACATTGACTGGTTGCGAGTTTGAGTGTTTCTCCAATCTGTTAAAATTGTTTCTGGAATTTCAAATGGAGCATAATTCCAATTGAGATTTTGGCGCATTAATTGTGTTTCTTCTTCACCCAATGGAGAACCGTGACATTTGGAAGTACCGCACTTGTTTGGAGAACCTAGACCTATTGTTGTTTTACAAGAGATTAAGGTTGGTTTATCTGATTTTTGTGCTGTTTCTATTGCTTTTCTGATTTCATCATAATTATGACCATTAATGCTTAATGTGTTCCAACCCATAGCTTGAAAACGCATTAATTGATCTGTTGAACTAGCTTTATCAACCGTTCCATCAATTGTAATATTGTTATTGTCCCAGAATACGATTAATTTATTGAGTTTTAAGTGACCTGCTATTGATGCTGATTCTTCTGAAATACCTTCCATTAAGCAACCATCTCCGGCAATTACATAAGTGTAGTGATTGCATAAATCTGCACCATATTTTGCATTTAACATTCTTTCTGCTAGAGCCATACCTACGGCTGATGATATACCTTGTCCGAGTGGTCCGGTTGTCATATCTATACCATCTAGATGACCATATTCTGGGTGGCCTGCTGTTTTAGCGCCAAATTGACGGAAGTTTTTTATATCTTCTATTGTAATATCTTCATAACCTGTAAAATATAACAATGAATACATCAACATTGAGCCATGACCTGCTGATAGAACGAATCTATCTCTATCAAACCACTTAGGAGCTTTGGGATTTAATTTGATATATTCAGCAAATAGTACTGTTGCAACATCTGCCATTCCTAAAGGCATTCCTGGGTGGCCTGAATTAGATTTATTTATTGCATCAGCAGAAAGAAAACGAATAGCATTTGCCATATTTTTCATTCTAATATTATCAATCATATGTATACTCCTTTAATGGTTTAGTGATTGTATGTAAATAAAGCTATTAACTCTTGATGTTTTGAATAAACAAATTGGTCAACTAAAGTTACTTTATCAAAACTATATCCAGAATCTATTAAAATTTGTGCATCATAAACAAATGTTTTGGGATTGCACGAAATGAATACAATTTTCTTAGGTTTATTCTCTGATGGTATTTTAGATATTTCAATACATTGCTCGTGAGCACCTGCTCTTGGTGGGTCTATAACTAGAGCTTTTATATTTTTTAATTCTGATGCATCTAGTGGGTATTTGAATAAATTCTTATTAACAACTTCAATATTATGAATTTGATTTCTATTTATCGCTCTTTTTAAGCCTTCTGTTGAGAGTGATGACGAATCTACTGATAAAACTGTATTGTTTTTATTTTTTGCTAATGGATATGTAAATGTTCCTAAGCCACAAAATAAATCCGCAATTTCACCTGTTGTATCTCCAATATAATCAAGAACTTTTTCAATCATTTTAGTTTCTGCATTTTTAGATGCTTGTAGAAAAACATTTTGTGGAAGCGGGATACTATATTCTGAAATGTAAATTTCTGGAGTTACTTTTTCAATAATTGTTTCTGGCTCAAGATTTTTTATTTGCCATGACATTCTTAATATTTCTGGTTGAGAATTTACAAAATCTGCAACAATCATTCTATGCTCTAGAGATGGCTCTTCTTGTATTTTTAGTAAAAAATCAAAACCATTATCCGCCTCTAACATTTGAAGACTTCCTGTTTGTATTTTTTTTGTTTCTATCTTCTTTTTATTTTTTATATTTATAGTTACTGAACAAAACTCTTCTAAAAAACTATGCAACTTTGGGAGCAAATTATTCAACGATGATGTGAGCATTGGGCATTCAGTTATATTTACTATGTTATGAGTTTTCGCCTCATTAAAACCAAGGATTTGCTTTTTCTTATCAAAAACAAATTCCATATCTGCACGACGTCTACACCCATCTTCTATAAATATTGTAGGCTCAATAATTGGGTTTGAATTTTTTATTAAAGATATTGTTCTAATAAAATCATCTTGTTTATTTTTTTGATACTCTTCTTTGCTTAAATTTCTAAACAAACAACCACCGCAAATATCACAAATAGAATTAGTCATTATTTTCCTTCCTTTTTTGTATGTTTAACAAAAAAATATCTTATTTACAAGTAAAGTTTTAAACATTTTTGCGATGAAAGTTAAAAAAATGATGAATATTTTTTTTATTGGTGTATAATGTATTTGAGTTTAGTATATTTTGTTGGAGATTTCAATGCTAGTTCGCGTTCCTGATCACTTTAGTACAAACTTTAAATTCACATTTAAAGGTTTACCAGAAAGAGCAGCAAAAGCTTGTGATAGAGTTTCTGTTAGTTATGTTTTAATGGGCTTTATTTTTGGGGTGATGTTGCTATGTTTAGGTTGCTTTGAACTTCTTAGCTTTTTGACTGTTGAAAATAGCTTAACTCCTAGGATGTTTATGTATGAAATTTTCTCCATTGTTGTTATTGTTATTGGCTTTGTGGTTATTACCTTTTCAGTTATATCTTTTATTCGATATAAAAAATTTATATTTGATGGACGCGTTTTTCATATAACATACAGACCTGCATTAGGTATTAAGCAAAAAATAAAAGAGCCTTTGGAAAACTATGTAGGAATTAGATTAAGAGTTTTATTTACACAAATAGGATTGATTAATAAAAATAGATATGTTATTGACCTATTTCATTATGATTCAAACAAAATTGTTCCTTTGTATATCTCCACAATCAATACTGATATTAGAAAAATTTGGGAGGCTTACGCTAAGATGTTTAAGCTCCCTGCACTTAGCGTTGGTGACAGAGGATTGGTGCAAAGAGACTTTAACGATTTAAATAAATCAATCAAAGAATTAGCTGAAGAAGATAAATTACCGTTTATTGTTGGCGGTAAGTTACCAGCTCCAAACACTCTAGACGTTGAAGAAACAGCTCAAGCTACAATTGTAAGACCTGTTGGGATATATTGGGATTTTGCTAACAAAATATACTTAGCTCTTTTAGCAATAATATCTATTATACTTACTTCAGCTGGAGTTTATATGACTTTGTCTGGACATTTTTTACCACCAAAATATTTGGTGTGTGGCTCAATAATGTTATTGCTAGCAATATACTTTCTTACTAAATTGTTTAAATCTTATAGATTAGATATTTATAACGACAGAATCGTAATTACAAAAATACTTTTTGATTCCCCTCTTAAAGTTGATGCAATATTTAATAAAGATATTGAAAGCGTAGAACTTGGTTATGATTCCACAATGGATCGTTACAATATTTCTATAATTGCAGACAATAAAGCTATTAATTTTGGTGTTAAATTACCAATTAATGACTTGTTGTGGTTAAAAGATTTTATTATAAGAAAATTAGTTGGTAATTAAATTTATATTTTAATTGCATAGTTGCGCGGGTGTGATAAATTTTGATAAAATTTTATAGAGAAGGATTAGACTATCATGGCAAAAAATATTAAACGCGAATCGGCAGATAAAAGCACTAAATCTTCATCAAACCAATATTTCAATCTTGATGCAGAGAAAGCCTTTTTTGATGAGGTAGATGAAGATGTAAGGAATGAACGTTTTAAAGAATTAATGAACAAATATGGTGTTTATATTCTTACATTCCTAATTTTAGCATTGTCTATTACTGTAGGATATGAGAAAATTGCTTTATGGCGTCAGCACAAGTCTGAACAGACTAATATTCAATATGTAAAAGCTCTAGCACAAACAGATGACTATAACAATAATATTGTTGAGCTAGAAAATATAGTAGCTACAGAAAATGGATTGTATAAAGATATTGCATACTTGCAAATTGCAAATATTCTCTTAGACAACAATGAAATTAACAAAGCTTTAGATGTATTAAATAAAATAGTAAAAGATAATACAGTTTCTGAAAAAATTAAGGAAATTGCTGCTATTAAGATTGCTACATACAAAGTTGATACTGCAACTTTTGATGAAATTAATGTTTTACTTTCTCCTATTGTTGCAAAAAATGGCGCTTGGTCTCTCGTTGCAAAAGAACTACTTGCTATGTCTGCTATACATAATAAAGATATTGAAAAAGCTAAATCCATTTATCAAGAACTTTTAGTTAATAGTAATGTTTCTGTAGATTTGAAAACTAGAATCAATGACATGTTAGCTTTTCTTAACGAAGAAAACTAATTTTAATTATTTTATGAGGTGAGTTATGCGTTGGCTAAGTAGAGGACTTTGCTTGTGTTTTGTGGTGTTGTTTGCAACATCCTGTGCGCAGGATAAAAAACTTCCTGTTGGGGAAAGACTTTCTATTTTAGATGATTTTGAACAATCTCTTACTGTTTCTCAAAATAAGATTGCGACACTACCTGCTCCTTATATAAATAATTCTTGGTCTCAAGCTGGTATAAATACTCACCACATTATTGGAAACTTGAAGGCTGGATTTGATCTTAAAGAGCAGTGGGGCGAAAATTTTGGTAAGGGTATAAACAGAAGAGATATATTACTCCCTTCACCTGTTGTTGGCAACAATAAGCTTTTCGTAATGGATAGTAAAGGTGTTGTATCTGCTTTTGGTTTAAGTAACGGAAATAAACTTTGGAAAAATACATTATCTGCTAAAAACAATACAGTTAAAGATACCAAAAGTCGTGCATCTGGTTTAGCTTTAGATAATAGTACTTTGTTTGCTACTACTGGTTTTGGAGGTGTTTTTGCTATGAATGCAGAAACAGGTCAGCCCAAATGGCGAATATTTTTGGAATCTCCAATACGTATTGCTCCTACCGTTACAGATAAAATGTTATTGGTTCAAACTGTAGACAATTCTTTATATGCTTTAGATAAAAATACAGGTAAAGAACTTTGGAAGTTTAATGTAGCACATGAAGATACTGTTATTGCTGGTGGCGCTGTTCCAGCTTATGATGAAGAAGACAATGTGGTTGTTGCTGGTTTTTCTAATGGCGAGATTGTAGTTTTGAATGCAACGGTTGGCACTCCTTTATGGACATCTATGCTTGTTTCTAATGAGCAAGTAAACTCATCTACTGAAATAAATACCATTGGCTCTTACCCAATCATTCAAGAGGGTATTATTTATGCAGTTAGCAATAGTAACTCTTTAGTTTCTTTAGATATGAGAACTGGAGATAAACTTTGGGAAAAAGAAATTGGCTCAATGCAAAATATGTTGTTAGCTGGCGATTACCTTTTTGTTATATCTAACAAGAATGTATTGTTTGCAGTTGAGAAATATAGTGGAGATATCATGTGGTCTGTTGATGTAAAAGATTATTTAGATGCTGAAGACTACGATGATATGGAAATATATGCAGCACCTCCTCTAATGTTAAATGGTCAAATTTTCTTGGCTTTTTCTAATGGTAAAGTATTAAAGTTTGATGCTCAACAAGGTGGCTTAAAAGCTAAAACAGATTTAGGTGTTGATATCAGTAACGGATTAATAGCAGTTAATGGAATGGTTATTGCTGTTACAGATAGTGCAGATGTGATTGTTTTTAAGTAAACAGCCAAATAAATTACGCTTAATTTTATATCTTGAAAATTTTATATAAATGTGCTATATGCAGAGCCAATTGTTTTATTTTGAATTTTAAGGAATAAAAAATGGCTTTGAAAGTTGCTATTGTTGGCAGACCTAATGTTGGTAAATCAACCTTGTTTAATAGGCTTGCAGGTAAGAAACTTGCGCTTGTTCATGATTTGCCAGGTGTTACTCGTGACAGAAAAGAGGTTACAACAAAATATAAAGATTTAGAGCTAACCATTATTGATACTGCAGGATATGAAGAAGCTACTGCAGGTAAGATGGAAGAACGTATGTGGCAACAAACACAACGTGCTATTGATGATGCAGATGTTGTATTATTTTTGTTTGATGCAAGAGCAGGAATGCAAGCATACGATGAACATTTTGCTGATCTTGTTAGAAAAAGCAAAAAGCCTGTTTTATTGTTAGCTAATAAATGCGAAGGTAAAGCTCAAGAACAAAGTATATATGAAGCTTATAAATTAGGCTTGGGCGCACCTCTTATCTTTTCGGCTGAGCACAGCATTGGATTTGATGAGCTATATTTAGAATTAAAAGAAATTGAAGCATCGATTAAATCTAAACCAGCTAAAGAAGAAGAAAATATAAATAGTGAAGATGAAAGTATTGATGAATTAAAAAAGCGTCCTATTCAAATTGCTATTGTTGGAAGACCTAATGTAGGTAAATCTACTCTTGTAAATGCATTATTAAATGATGAAAGAATGCTAACAGGACCAGAAGCTGGTCTTACAAGAGATGCTATTACTACTGAATGGAGTTGGAAAGGTTGGAAGATTAATCTTGTTGATACTGCCGGTCTTCGTAAACAAGCTCGTGTAACAGGCGCTATTGAAAAAATGTCGGTTGAGAGTACCTTATATGCTACAAACATGGCTCAAGTAGTTGTATTAGTTTTGGATGCAGATGCTGTACTTGACAAGCAAGATTTAACTATCGCTCGTAAGGTTTTGGAAGAAGGTAGAGCTTTAGTTATTGCTGTTAACAAATGGGATATTGCAAATAGAAAAGAGGCATTAGAAACTTTGAATTACAAACTAGAAACAGCTTTAACTCAAGCAGATGGAGTACCTACTGTTACAATTTCAGCGATTAAGAAACAAGGTTTAGATAAACTACTGAGTGCTGTTATTAAGGTTTATGAAAGATGGAACATGCGTATTCCAACATCTCCACTAAACCAATGGTTCAAAGATGTTCAGGAAATGAACCCTGCCCCACTTGGTAAGAATAAGCGCAGAATAAAATTAAAATATATTACTCAGGCTAAAACAAGACCACCTTCATTTTATATCTTTTCTAGTAACCCAGAAGGATTGCCTGATTCTTATTTGAGATATTTAACCAATCAGTTACGTGAAACATTTAATTTGAAAGGTGTTCCTTTAAGAATTACAGTTAGAAAAACAGATAATCCTTTTGCTGATTAGTAAAAAGCCCCTCGTTTGAGGGGCTTTATTTTGAATGGAAAGCATTTATTCAATTTCGTTATTACGACGATTATTGATCACAGGATGAATTGATGTTTTTGAATAACAACTTTTTCCCTGCCATTGAACTCCTTCCATAATTTCCCTTTCCTGTTCCTTATTTCTAAATTTAATTCTTTCAACATGATTAAAATTACAATTAACCGCTAAAACTTCTGCGCACTGTGAAAAATCTATTTCATCATTATTTGAAAAATCCATATTATATAGACGAACTTTAGAATCTTTTCCGAATGTTATTTTTTTTATATCGTCCAAAATAATACAATTTCTCATTGTAACTTCAGAATTTTTGCAAAATTTCAATTCTTTTTCCTCTCCCCAATCATTATACATATTTAATCTCGTATCCCCAAAGCAACAATAATCTAATTCAACTTTACCACATCTAGAAAAATCGAACTTACGAAAACTTACATGATTGAAATTTGCATTAACTCCTGTACCTAATACTACTTTAGTTTCAAAATCTACCCAGCTTATATCCACATTAGCTCTAGGCTTAAATTTTATGGTTTTTATTTTATTTTTAGGACCTATAACCTCATGTTTTTGTGGTTTATATTTACAATCATCTGCATTTACAATTATATTAATGTATTTTTTGTCTAGATTTTTAATATCTTCAATAGAATTTACAAATGTCCATTTTTCTTTTGCTTCACTCATTTCTTTCTCCTTTACATTTTAAATATAACAAAACCTCATAGGGTTTTGTTACCTTTGAGGTTTGATTTAAAAAATTTCTCAGCAGTGGTTATTAGTGTGTGTGTGTAGAAAACAGCCACTTTCATGGTGGTTACCACTTTCTTACACATATTATTTAACACATTGTTCATCACTATTCCTCCTACAGTACCCGCATAGAATATCATAAAAATTAAGTGTTGTCAAACATAAAAATCAACCCCTCATTTGAGGGGCTTTTGATTAAACTAATTGAGTTTTGTATAGTGAGGCGTAAATTCCGTTTTCTTTATTTATAAGCTCCTCATGACTACCTATTTCTGTAATTTTGCCGTAGTTTACTACAACAATCTTAGTTGCATTGCGTACTGTTGATAGACGGTGAGCGATAACAAAAACAGTTCTATCTTCCATAAGGTTTTCTATTGCCTGTTGAACAATAGCCTCTGATTTATTATCAAGGGCTGATGTTGCCTCATCTAAGATAACAATTGGTGCGTTTTTAACAAAGGCACGAGCAATTGCTATACGTTGCTTTTGACCACCAGATAATAGAACACCACGTTCACCAATTTCTGTATCTAGGCCTTTATCTAGAGTTGAAATAAATTCATCTAAGCATGCATTTTTTATAGCTTGTTGAATTTCTTCTTCTGTAGCATCCTCTTTACCTAAGATAATATTATCTCTGATTGTACCACCAAATAAGAAATTGTCTTGGAATACAATAGCAATATTATCTCTTAGAGAATCTATGTCTAGTTCTTTAATATCTGTTCCATCGATAAGAACTTGACCTTTGGTGACATCGTAAAAACGTGGAAGCAAGTTCACTAATGTTGTTTTACCACCGCCAGAGTTACCTACAAAAGCAATAGTTTCACCTATGTTTATTTTTAGGTTTACATTATCTAAAACTTGCTTACCTTTTACATATGAGAAACATACATCTTTGTATTCAATTCCCTTTGTTGGTTTTACTAATGGTTTTGGATTTTCGCAGTTTTTAATATCTGGAACTATTTCTAATGCAGTAAATACACGCTCCATTGCTAATAATGCCATTTGAACACTATTAAAGTTATTACCGATACTTTTTATCGGCGTATATAGCATAACAAGAGCCGCGATGAATGATACAAAACTACCTGCAGTTAATTGCTCTGTCACAATTAAATATGAACCCAACCAAATTACTGCTGCAATACCAAAAGATACAATAAAGTGCATTAATGGAGACATCATACCTGTGCGTTGTACCATTTTCATACCAATTTTAAATACGCTATCTAATGTATTGCAGAAACGTTTATTTTGATAATCATATAAATTATATGAAGATATGATACGGTTACCACTATATGTTTCATTAAAGTGTGTCATAACTGCTGAACCAGAGAATACTGACTTATCCATTAAACCTTTAATTCTTTTGCGAACTCTTGTTAATGGATATAATGCTCCCAATAAAATTATTGTTGCAACAATTGCTAATTGCCATGAGTTATAGAATAATACTGCTATTAACGATAATGATGAGAACAAGCGTGTTGTAAATAACTTCATATTATTTAATAAACCGCTACAAGCAGAATCGACATCGTTATTAAAGCGGAAGATAATATCTCCTGATGTATTTTTATCAAAGAATGATGCATTATAACGCATTAATTTGCAGAACAATGTTTTTTTAACATCCATAGAAATTTTTTGACCTACCCAAGTATTTAGGTATGTAGCGCTATATGTTAAAATACTTTGTAGTGAGCTGAATACAATAATTAATATAGGGATAAGTAGTGTAGAAGCACCTCCTGTACTCTTTTCCACCATAACGACATCCATATATGGCTTTAAAGCCCAAGCGATTACAGCATCCATTGAACCGATTGGAATTGTTATTAAAACAGCTGTTAGAGCTCTCCCCCAATAAGGTTTTACATATGGTAAAATCTTTCTATAATTAACAACAAGATTTATACTTAAAATTTTAGCTTTTAACTTTTGAAACATCAGTCTTCCTATTTATCAATTAATGTATATAAAAATTTTCAATTTGATTTTATGCCATAACAGATTTTTTATTAGAAGTAAATAGAAAAACTAAATCTTTTATATATAAAAAAAGTCGCCCGATAGACAGGAGCGACTTATAGATAGTCCATTAAAATAGTCCATATATAGTCTGCTAATTAAATTATAAAATCTCTATAGCGCCAGCGGCTGTTCGTCCTCTGTCATCATAAATTTCATAACTAACTTTTTGTCCCTCGTACAATTTTCTTAAACCCTTTTCTTCAAGTTTAGTAATATGCACAAACACGTCTTTTCCACCATTTTCTGGTTGGATAAAACCATAGCCTTTACGGGAGTTAAACCACTTAACAGTTCCTGTTGTCATTTTGTCTCCTTAATATTTAAATAAATAGTTTCACTTCTTACTAGGCTAATGCCCAGCAAAGAATATTTATAATACTTTTTATTTTAGAGTCAAGTGGTATATGTATTTATAGTTGTTTTTTAACTAAAAATTTTGCAACTGATGTTTGATATACTCTTTAAACTCAGGATTAAAACCTGTTTTTGTGCTCTTCTCATTAAGAATATCTAAAATTTCTTGGCGGTACTTAGGTTTGCTTGAAGCTATTTTTACTAAATAATAAACTGTTGCTTCAAATACTTGCTTTTCTTCACTATCTAGCCCTGGTAGGAAAGTTAAATAAACTGGAGAATATTTCTTTTTTACTTCTGTTTTAGATAAAGCGTATGCTGCTTTTTGTATTTTTTCTGCTTCTTGAGGTGAAATATCATCACTTTTGCGACCTACGATAAACTCTTTAATTTTTTTGAGCATTGATGTATTTATTGCTGCAGACATAACTTATCCCTCTTAATATTTTGATACCTTGTATAAGATAGATTGTGTTTTTATTTTTTGCAATTGCTTTTTAGAAAAGATAAAGAAAAATTATTGACACTTTAGATAAAGAGGAATAAGTATAGTTTCACATTTGATGTTGCTTCATCGTCTAATGGTAGGACAGCGGACTCTGACTCCGTTAATCTTGGTTCGAATCCAGGTGAAGCAGCCAAGTGTTTGTAAGCTGCCTTTATGGTGGCTTTTTTGTTTTCTATATACAAAAAATCGCCCAACTGGGCGATTAAATTAATCGGATGGTGTAATTGGCTTACCTGGAGTATCAATAACTTTTTTATTTTTAATATCGACAACAAATCCACTTTTGCTTCGAGGAAAATGTTCATCTTTGCACGATTTTAAAATAGTCGTCATTTTAAGCCAAGCTCCTAGAAGCTTTTCAGATACCCATATAAATGTGTATCCTAACACCAATACGAGCGAAATTATTATTAATGCCAACCAGTCCATAACAAAATAATTTAAGTGTTCATAAATATAATTAACTGTATAGGCATTTTATTGTGTT
Organism: Alphaproteobacteria bacterium; assembly: GCA_045630985.1. Taxonomy (GTDB): domain Bacteria; phylum Pseudomonadota; class Alphaproteobacteria; order RF32; family CAG-239; genus CAG-267. Next base: position 15,481 of record JAZQTW010000037.1, read on the forward strand.
ATTTTTAAATGTAAATATCTATTTTACCGCTTGCATTAATCTTAACAAATAAATAGAGTATAAAAATATGAGTATGTCTGGGTGTGTTTATGAATAATAATGTACTATATTATGTAAGATTATCTCTCTTAATTATATGCGCTATTGCAGTGCAATTGATTCTATTTGATATGAAAGAAATTTATCATATTGATGAATTATTTTCATATGGTTTGGCCAATAATGATGATGGGGTTTATCTATTTCATGATGCATCGGAAATAGATAATAAGCTTTTGACTGGTGCTTTTTTTAATAATTATCTAACTCAATCTGAGGATTTATCTTTTATTAAAATGTGGCAAAATCTAAAATTTGACAACCACATGCCATTATACTTTGTTCTATTACATTTTGCCTGTTCTTTTTCATCTACAGTTTTTTCACCAACTCCTGCAATAATAATTAATATTATCACCCTTATACTGGCATTGTATGCTTTTTATAAATTACTACTATCTATCTTTAATGATAAAGAAATAGCTTTAGCGACAACTACTTTATTTGCTTTTATACCTCCGGTATTAGGATTAGAAGTATTTATTAGAATGTATTTACTACAGATGCTTTGTTCTATCTTCTTGTTAAAAACAGTATATGACTTTATGTTTAATAAATCTAATCTCATATATATATTAATAGCATCTACTTTAACTATTTTAACTCATTTTTATAGCATTATATTTTGTTTTTTTGTAACAGTTGCGGGATTTATCGTATTAATATTGCAGAAAAGAAATTATGATAATTTTAAGTTTTGCTTTTCTATGCTTTGCTCTGTGATTTTAGCATATTTCATATACCCAGAAATGCTTGGAGTAGGATTATCCGGTGAACGAGGAAGTCAATTTATTAGCATTTTACATCAATATTTAGATAATCCTTTAAGCTTATTAAAACAACAGCTGCCTTTATTTATTCGACCTTTATTTGGAAATTACTGTTTAGCCATTACTGCAATAGTTGCATATTTATCTATTTTATATTTTGCAAATAAACGAAAAATTATAAATTCTAGAGATAAGCAAATTATTTTATTTTTCACACTTATATTTATCTTATTTGCTTTATTTCTTACTTTGGTTATGCCTAATATGACATCTTTTCAGATTAGATATTTTGCAACAATTATTCCTATTTATGTAATTCTTATTGTTTTAATGTTGTACTACCTTATGAGAATTTTTAATTTCAAAAAAATTGTGATATATTGCTTTTTGTGGTTAATATCCTTTTCTTACGCTTTTTATGAAGCGTACACTCAAGACAATCCTTTTTATTTTAGAGGTTCCAATTTAAGTAGAAGAATTGAGAATATGATTGTTAGTTCTGATGTATGGTGGGGGCTTGGTGGCGGAAATATGCATTCTTGGATTATACATAACTACATTGATAGGCTAATCCATGCAAATAATATTTGGACATTAGTTGATTATGATAACGAAGAGTTCAAAAAATTCGCAGAGCTTGAGAAAAATCAAAAAAGGTATGCATATCTTTTAATGCCTAAAACACAAGAGCAACAGCCTCAAGGTGCCATTGATTGGATAAAAGAAACCACAGGACGCAATAGCTATTATCTATTTACAGTTAAACATGATAATACAGCAGCTATGGCTTTTGAAGCATCTGTTTTTCTTGTCTGTCCTTATTAATTCATAATTTTTTATTTGACTTTAAATTTATTAGATATATAAAATATAGACAAAATTTATAATTCTATAAGAAAATTATTTAAATAAATACAATATCGAGTATGGATAAACAACTTCCAATTGTAGCTATATGCTACGACTTTGATGGTACTCTTGCTCCTGGTAATATGCAAGAGTACGGCTTTATGAAAGCCCTCAAAACAACCCCTAAAAGCTTTTGGGACAAATCTGATGCTTATGCTAAAGAGCATTGTGCAGACAAAAACTTAGCCTATATGAAAACGATGCTTACAGAAGCTAAGGCTAAGAAAATACCTCTCACAAAAGAAACTTTGGCTAAGTTTGGAGAAGACATCCGGCTTTTCAAAGGAGTTGAAGACTGGTTCTCTAGAATAAACGAGTGGGGTCTCAGACACGGTATTGAAGTACAACATTATCTCATATCTTCAGGATTAAAGGAGATTGTTGCTGGATGCCCTATCGCAAAAGAGTTCACTAAGGTTTATGCTTGCTCATTTGGTTATGATGAAAATGGTGTTGCAGAGTGGCCGGCACAAAGTGTTAACTACACTGTAAAAACTCAGCATCTGTTCAGAATAAGCAAGGGATGTCTTGATGAAATGGATACAGCTGTAAACGAACGTACTCCAGATGAAGAAATTGCTATTCCTTTTGCTAATATGATATATGTTGGCGATGGTTTAACAGATGTGCCGTGTATGGCAACTCTTCGTTCTTTGGGTGGTAGCGCTATTGCTGTATACAGACCGCACACAAAAGCTGGAAGCACTCACGCAACAAAGTTGTTAGAAGATGACCGAGTTGACAACATTGCTCCTGCTGATTATTCTGAGGACAGCAAGATGGATTTGATTATCAAGTCTTGGATACTTAAGATAAAAGCTGATTTTGATTTTAAGTACTAATCTTACATTTTATAGAAGTCGCCTAACTGGGCGACTTTTATTTTTTTAAATTAATATTTTTTTTAGCTCTTTATTATAAAATATGCTTGTTTGAGAATATGAGGATAATACAAATGATAACTCTTAGTGATGCAGAAAGATATATTGAAGAAATCAAATCATACGATATAAGCAAAGGACGCGATCCCAAAACATGGTTTATGTATCATAATCATATATATGGCTCTGCATATATGGCAAAAGAACTTGCTAAAAGAACTAATATAATAGATCCTGACAGAGCTTTTATTTTGGGCTTAATGCATGATGCAGGAAGATTGCATGAAGAACATGAAAAGACTTTTCATGGTTTGATAGGGTATAAAAAATTTATAAATATAGATGAAGACGTAGCAAGAATTTCTCTTACCCATATGTTTCCATGGAATAAGGTATATGATTATGAGTGTGTAAAGTATTTATTTTTTGGTAGAAAAGACGAATACGAATTTACTAGAAGTTATATGAATAATACTGAATTAACTGAAGTTGATAAGCTTATTCAAATATCTGATAGTATTGCCAATGCTTTTGGTTTTGTTACCATTGAACAAAGAAATGAAGAATATGCAAAGCGTCATGGACATCCTATCCCCATAGAAGCATTGAAGGATATGCTTTTATTAAAGAAGCATTTTGATGAAAAACTAGGTTTTGATATTTATAATTTATTTAATGAAATACCTTTGGATTGGAAAATGAAATGCGCATAAATGATGCATTCTTTATTTGATAGAAATAGCCCTATGCCGTAATCTAGGGCTTTTTTTTTGCAGCCACACAAAAGTTGACAAAAAAAACAATTGCATCTTTATAAAAATTATGATATCGTAAGCTCACAAGTCGAATTATTATGTGTGGTTAGGTTTTTTTTGTGATTTACCATGCTCATATTATGAAATGATTCGCTTAATTGGAATATGAACAAATTAAATCTATAAGAAATGAAAAAGTTTATTATTATGCTCATCTGCATGATGAGCTTGCTTTCTTGCAAGGAAGTGACCGTAGTTGATGTTTATCCATCTCCTTACGATGAGGATAAAATTGTCCTTGTGTTTGATGATGGAACACAAGCAACTGCATCTGTTACCGATAGCCTGTATTGCGCTAAAGTTGGAGATTGTCTATCAAGCATATTGGGAGATGTATCATTAATGGATAGAAGCGCTGCCGTGATTAAAATAACAGATAAGAACGTACAAGGAAATGACATTGCCTACACATTTGATAATTGTGATGTGGTTATAATCACAGGCAATGAATTTTTCTATTATGACCGTTTTGGCAGATTAAATAGAACTCGTGAACTATCTACTGCAGGGAAGAGAACTTGGTGTAACTGCGAAGTTGGTCAGACAGGAAGATTAACTTTTAGCTATAACCTTCCTATTGTTATGGACCCACTTCCGGATTATAGCAAGGAGCGTATTGTAACTAAAATTAACAGATACAATGGGCACTATGCCTCTATTGATGGCTCGGCATCTCTTAGAGGCGGTCTTTTATCTGGAACTTCTGGTGATGGAAGAATTTATGGCGAAAGTGCTGGAGGTGAAAACTTCTTCATAAATTTGTATTTTGAGGATGGACCACCTGTCTGTGTAAATGCGAAAGACAATCCACTGTGGCTGGACATTGTTCCTGGTTCTAAAATTATAGAGTCACGTCGACAAGGCAAAAAGTATTACACGCCATTGTTGTAGTTTGAATGAATTAAAAAAGCTCTGAGTATACAACTCGGAGCTTTTTTTTATACTTAGTGCTACAAAATGGGCGAATTGTTGAACTTTATTGTTTTGCATAGATTGTAATAAAAAAGCAGTTCTGAGTAATAAACTCAGAACTGCTTTACAATAGTAAAAATTATTTAATCTTTCTTGCAATAACTGGACGTATAAAAGCCGGTACTGTTAAACCATAATTTCTAAAACTTCTTCCTGTATTAAAGTTCTTTGTAATACCGACATAAGAATTCATTTTAGAATAACTCCATTGACGTTCTTGGCGATATGGCTTACCAATCAGATTAAATGCATCTTGAACCATTTTGTAGTTTAAATAAATCTTACTAATTCTGCAATCATCATGCCAGGTAATATACTCCATTGATCTACAACGATATGAGAGATGCGTAATGTAGTTAAGAGCTTCATACCAATCTAACTTTTTTTCTTCAATATCCAGAATCTCTGAAGCAGTTAAATCTCCATAAATAAAGCCCTGGTCAATTAATTCAACAATAGCTTTGATTTTCTTATTAGGAACTCGCTCAAATGAAAAAGTATCATCTTCAAACCAGAGCATTCCTACTTTAACATGCGTGTAATCAATTTCGCTATCGGTTAAATCCCAAGCATCAATAAGATCTTGATGAGTAAGACCTAGATTTACAATAAGTTCATTAATTTTTGTAATATTGCATTGTTTATCCATAATTATTAAATATTAAATTATACATTTCCATACTAATTAATTTTGTGCATTTACAATTACCACAATTTCCTATTTTTGCAATAAAAAATCCCCATAATTTCGGGGATTTTGATTGGTGCTCTGAAAAGGACTTGAACCTTCACGGGATAACTCCCATAAGTACCTGAAACTTACGTGTCTACCAGTTCCACCACCAGAGCGTAGCTTTTTATTAGTCTCAATTTTTAGATTAGTCAATAATTTTATATAATTGAATATGCATCTAAAAGTAATGTTATACCTAAGATTATTCTATAAATTACAAAAGGTAAGAATGTGGCATGTCTTAGCCATTTCATCATAAATAATATAGCAAGAAACGAAAAGACAAATGACCAACCTATTGCCTCAAATGCATTAATCATTTGAGACAATGCATTTTCTTGATATAGATTATATGCTGTTAAAACTCCAGCTGCTAAAATTGATGGAATTGATAATAACATTGAAAATTTTGCAACTTCGCTACGATTATAACCTAAAAAGCGACCAATAGTAATTGTTACTCCTGAACGACTTGTTCCTGGAAAGAAAGCTAAGCATTGCACAAAACCAATTATCATTGCATCTTTTAGATTCATTTCTTTTAGTGTTTTATCTGTTTTGAAATATGTATCTGCATACCATAACAAGATAGAGTATATGATTAATAGCCATCCGATTAATTTTGTGTTTCTAGTCCATTCCATGCCCCAAAAGGTGAGCGCACCGCCTATAACTATTGCAGGAAGTGTAGCAAATAAAAGGTAATATGCTAGTCTTACACCAAAATTATCTAGAACAGGTTTGAATTTATTTTGCCAAAGTTCTTGTAACATCAGCTTTATTGTAGACCAAAAATATAGAACAACAGCTATAAGTGAGCCGATGTGTAATGCTATATCTATTTCTTGTCCCTGATCGCCAAATCCAGCATATTTTGCAAATAATATTAAATGACCTGATGAGCTAACAGGCAAAAATTCTGTTAAACCTTGTATAAGAGATAGTCCTATAATTTGCATATCAAACATGATTGTACCTTTCAATTCTATGTTGATTGTATCTTATAGTTATTAAAAATCAAATAACGAAGTTTGATTTGGTGTTTCTTTTTTTACTTTTTTTGCTTTTGGAGTTGAAGATACTGGTTTAGATGGATTAGTTGAAGTTGTTAGCTCTCCATCGGCAAAGCGTATAGTTAAACTTGTTTGCTTTTGAGCATCAGATAGATTGTATATTGTTTGAGAATTTTCACCCTTTACCCATGCAAAACCACGTCTTAAAACTGAATCTACAGAAACACTTTCTAACTGGGATGATAAACTTTTTAGTCTTTCATTATATTTATCAATTAACAAATTGATATAAATTGGTTTTACTTCTGTTAGATTGAGAGCGTTCAATTTATTAGACAATAGGTTTTTTATTGCGATTTGTAACCTTTCTACTCGATAATCTAATTTTTGTATACTTTCATTTAGTATTTGCTGAAGATTTGGAATACCTCGGCTTAGACCTTCTATTTTATTTTTATATTCATCTAAGCAACGACGAATGGAATTGCGCATGCGATTATCTAAAATATTTAAGTTTGAAATTAACTCATCACGAACTGGAACAGCAAACTCAGCGGCTCCGGTTGGTGTTGGGGCTCTTTTATCTGACACATAGTCGATTAACATAGTATCTGTTTCGTGTCCTACCGCTGAAATAACAGGTATTTCAGAATCATATACGGCTCTAATAACAACCTCTTCGTTGAATGGCCACAAATCTTCTAAGCTACCACCACCGCGAGCAACAATTATAACATCAGGACGTTTTACTGCACCATCTTTTGTTAGATTATTAAAACCCCTGATAGCTGTAGCTATCTTTTCCGCTGCACCTTCGCCCTGCACTGGAGTTGGCCACAAAAGAACATGACTTGGAAATCTATCTCTTATTCTATGGATGATATCTCTAATAACTGCACCTGATGCACTAGATACAACACCAATTGTTTCTGGCAAGAATGGAATTGGCTTTTTATGCGATGCATCAAACAGACCCTCTTTAATAAATTGTTGTTTGCGCTCTTCTAGAAGTTTTAGTAAAGCTCCTTCGCCTGCTGGTTCTAAGCTTTCTATTACCAACTGATATGAAGATTTTCCAGCAAAAGTTGTAATTTTACCTGTGGCAATAACTTCTAAGCCGTCTTCTATTTTTACTTTTAGATTAGAAGCAACTCCCCTCCAGCATACTGCTGATAGTACTGCATTTGCGTCTTTTAAGGCTAAATACCAATGGCCTGAATCTGCTTTTTTGGCGCCAAAAATTTCACCTTTCACCACAACTTTATTAAATGTTGTTTCTACAAAACGTTTAATATCATTGGAAATTTCAGATACAGTTCTAGCCTTTGCCTCTATAGAATTTGATGGCTTAGGTTCTTTGTCTTCTTCAAAATTAAAGCTTAAATCCATCATATATCTAATAAACCTCTCGCAAAATCTTTAGCATTAAATACATCCATATCCTCTATTTGCTCACCTACGCCTACGTAGTGTATTGGTGTATTTGTTTCTGATGCGATGGCTACAAGTATACCACCTTTGGAGGTGCCGTCTAATTTGGTGATAATTACACCATTTACATCTACTAATTCTTTAAATGTCTTAACTTGATCAAGTCCATTTTGACCAGTTGTTGCATCTATAGTTATAATTGTTTTATGCGGAGCATCTGGAGATATCTTTTTTATTACTCTTGTTATTTTTTGTAGTTCTTCCATTAGTCCTTTTTTATTTTGCAAGCGTCCTGCTGTATCTATAAATACGATATCATCCCCTTGTTTTTGGGCTTCTTTTATACCATCATAACAAAGACCAGCACTATCGCAATTTGGAGCTCCAGAAAATACTCTTACATTATTACGAGCTCCCCAAACAGATAACTGCTCTACGGCTGCTGCTCTAAATGTATCTCCAGCTATAAAAGATACTTTATATCCCAAATCAGAAAACTTTTTACCTAATTTACCGATACTTGTAGTTTTACCAGCACCATTTACACCAACCATAAGAATAATATATGGAGACTTTGTTTTATCTATTATTAACTCTTGTTCGCAAGGCTTTAATATTGCTTCAATATCTGCACATAACTCTTCTTTTATATTGGTTATGCTACTTCCCTTATCAAACTTCTTTTTTGAAAAATTACTAATAATCTCAGATGTTGCTTTTACCCCAACATCTGAAGTATAAAATAAATCCTCTAAATCTGTTATTATATCATCAGAAAGGTTTTCTTTGGTAAAGATATCACTTATGCCTTGGCTTATGTTTTGTGATGTCTTCTTTAGTCCTAGTCCTAATTTCTGAAAAAAATTGACCATTTTATTATTCCTTTCTTATACTTCTTAGCTGTTCAGCTCTTTTTCTTCTTATATTAACAGGAACTTGAGGCATTTTTGCTGCAGGAGTTCCTGGACGAACAGAATATGGAAATACGTGTAATTTATCTATTCCTGCTTCTTCAACTAATTTAAGAGTATTATTAAAATTTTCATCCGTTTCTGTTGGGAAGCCACAAATAAAATCTGAACCAAATGTTGCTTCTGGCCTAATTTCTCTAATTTTAGAACACAAATTTATTACTGTTTCTCGGCTATGGCGACGCCCCATTCTTTTTAAGATTAGGTTATCACCTGACTGTATAGAAAAATGAAAATGTGGATGAATATTTTTATACTGTTTTACAAGATTTATAAATTTTTCATCAATAGCGGCAGGATCTAAAGAACCAAATTGAAGAGATGGTAATTCTGGAAATGTTTTTAATATTTTTTCAACCAAGCAACTAAAGCTTGGCTCATACGAACATGCATCTACACCAGTTAAACATATTTCTTTAAAACCTTGTGCCAATAAAACTTTTATTTGTTCTAAAATTTTTTCTTCTTTAACTGAGCGATTAGCTCCTCTTGCATATGGAATTATACAATATGTGCAACGATGATTACATCCTTGTTGAATTTCAACAAAAGCCCTTTCTCTGCCTTCAAATCCAGTTATCATATATGCATCGTATCCTGAAAATGAAAAAATATCACCCACAACTGTTTTATCTTTTGAGATTAGGTATTTTTCTATTTCTGTTTTTTCTTTATTTCCAAGAACTAAATCAACTTCAGGCATATCACTAAAGCGTTGTGTACTAACTTGAGCAGCGCAACCGGTAACAACAATTTTGGCGTTTGGATTTTCTTTTCTTAATTTGCGAATAGTTTGGCAACATTGACGCTCTGCCTCACTAGTTACAGCACAAGTATTTACGACAATTAGATTATCATAATCCTTGAGTTTTTCTTTAAAAATCTCGCTTTCATAACTATTTATTCGGCAACCAAAAGAAACAACTTTTACCATATTTTCATCCTATTCTTATTTTTTAGGGATGTTATATGTTATTTCAAATTTGTGCAAGTGCTTTAATAGGTTATTTTATATTTTATTTTAGTATTTGTAGCATATTTATGCCATAATGTTTTTAAGTATTGATTGTTAAACCAGTCTGACCATGGCTTATGACCTGCAAAATGCAGTATTGCAGCGCTATCATAAACATCTTTATCATTTTCCGGTATAGTTTCATTCCAGAAATTGCTTAAAAATTTAGCATCTTTTTCTTCAAAAAAGGTACTATTGCAATTGTATCTGTATGATAATGGTTTAATTTTTTGACCAAAGACAACATTTAACACATCTTGATCGCCAAATATTTCATTATGAGTATTAAAGTATATTATGGCTTTTCTAATTATATTTTCTTTACGTATTTTATCTAGGTTTAATAGCATAACCCCGCTATTAAAGTAAAAATCACGCTCTTTTAGACCAATTTCTTCTATATGCTCTGGATATTGATACATTAAACCATCTTTAACGGCACTAACATACTCTTTTGAAATATCGGTTGCAAATAACTCACTTAAATCTTGTTGAACAAGTGTATCTGCGTCTAAGTATAAGACCTTTTTAATTTCAAGCAGATATTCGGCTAAGAATATTTTCTGTAAGCTAATTTTGAAAGATGAAAATCTACCCAATCGAGGATAGTCCAAATTCTTCTCCTCTGTTGGGTATATTATTATTTTAACATCTTTTTTTTCCATCTGTTTTAATTTTGCAATATCTTCTTTTGTAAAATCTTTTGCAATAAAATATACATTATATTGAGTGTTACTCTTTTTGTTTGTAATTGCGGAATCTAAGGAGACCATTGCATATGGTAAATATTTAGAATCTACCATATAGGCTAAATTCACTTTATTTTTGGATGCCAGCAAAAAACAAAGCACACATATCAAACATATTATTATACAATAAACTACTTTATTTTTCATAGCAAAGCCTCTGTTTTATTTAGATATTCAAACCACAACTCTTTTAAATATAAAGGTCTATAATCTGATTGCCAAGGTTTATCTCCTGCATAATGTATGATACTGGATTTTTTGTATATATCTGTTGTATTTGAGGGCAATTCTTCGTTATAATATTTACTTAAAAACGCCAAATCATCTGCTTCAAAAAATGTACTTATACAATTATAGCGGTATGACATTAGTTTCAGTTTATCATCCATTACAACATTAAGAACGTCTTGATCACCGTAGAAATCTTTATGCGTTTTTATATATTCAACTAATTTATCTACTATTTTATCTTCTCTTTGCTTTTTAAGATTATGCAGCATTACTCCAGAATTAAAATAAAAACCTCTTTTATCTAAACCCATTTCTTGCATTTCTTTGGGAAAACGATAGTAAATTCCATCTTTTGCAACAGCTGCGTATACATTTTCAACATTAAGATTATACAAATCTCTCAAATCTTTTAATACCAATGTATCGCCATCCATATAGATTACCTTATCTAAATTTGATAAAATTTCAGAAAGATATATTTTATGCATTCCAACTTTGTACTGTAAAAATCTTTCCATATTTTCAAATGGTAAATCTGGTTCATATCTTGGTATAATATTTATGTTTATTGTGTCTGGAGATAGTTTTTTTAATTTTAATATTCTGCTTTCATCTAAACTTGTAATATTTTCTGTTATTATATGAAAATTATATGTAGTTGAAGGGCATTTATTTGCTATTGCAGAATACATTGATACCATTGTAACTGGAACGTACTGAGAATCGGTAATATATGTTATATCTACTATAGCCTTTTGTGTTGGACAATTATTATTTGTTGATATTTCTGTTTTCATTATCTCTATAACTCTTTGTTTTGACCACAAAAAGAATAAGCTTATAAATATCATGCATAGCAATAAAAATGTTAAAATATAAAATATCTTTTTAGACATATTACCTCTCTTAATCATCCTTATAACATTAAATTATTAATTATTCGTGGATAAACTGTTTTATAATTGTAAATATCTTTAAGTATTGTATACTTATAATATGTTTATTTTAGGAGAATAATTATGAATAAAAAACTTGCAAACATTATAGCTACCTTTATGGGATGTGGTTTATCTAAATTTGCCCCAGGAACTATGGGGTCTTTGGGAACCCTTCCTCTCGTGTATTTTTTAATATACTGTGGTGGATTTTATGCACTTTTGTCTGTTGCTTTTATTCTGTTTTTTGTTGGTGTTAAAGCTACTTCTGTTGTTATTAAAGAAAGCGGAAATAGCGATCCTTCAAAAGTTGTAATAGACGAGACGGTTGGTCAACTTTTAACATTCTCCTTTGTTGCATTTTTAGCTCCTGATATGCTAATTGGTATGAATAGTATTCTTTTTTATATTTGTGGTTTTGCCTTTTTTAGATTTTTTGATATTTTAAAAATGGGACCAGTTAAATATGCTGATACAAAAATAAAAAACGCATATGGGGTGATGCTTGATGATGTTTTTGCTGGATTATTTGCATCTGTTGGTTTGTTATTAGTTTTATTTATAAAAATAAACTTATAATGAGCTAATAATCATTTCTATTTCCAACCACTTTGTTTCTTTTTCATCTTTTTCAAGCTTTAAGTTTTCTAGTTCTTCGCTTAGCTTATAGAATTTTTGCGTGTCTTTTGTAAACAAATCTGCATCAGATAAAAGCAATTCAATATCTGCTATTTTTGTTTCTATTTCTGAAATTTCTTGAGGTAATATTTCATACAAGCGCTTATCTTTATAACTCAACTGGTTTGTTTTATTTGTTTTTCTCTCTTTATTTTCAACCACTTGTTTTTTTGTTTGGTTTATCTTTTTAGCTTCTTTTGAAATATATTTTTCATATAAATCCTCATAATTTCCCACATGTTCAATGATTGAGCCTTCTCCTGACATATAGAGCATTGATGTTGTTATTTTATTTAAAAAGTCTCTATCATGGCTAACTAACAAAATTGTCCCTTGGTATTCATCTAGAACTTCTTGTAATAAATCTAGCGTATCCATATCTAAATCATTAGTTGGTTCATCTAATACCAAAAAATTAGACTCTCTTGCTAAAGACAGAGCTAGCATCAATCTATTTTTCTCACCACCTGATAAACAAGACACAGGACTTTTAGCTTGATCGGGAGTAAACAAGAAATCCTTTAAATATGCCACAACATGACGATAATGCCCCCTAACATATATATGATCACCTTCACCACATAGTGTTTTCCATAATGTTTTTTCAGGATTTAACTGCTCTCTATTTTGATCAAAATAAGCCATCTCCAAGTTTTTACCAATTCTTACAGAGCCCGTATCGGGTTCTAGATGCTTGGTTAACATTTTAATCAAAGTTGTTTTTCCGGCTCCATTTGGACCAACTATTCCTATACGGTTACCTTTAAGAACTCGCAAAGAAAAATCTTTAACAATATCTCTTGATGCAAAACTTTTAGAAATATGCTTTGCTTCAACCACCATTTTTGAACGAACATCTGCTTCTTTAATTTCTAAATCGATTGAGCCCAATTTTTTAATTTGTTCTCGTCTTTCTTGGCGCAACTGTTGAAGTCTACGTAATCTGCCTTGATTACGACGACGCCTTGCTGTTACACCTTTGTGCAACCATTCTGTTTCTTCTTCTAATTTTTTATTGAGGTATTTTTCTTTTATTATTTCTTGATTTAATATTTCTTCTTGCCATTCATCAAATTTCAAAAAACCTTTATTATTATAATGAGTTATCCCTCTATCTATCCATAATGTAGCATTAGATGTATGGTTTAAGAAAGAACGATCATGACTTATTACAATAACTGCACCTTGAAATTTTATTATAATTTCTTCTAATTTTTCTATCGTTGCTATATCAAGATGGTTTGTTGGCTCATCTAAAAGTAAAATATCTGGCTCAGATATTAGAGCTTTAGCAAGTGCTGCCTTTTTTAGCTCACCTCCAGAGGCTGTTAGCGGGGACATTTCTTCATTTATTTCCAAGTGCGATATTAAAATATCTGCTTTATATGACATTGTATTTATATCTTCAGTTTTTAAACCGGATAAAACAATATCCCTCAAACTGTCAAATGATGAAAAATCAGCATTTTGCTCCATATAGGATACTTTTGTTGCTGGCTGTATAAAAATCTCCCCACTATCAGCTTCTATTTGCCCTGATATAATTTTTAATAATGTTGATTTTCCACAACCATTGCGACCTACAAGGCAAACTTTATCACCTTTACAAATATTAAGACTCACTGATGTGAATAAGGGTTTTACACCAAAAGTTAATTTTATATCTTTTATTGTATATATAGGTATTTGATTTGTCATGTTATTTATTAGGATATCTTTCTCATTAAATTTTACTTTTTAATTCTTATAATATATTTTATCTTGAAAGCAATATTTTTTTATTATATGCTAAATTTTGTTTATTTTGAATAGGAAAAATTAAATGAGATATTTATATACCATTTTTGTGGTTATTTTTTACACTTTTAGTGCATGTGCGCAGATAGATTTAGAATTAGATATCGTTGCGGATACTTCCGATAATAAATTAGAATTTAATGATACAGAAAAGGAAAAAAAGGCTTCTATTACTTCAGGTTCTATAATTGAAAATACTTTAAGCTTATTCAAAAAAAACACCTCATCTGAAAAAAAAATTGACGGTCCTATTGAAGAATTAGTAAAAAAAGCTGACGCGGGTGATGTTGAAGCGCAATTAGACTTAGGATATATGTATCTGTATGGTATTAACGGTGTTAATATTGATTATAAACAATCTTTGCATTATTATGAGATGGCGGCTAATAGTGGAAATGCCATTGCTTTAAATAACTTGGGCAGTCTATATTTCAATGGTGTTGGAACAGAAATTAATTATGGTAAAGCTATTGAATTTTTTAAAACAGCATCAGATTTAGGAAGTGATGACGCCTCTGTTAATCTTGCTATTATTTATTTAGGTGATTCTAACTCAAATAGAACTTTAGATACATATGAAAAAGTTTTTAATTTATTGGAAAAGGCTAAAAATAATAGTATTGCCAAATATCTTCTTGGATACTCTTATTACATAGGATTTTGGGTAGAAAAAGATATAAATAAAGCTTTTAAATTGATAAAAGAAGTTGCGGATAAAGATATGTATGATGAAGCTCAATATGTATTATCTGAATTTTTTATCAATGGTTTAGCAACTCCTAAAAATTATAATAAAGCAGTTGCCTATTTATCTAATGCTAGCAATCAAGGTTATCCTGATGCTATATATAAGTTGGGAGATATATTTACAGAAGGAATAATGTATACTCGTGATATAAAAAAAGCGCATATACAATACAATATCGCTGCAACTATGGGAAAAGAAGAAGCTGCAAAAAAACGTGATAATCTTGAAAAAAGCATAAAGATTGAAGATTTGCTTTTGATTCAATCAGAAGCTGATAATTATAAAGCTTCACCATCTGAAAAAACTTCTTTTATAAGAAAAACATATGGTAATAGTTTAAAAGTGTATATAGATAAAAATATTGGTTATATTTCATTACAATAGACTTATGATATGGGAGTAAAATTTTGAAAACATCTGAGATTTTAAATAAAATAGTATCTTGGTTAGGTTTATTTTTCTTTGTATTAGCTGTTTATATGCTATATAGACAGTTATCGAAATATTCTATAGAAGAATTAAAGGCTTCTATTCTCAATATACCAGGAAAGAATTTAATTTATGCATCAATTGCATCCTTTGTTGGGTATATAGCTCTTTCTACATATGACTATTTGGCTTTAAAATATATAAAAAAGAGACTCAGAGCTTGGAAATGGATATTGACTGGATTTATTGGTTTTTCAGTTAGCAATAATGCTGGCCATGCTATTGTTTCTGGGGGAGCTGTAAGATATAGATTTTACTCAAGATGGAGAGTTAAAACATCTGATATTGTAAAGATGGTGACTTTTTCTGGATTTACTTATCTTGTTGCTTGTTTCTTTTTGATTATAATTGGATATATTTTGACTCCAAGTAATGCATATGGTGAAAATAACTCAACCCAAATTTCTACATTCATTACGATGATTTTATCAGTTATAGGTCTTGCCATTTATTTATGGGGAAGTATTTATTATAAAAAATCTCTTATTATCAAAGGTGTTGCTTTTAAAATGCCGAATTTTAAACTTGCATTAGAACAAATATTTATTGGTAGTATTGATATTGTAATGGCTTCATTAGTACTTTATTCTGTTTTGATTTGTTTTATTGAAATTGATTTTGGCACCTTTATGGGGGCATACATTATAGCACAAGTTTTAGGTGTTTATAGCCAAGTACCTGGTGGATTGGGAGTTTTTGAATTAGTATTTTCTAATGTTTTACCCGGACAGGATAATCAAGCAATTCTATTTGGAGCATTAATTGCTTATCGTATTATATATTATTTACTACCTTTGCTTATATCTGGTATTGTTTTAATGATATATGAATTTTCAAAGGCTAGAAAACATATTTTATAGGCCTTAATTATTTGATTTTCTTGACATATTAGCCCCTTTATGATATATTTTTATATTATTGGAGGAAGGTATGAGCGACGAAAATGATGAAATAGATAAAACGTCTAATAATGCAGATAGTCCTTTTATACGAAAAGTTAAAAGGTATATTGTTGGTATTACTTCTCTAGCTTCTTCTGTTTCTGGTTTTGCTCAAAATCAATCGAATGAATTACCTTCACAAGATAAAGAACCTGTTGCTTAAGAAACGACTTATGTAGTACCACAGACTGAAAATGATGACAATACGTAGTTATGCATAGCGCAAATAGTGAAATTGAGGATTTAATTAATAGAAGAACGAGTACTAATACGAATAATTCTGGACGTTATTATTTTAAAATAGGAAATATAAGTAATAAAAATTTAGCAAATATTACTGTAAAAACATAAAACGCAAAAACAAATCAAACTAATCTAGATATAACAAATTTAATACAGCTAGATAGATAAAAGAAAGGAGAGCTTTCTCTCTTTTTTATCTACTATATATGATTTAGATTACCTTTCAATAGCGTTGATATTTATTGCTTTTGATACATCTGTTATCGAATACTGTTTATGTAGCTCTTCAGATAATGTTGGGTTTATTCTAGATAAATCTTTAAGCGTATCTCTTTTCCAATTATTTCTATTCTTTATGGCTGAGATGTCTTCTGCTGCATCATAGCGACCTGAATCAATACTAGTAAAGAAATCTTTTATCTCTTCACGCATAAGACTATCTTTAGCTTCTTCTGTTAGAGTAGTGTCATTTGAAATAGACGTCAATAACCCTGTTGTAACACCTCTTTCCACCTTTAATGTTGTGCGTTTAACAGAATTACTTTCAACAACTTCTAATCTTTTTGCATATTCTTCTGTTAGAGGGATAACATCTCTTGGTGATAAATCTCCGGCAAATTTGAAATCTTCCCCTTCTGTCAATTGTGGATGTCCTGCAACTCCGTAACCATTTTTATTTTTCATCATTCCTAATTCAGCATCTTCTGCTTTTGCTTTTTTACCAGCTTGATAAAAATCATATACGCCTTCTGGATATGCCAAGATATGTTCTGAAGCGGACTTAGCTTCCATATATCCCATTTTGCCCTTTTCCATTTGGTGGTATAGTTCAGATGATTTTTGTAATTGTTTTTTATATTCAGGATCATCGCTAAGAGCTTTTTCTTCATAATAACGATAATCCCTTACACCTTGCTCAGATGTTTGCTCTGTGCTAATTGTTGTTGCTTTATTATGTATTGTTTCTGCATTGGTTACAACAGGAGCTACAGTCAAACCAATAGCTGCACCTAAAACTTTTAATTTAGTTTTTACATCAACCTTTTTATTAAAACGTTTTTCAGTTGTTTCTACACTTTTAACAACTTCATCAGATAAAACAACAGGAGGAGTATCTCCACCTAATTTTTCTTCTATTTTTTTTTGACTATCTTGATTACTCATATCAACCTCCTAAAGCCTCAAAATATGTGTTATTGTATCATTTTTTCAGCATTTTGTCAAGCTTTTAATGGACCAACAAAAAAGGGCCTATATCTAAGCCCTTTTTTATTTCTAGTTATATAGATTACTTACTTTAACTCTGATGTACAGTGAGGACAGCGAGTTGCCTTTATTGCTACCTCTGAACAACAATATGGACACACCTTTGTTGTTGGTTCTGCTGCAACTTTTTCTGTTTTTTCTTCTTTTATCATTTTTTCTTGTAATTTATTTATTGCTTTAATTAAAATAAATACTGCAAAAGCAACAATTATAAAACTAATCAAAGCATTAATGAATAAACCATAGTTGATTGATACTGGATTTTCACCTTCAGTTAAAACAATTTTCAAATCTGAAAAATCTACTTTACCTAATAACAATCCAATTGGTGGCATTAAAACATCTTTTACTAAAGAATCTACAATTTTACCAAAAGCAGCACCGATGATGATACCAACAGCCATGTCGATAACATTACCACGCATTGCAAATTTTTTAAATTCTGATACAAAATTTTTAAACATATATAGTCTCCTTATAGTATTAGTTTAATCTTTATCCTTACTTTCCAAATCCTTGGCCACTTTAGGATCGCGTAATAGTTTTTCTATTCTATCTACTTCTTCAAATGAAGTATCCATTCTAAAGTTCAAATCTGGAGTGTAACGAAGCTTTAGTTTTGAAGCTATGATTTTTTTCATACCTCTAGCTTCTGCATTTAAGTCGTCTTCTATTTGACCTAAGTTTTGACCATTTAATGTCATAAAGTATACTGTACAATATTTTAAATCGGGAGATACATCGACATCTGTAATGGTAACAAACTTATCTAATATTAATGGATTTCTTACTTCTCCACGCTCTAAGGCACTTGCAACAATCTTTTTTATCTCTTGAGCAATTCTTAACTGTCTCTGAGATGGCTTTTTACTATTAAATAAAACCATAAGACTCTTCCTTATAATTTAGCGGCAATTGTTTCTATTTCATAACATTCAATATAGTCACCCACTTGAATATCATTATAATTTTCAAAACTCATACCACATTCATAACCTTCTTTTACCTCTTTAACATCTTCTTTGAAACGTTTTAATTGAGATAAGTTACCATCATGGATAACAACGTTATCACGTAACAAACGCACCTTTGAACCACGTTTAACAAGTCCTTCAGTTACCATACAACCACCTACTCTACCAACACCTGTGATATTAAATACGTTTCTAATTTCTGCATAACCTAAGAATTTTTCACGTAATTCTGGTGATAATAAACCTTCTAGACCTTTCTTAACGTCATCTGCTACATCGTAAATAATTGAGTAGTAGCGAATATCTATGCCATCACGACGCGCCATATCTCTTGCTTGAGGAATTGCACGAACGTTAAAACCAATTATAAATGCATTTGATGCTTTTGCCAATGTTACATCTGACTCTGAAATAGGACCTACAGCAGAGTGTAGTATATGAACTGATACTTCTTGATTTGATAGTTTTGTGATTGTGCCTTCAATAGCTTCAATTGAACCTTGAACATCAGCTTTAATAATAACCGCAAGTTGTTTTGATTCACCTGATTTGATCTTATCAAGCATTTGTTCCATAGCCGATTTAGCACTTTTAACAAGTTTTGCTTCACGTTCTTTACGAATACGATAGTTTGTTACTTCTCTTGCTTGGTTTTCATCTTTTACAATAATAAAGTTATCACCTGCAGAAGGAGTACCTTGTAAACCTAAAACTTCTACTGGAGTTGCAGGTCCTGCTTCAAATACTTTTTTACCATGTTCATTGAACATTGCTCTAACGTGTCCCCATTCCTTACCGGCAATACATACTTCACCAACACGCAATGTGCCATTTTGAACAAGAACTGTTGCAACATTACCACGACCTTTTTCCATTTTAGCTTCAATTACAACACCTTCAGATGTTCTATTTGGATTAGCTTTAAGGTCTAAAATTTCTGCTTGTAATAAAATTGCTTCAACAAGTTTATCTATATTGATACGTTTTTTTGCAGAAACTTCAGCACATAAGCATTCTCCACCCATTTCTTCAATAGCAATGCCATGTTGCAATAACTCGGTTTTAACTTTCATTGGATCGGCAGCTGGCAAATCTATTTTATTAATAGCTACAACTATTGGAACATTAGCTGCCTGAGCGTGACGAATAGCTTCTACTGTTTGAGGTTTAATACCATCATTGGCAGCAACAACTAATACCACGATATCAGTTACTTTTGCACCGCGTGCACGCATTTCTGAAAATGCTTCGTGACCAGGAGTATCAATAAATGTAATTTTTTGACCATCTTGTAAAGTAATTTGGTAAGCACCAATGTGTTGAGTAATACCACCGGCTTCACGAGCCACAACGTTTGTTTCGCGTAAAGCATCTAGTAAAGATGTTTTACCATGGTCAACGTGACCCATAACTGTTACAGCAGGAGCTCTTGGTAATAAATCTTTTTCTGTATCTTCTGGACCTGTTAATCCCTCTTCAACATCACTTTCAGCAACACGTTTGAATTTATGCCCCATTTCTTCTACGATAATCTGAGCAGTATCGGCATCTATTGCTTGGTTTATAGTTGCCATTACACCTAAAGACATTAGCTTTTTAATAACATCAGAGCTTTTTTCAGCCATTCTAATAGCTAAATCTTGTACAGTGATGATTTCAGGAATAATAACCTCTTTTATAATTTTTTCTTGAGGTGCTTGAACCTGAACTTGAGGTTTAGGTTGTTTTTTCTTAAATCTACGTCTTGGAGCGCCATAGCCGTAATCATCATCTTCTTCATCATCGCCGTACATATATGAGTTTACATTGATTTTATTATTACGTTTTGGTGTTTCGAAGCTACGTTTTTGTATCTTTTTGCGTTCTTGTTCAAAAGTCTCTTCTTTTGTTAGAGATTTTGAATTTTCATTAGATGAAGATTTTTTAGATTTTTTATCTTGATAATAATCATCATCGTCATCATCAAAATCATCTTTTTTATCTTTATGCTTATTATTATATGATTTATTATCAGTTTCAGAAAAACTGGGAGCTTGTATTTTATTTTCTGACATCTGCTTATTTTTGTTAGCCTCTTTTTCTTGTTCTTTTTTCTTCTTTTCAGCTTCTTGTTGTCTTAATAGCTCTTCTTCCTCTTTCTGTTTTTGACGAATGATAGCTTTTTCTTCTTCTTGTTGCTTTCTTTTGGCATCATGTTCTTTTGCTTTTGCTAATAACTCTAGTTTTTGAGCCAAAGCCTCATCAATTTCAACAGATGATTTTGCTGGAGTTGGTTGTGTTACGAAACGTTTTTTTCTAACTTCAACTTGTACAACCTTTTTACCCTCTTTGGGGGCTATGTTTGTTTTTTTCAATGTTAGGGTTGTTTTTCCCGATAATGTTAGTTTATTGCCATTATCTTCTGTCATGCGTTATATTCTCCGTTTAAGATAAAAAGTTTTGATACTTTTCTAAATTATGATAAACCATACGAGACGTATCACTTTTTAAGACTGCGATATGTACCGTGTTACTCTTATTTAAAGTCGCATCTAATTCATCTATACTAAATAAATTAAATATTTCAAGACTTTTAGCAAGTAATGCCATCTTTTCTTTTCCATCATGACCTGCATCAATTGCTTGTATAATAAATTCTACATTATTTTTTTTGATTGCCTCTTTTACTTTTTCAAAACCTGTTAATAAAGCCCCTGATTTTCTAGCTATATTTATGCTATCTAAGGCTTTTTGTTTTAATAACTGCTCAACTATATCAATGAAATTATCTGATACCTTTAAATTATGTTTACTAACTTTATTAAATATTTTCTTTTCTATCGCTTTTTCCAAAAGGAGACGATTGGCTGTAATGTACATTCCTTTCCCTGGTAGTTTTTTATTAAAATCAGGCAAAAGTTCATTATTTAACTCAACAAAGCGTAATAAATCACCTTGTGGTTTAACAATACCTTCTACAATACATTTACGTTCAATCGTCTCTTTTACCATATTTAGCCTCTTTTATTTGCTTTCGTCAGCAAACCAATGAGCACGTGCGGCCATAATTACACGATTTGCTTCAACTTCTGTAATTACGTCATTACCTAAAATTTCGATTAACTCATCTGCTGCAAGATCAGCTAAGTCATCTAAAGTTTTAACATCATGCTCTGCTAGATTTAATATCATATCCTGATCAAGACCAGAAATAGTTTTTAAGCTTTCATCTACACCGAGAGTTTTACTTTTTTCAATAAATTCTTCATTACGTTTTTGAACGAAGGCAGTTGCACGATTTTGTAATTCTTGAGCTAAATCTTCGTCAAATCCGTCAATTGAAGCTAATTCAGATAACTCTACCAATGCGATTTCATCAACTGTAGAAAAACCTTCTGAAATAAGAACATGAGCAATCATTTCATCAACATCAAGAGCTGATACAAAACGTTCTGAGCGAATACGGTTTTCATTTGCACGACGTTCACGCTCTTGTTCTTCTGTTAAAATATCAATATCTGCATTCAACAATTGAGATGCTAATTTAACATTTTGACCACGGCGACCAATTGCTAAAGAATATTGCTCATCTGAAACCACTACTTCAATACGATTATTTTCTTCATCTAACACCACTTTGCTTACTTCTGCTGGCGCTAAAGCGCTAACAATATATTGTGCTCTATCTGCTGAATAAGGTACGATATCGATTTTTTCACCTTGCAACTCTGTTACAACAGCTTGAACTCTAATACCTCTTAAACCAACGCAAGCACCTACTGGATCTATAGAAGAATCTTTTGTGCGAACTGCAATTTTAGCTTTTGAACCAGGATCACGAGAAACGCCCATAATTTCAATTAAACCATCGTAAATTTCTGGCACTTCTGATGTAAATAATTTTGCCATAAATTCTGGGCATGTACGTGATAAGAAAATTTGTGGACCACGTGTCTCTCGACGAACATCTAAAACATAAGCTCTAACTCTATCGCCATTTTTGAAACTTTCTCTTGGAATAATTTCATCACGACGAAGCATAGCTTCTGTTTTACCCATATCTACAACAACATTACCAAACTCAATTCTTTTAACTGTACCATTGATAATAGTACCAATTTTTTCTTTATATTCTTCATATTGTTTATTACGTTCTGCTTCTCTAACCTTTTGTGTAATAACTTGTTTTGCTGTTTGAGCTGCAATACGACCAAAATCAATTGGAGGTAATGGATCTATAATATATTCACCAATTTTTACATCTGGATTAATGCGTTGAGCTTCTTGCAATGTTAACTCTGTTGTTTCATTTTCAATTTCTTCAACAACTGCACGATAACGAGCTAATGTTATAGCACCTGTTTTACGATTAATAGAAACTCTAATATCATGTTCAAAACCATATTTAGAACGACCAGCCTTTTGAATAGCTAGTTCCATAGCTTCAAACACATCTTCACGATCAATATTTTTTTCTCTGGCAACAGTATCAGCTACCATCAAAATTTCTGGTCTTGGCATGTTTACAATATTTTCCATAGTATCCTCTTAAATGTTGGGTTAGGTTAAGCTTTATTTTTTTGAGCTTTAAGGAATTGTTCCCATAGCTCATCTGTTATAACGATTTTTGCTTTTGAAATGTTATCATAATCTATATTATATGATACACCTTCCATAAGCATAACAACTTGATTATCATCTGTAACATTCTCTATTACACCTTTGAAACGTTTACGTTTTTCAACAGGGTTAATAGTTTCTAATTTTATTACATAATTGATATAGCGTTTAAAATGCTCTATTTTTGTTAAAGGACGATCTAATCCTGGAGAACTTACCTCTAAAGTGTATTTATTCTCTATAGGATCTTTTTCATCCATAATAGCAGATATTGCACGACTTACTTTAGCACAGTCATCTACTGTTAATTCTTTTTCATAGTCTTTATGCTCTATCATAATCTGAATTGTAGGATTAGAATCGCCTATAGTAAGAATCCTAACTGTATCATAGCCTAGAGCTTCTATTACTGGCTCTATTATATCTGCTAGATAATGTTTTTGCACTATATTTCTCCTTATGTTAAGTAACAAAAAAGCGGGGCTTTTGACCCCACTTTCAAGTAGTATATGAAAGATTATGTTTTGTCTTATAACACAAAAATTTTAAAAATAAAGTATTTTTTTACACTTATCTAAAATTTTCTTTATATTTCATAAAATTAGAATTTATATTTAAGTCCCACATCTACTTTAATTGGATACTCATCCTCTAGGTATTGCATTAATTCTCCATATATTGAGAAATCTTTATAATCGTAATTTACTTTTGCAGATAAAATACCTCTGTCACGATTATTTAGTTTTTTATGACGTAGTTTGTAGTCACCTATTGATCCTTTATGATGAGCATCCATACCTTTATAAGGATCTGCAAACTCATGATAATACCCTAAACCTAAAGCTACATTTAATTTATTATCATGTTCAAATTCGATATCTTTATCTAGATATATCCCCAGTGCACTTTCCAATGAGAATACGTGCGAAGAGGCAACATCTAAAGCAAGTTCTGAATCCCCTTCATCTATTCTATCTTGATACCAACCTATTGCATTTAATCCGATAAATGGAGTTAGTTTTATACCATTTGCTGTTATTGTATATCTTAACTCATTTAACAAACCATATGTTATGCCATTTGTATCACCCTCAAAAGACCTACCATCTGAGTAGCGTCTATAATCACCATCAGCATAACCTAATCTTGCCATTGATACAGCTGTTAAACCTTTAGCATTAGTATAAGTTAATGGAACATATCCTTGAACCATAAAGTTTTTACGAGTTGAGTCATTGTTATAATCTGTGTCTGTATGAGTAAAGCTTAAACCTAAACCTAATCTATAATTGTTATTTAGTTTTTGATCATATAAAGCATACATGCTTTGAGACATAATATCGTATCCAGTTAGTGTGCCCATATTGTCTCTACCGACATACATATTATCAACACCAACCATTTTACGTATATCATTGCCTTTACTTTCAAACAGCTCTGTCATCAACTTTGTGTCCAAACTACGAGCCACTTTCAACTCTTCTTGAGTTATATTGGGAAGCACGGTTATACCTCTAATCTCTGCATCAAGTTTGTTATATTCACTTTGCGTTTTTGCACTCTTTATCACATTGAATAATTTCAAATTCTTTTGCTCATTATAATTTTCTTGATAATAAGAAGCTACATCTTCATCATTTATTGAAGATAAATCTTTCATAGACATAACCACATCAAAAGTGCCATCTGAATTTTCTGAAGTTGATGCATTATACATATATGAATTAGATAAAAGATTTAGATCTTCAATATTTTTTGCAGTTAAAGCTTTTTCAATATGGGTTTCTTTATCAAATGTATCTGATACTGTATTAGATGATACATTTAGGTTGCCTTTTATTTCTTCTTCAGTAATAAATTCGCCACCTTTATCCAATACAATATTTCCGCCCATTTTTTCAAAATCTAGTCCACTTGTACTTGAGATTTTTCCTTTATTTGCTAAAGTTGCATTATTTTCTAGTTTTATTGCAACATTTTTATCACAACTACCTTTATCACATATTATTGTATTCTCTTCGTTATTTATTATGATTTTTCCTGTATTATCTACAGTTGCTTTAGAACCTGAGGCATATATACCAATATTATTATTCTTACCACTAAGTTCAATTGTTCCTCTATTAATTACAGAAACCTCTTCACCAATATTTTCCCCTGATACTGCGTAAATTCCATAAGCATCATATCCATTTACTTTGATTACCCCATTTGTATCATTAAGTACTGACTTTTTATCAGCATAAATACCATAGGCAGCACCATTCTTACTAGTAACATCTATTTTAGCATCGTTCACAATATCTGTATCAAAACCTTTGATTCCGTAAGCTTGATTATTTGAATTGCTAATTGAAACTTTTATTTCTGAGTTGCCAGAGTTATTGAGGGTAGAATTGATACCGTACATACCAACTGCCTCGCCTGTCTCTCCGCCTTTAGCATCAATATTTATTATACCTTTTACGTTTGCTTTTTCACTTGTACTATACGCATTATATCCAATTCCGTTTTGAACATACATGCCATAATATTTTGCATTAGAGCCTTTACTTCTTGAGTTATTTTTTATATTAATTTCGCCTAATACATTTCCGCCAACATATTTATCTTCATCTACATCAGCATGTGAATAATATGCATTATATACAATTTTTTTACCATTTGCATCACCCTCTCCGACATGAGCATCTGTATTTGAAGCATACATACCATATATTTCGTTTACTGCAAATTGTTCTGCTGTTATATTAATTTTACCTTCCGCTGTACTATCATCTTTTATTACTGCTGCATTATACATATATGATATTTGTCCAACAGGAGCTGCATTATACATTCCGTATATTTTATCTTGTTGACCATTTTTATTTGATTTTGTTGTTATATTTATATTTCCTACAGATTTTGTTTTTGTATTTTTATGTCCTCCTTCAGGATCATCATCTTTGTTAGTCACACTCGTTGCATAAGCATTAGCTGTAACAACACCTCTACCTTCAATTCCCTTAATTGTAAGACTTGCTGTTTCTGATGAATCGTTTATATTTATTGTTCCTTTAGTATTTAATTGCTCACTACTTATTGATAGAGCATATGAATTATATATATCGCTTGCACTATATATGCCAATAGCTTCTCTTCCTGCTCCAGCTTTACCGCTTATATTTAGATTTATTGTACCATCGGATAAGTTATCTTTCCCTCCATAAATTGCTGATGATCTAAAAGCATTGTATACCGTGTTGTAGTAAGCGTTTGTATCTTCTCCATTTTGCTCTTCACCTTCTTTTTTTTCATAATATGCTAGAGCATTCGAATATATACCATATGCGCTACTACCTGATGTACTATTAACTGTAATTATGCCTTTTGCATTATATCCCATAGCATTATATACATCAGTCTTAATATCTGATCCATCTTCAATAAATATACCATATGCTCCATTTTGAGATAATGCTGAATTAGATGTTACATTTATTTTTCCTAAAGATTCAAATTTATCACCTAACTTATTATATTGTCTTTTAAATTGAGTTTCACTGTTTATTACTGTGCTTCTTGCTTTTATACCATATGCTGTTTTTTCTGATTCAACTTCTATTTCTCCTGTTGCGACAGCACTTGAAACTGCTGAATCCATATATGCTAAAGCATTTACTACTTCTGCATCATTATTATTGCCCTGAATACCTATAGCATCTCCAGAGCCTTCATTTTTTAATTTTATTTTACCAAAACTTTCTACATTGGCTCCGGTTCCATCACTTGTATAGGCTATTGCATTATATATGTTTTTATTTGCATGTATACCTGTTATGTTGCCTGTAGAATTTTTATCTTTGTTTATTTCTATAGAAGCTATTGATTTACTTTGGCTTGGTTCGTTGTATGTCTCTTCTTTATTTGAAAATGTATATGCATTATGTGTATTGCCCTCTCCTAGATTATAAATTCCATATATTTTAGAATCTGAATAGGTATCTTTTATTTTTATTGATGCAGAAGCTGATAAATCATTATCAGAATCATTTTCAATAGAATTATCCGCTGCTGCATTATAAATCATAGAATCTGAGTATATACCATATATATTATTTTCGCTTGAATTAGTATTTGTTATATCAATTGATGCATTTTGTGATGACTTTATTGCTTGTGCATTATAAACACTATCATAATATACCAAATTTCCTTTTGCATCTTTTTTCTCTTTACCTTCTTCATCTAACATTACAGCTTTCATTCCATAAACATCTCTAAGAACACCATCGTTTATTACTGTTATGTTAGAATTATTTATATTATGATATGCTCCAACTATATCAGGCTTCTTTTCTTGGCAGAAACCTTCTTTATTTCTGATATAATTTTCAGAACAGACACAATATCCATCAACCTCTACGTAACCAACTTCACCTGCTTTACATCCGTCTTTGATGCAACCACCAGTAAACTCATCCTTAAAAAAACCAGCTACTTCATTACATTTCATACATCCTTCATTATTTTCTTGAGCACGATTATCTGCACATTGAATACAATGTTCAGTACCATCAGCATCAATTGTTTTCTTATACTGTGAAGGACATATATCGCAATTTTCACCTATCCAGCCCTCACCTCCTGGGCATTCTTCTTCAATGCGCACACAATTATAATCTTCATTAAGAACATAACCTTCCAAACACGCTGTACAGTCTTCATTAAAATTTGGTTTACATGTACATTCAACCTTTTCAGTCTCTAAATTCCACTTATGCTTTTCATATTTACTAGCACACTCTTCTTCAATACGTCCACACCTCATATTCTCTTTTTTATCATAATATGTTAGATATCCTTCAGCACATTTACATGAATTATTTACTTGAACAAAACCTTCGCCTTTTGTTTCTTCGCAACTCATTATTCTAAAACATTGACCACTTGCACTAAACTCATTAGAATATCCTTCAGCACATTCTGCGCAACCAATAGCTTTACCGTTTGCATTTTGATAACCTGCATAACAAGCACACATACCTGAGCCACTTTCATCTATCATGTATGTACCATGAGAGTTACAGTATTTAGCATTATCATCTCGCCAAATCTCTTTACTTCCATCTCCCTCTTTCACTTCTTCTGTTGATCCCCTAGAACATTTGTCCTTTTCACCGGTATACCCTCTATTTTCATCGCAAACACATGTATCTTGTCCATCGTTTAATGGAACAGTATGCGGAAAACTTGCACAAGGATTCTGTCCATAGCATTTGTAAGGATTGCCATATGTATTGTAGCCTGTTTCACATTTTTTACATAATTCCTGTATCTGATCTTGGCAATATTCTACATTTTTATAACATTGAGAAGGATTTCCATGTGTACCATAACCAGTAATACATTGTCTACATTCTGCCCTTTCTTGTATGTCACAGTTTTCAATATCACGATAACATATTTTACCATCCCCATTATGTATTCCATAACCTGCAACACATTTATTACATTTGTCACCTACTTGATTCTCACAATTTTCTATTTTTCTATAACAACGATTATCATGAAGCAGATAACCTCCCTCGCATTTTGTACAAACATCTTTTACCTGATTGGCACAATTTGGAATAACACCATAACATTTTGTACTATCTCCAAAATGTTCATATCCACTATTACAAACACATTTTTTTGCACCACTGCTATAGTAACTATTAGCAGGACAATTAGGATTATCTGGGTCTACAGGACCAGGCTTTGGATCAGGATCAGGATCAGGATCATCACC